>JAYTGQ010000803.1:0-10074 GCA_043733345.1 Schlesneria sp.
GTAACCCGCAGCGTCAGCGAGGGAAACAAGGGGAAACGCCTCATGTCATCGCCCTCGCTCACGCTGCGGGTTAGTAAAGTCAGTGCCATTGGGCTGACGTCGCCCGGCTCACCACTTCTGTCGGAAACGTCAAACTTACTGCAGATAGTTGTGGGCAAGACGAGTCTTCGACCCTCAGTTTGAATCCAGTATCTTTGGAGTGGCTGTGATCTGCGGTCTCTCGTGAATGGCATCAAAACCACACCGGGATGGGTAATTGAAGGGAAAGGGACGCCACTGTTCTGAGCAAAGATAAACTCGAACCGTGCGGAAGGGGTGTTCGCCGCGCCGCATCATCATTGAGGGCAACTGCTCGATCTGGCGGAAGTACGGCTCATAGTCGGTGCGACTGGATCTGGCACGGTCTTCAAATTCAATCAACACCCCGTCCTTCCCGATCCAGTCTTCGGGACGGCTCCAAAAAGCAAACCCGCGTGCGTCTCCGGCGTGATAGCAGAGCACGGGAACGCGATTGCGAACGGCAAACGCCAACTGCCCGCTGTCGAACCAACGATTCGTGAACAAGAACGTGTTCGGGCGATCGACGATCCCTCGGGCCACCAGTTCCCGCCCCAAGGAACCCCACCCGCTGATCTCGATGCACGGGTCACGAAAGGGGAACTCAATCACGCCGAACCGGGCCTGCGTCAGGAAGGTCCCGGCCAAGACCAGCAGCGCGACCGACATCCCAACCACGAAACGGTGAACTCGAAGTGGCTCACTTTCCGACCGGGCCGCCCAGGCGGCACCCACCATCGGATAGAGCGGGACAAACCCAATCAGCGGCCAATGCGGAAGAATCGGACGCACGAACGACACGCCGAGAAAAAACACGAGCGGGACCATCGACAGGCACATCAGCAGCCGTTCGTGGCCCGTCAAGGAGCGAAAGCGGGAGATTCTGCCGGCAAAGATCGAGATGAGTGGAAACCAAATCCAAGGGAAGAGAAAACCGATGGGACCGAACAGCAGGACCACCAGTCCGTCAGGACGAAATCGCCCGCCAATCGCGCGCATCCCCTGAAACACGAACGATGCCCAGTCATGGTTTGAATTCCAAATGATGACCGGGATCAATCCGAGCAACGCGATCAGTGCTGCGAGATACGGCCCCGGCGTCCACAGGCTGCGTCGCGCGGACGGTGTTGCGATGACAAACACCAACGCGCCCAGCGGCAGAAAGATCGCGTGATATTTGCTGAGCATGGCCCCCGCACACGCCAGACCGACCCACACCCACGGAAGAATGCGGCCGGGCGAGCCGACCAGTGCCTCACTCAACCGCCACATCGTCAGGAGGGCAAAGAACAGAAACGGCCCGTCGGGCAGCACGAACGCACCAGCGGCAACGGAGTAAAAGGCACTCAGGTTGAGTGCCAGGGCCGCGTAGAAGCCGGCACGCTCGTCGTACCACCGCGCCGTCCACTCGAACATCACCCACGTCGATCCGGCGAACAACATCACAAACCCGAGACGCAGCGACAGCGGATGAACCCAGCCGCCACAGAGGGCGACTCCGACGCGCGACAACCACATCAGCATCGGCGGATGATCGAAGTAGCTCCAATCGGGGTTGATTAAGTAGAGATAGTGATAGCCCTCGTCGTTGCCGGTCTCAAGACCCGCCGCCCAGCAAAGTCGGCAGGCCGTCGAGATGACGATGAGCCATAATAAAGCGGATCGGAATGGGCTTGGCATGAGGGGCTTTCGGCTTCACTCCGTGAACTGATCGCGCCAAGAATTTGCCTCGTGCGGCAGGAACTGAGACGATTCGCGGCAATGACTACGGCACGCGCTCCGCTCATTGCTCGCGTTCACACTGATGCCGCTCGTGTTTGGGATAAACGGAAACGGCCCACTCTGTATCGCGCGAGGTATAGCAGCAGCGGTCTCGTGCAAACAGCGCGAATCATCCCAAAAACTCCAAGATAATTGAGATTTAATCAGATTCACGAGGCAGTATTAAATATGATAAACACGGGTGTCATGCACGAACTGTGGCCGCATCATTGTCTCTGCGGCGTACGGCGTGCAGCGGTGTGACGCACTCGCGAGAGCAGACACCACGCGACAGACGGCGACACGACACACTGAGGCAGGAAGGACCGAAATAAGATTCGCAAAAATCAGCTTCACGGGTGTGGCACGTCCATTCGAGCGGCTCGCGGAGCATGGTGAGCGAGGAGAGACGATTCAACCGACCGGAATGGGCACCACTGTGCCGAAGTGTAGTCGATGTTGCAGAGATCGTTCCGGCGGGATCATTGCCACAAGGACCAAACCGTCATGCAAGGGCCGATTCAATGATCGGGCTGAGGATGCTGGGCATGGCCGATCCGTTGTCGCTTTCGACCTTCCTCATCGACGTTCGATTCTACGGATCGTGCTGCAACCCGCTTGGCAATTGTCGCCTGCCCCACAGCATGTCCCGCAATCGCTCCCCCCACTGCAATCATCGGGATTGTGATCAGCGGCATTGCTGTTCCCAACGCAGCCGCTGAATGTCCGCCCAACGCCGCATGGACCCCCATTTGGGGGTAAACGACGCGGTAGGTTTCTCGCTCAACGTCCCAGTCGTCATGAGCCCGTGCGTAGCCGAGGACATCGTTGATCGCAAGGGTGTGTCGCCACAGTGAGAGAACGGGCAACTCATTGATTGTGGCATACACTCCCGGCCGTCGGCGGGAATTGATGTCTTTTGCGTAGGCGGCTTCCATGAGAACCACGGCCGGCACGTCTGAGTTGATGTAGAGGCTGTTCGTAAACGGGTTGTATAGGTCTCCACCAAAAACCCGTCCCGGCAGCACTGCATAAACGACCACTCCCGCAGCGCCGATTGTATATCGCCAACCGAGTGCAATTCGTGTGTTCTCCCGCAATCGCCGCCATTCGCCCCCCGGATCGTACTGATTAACGCGAACATAAACGTCGGTCAGATCATTCTCGCGAAGATACGCTTTCAGCTTGTCGGTAGTTTCGCCTGAGAGTTTATGATTGTTGACATTCGCGTGCATCGGCAGAAGGCGAGTTGGAAGCCCCACCACCCACGCCACGTCGTCCAATATTTTGTGTGGCCGCCCGTAAGCGATCATGATCTCGGCGGGCTTCTCCGTAACAGTATCGGAATTATGGAAGTGACCATAACGATAGGGCGTGACTGCGCACCCGACTCCGCACAGCCAGCAAACCGCCAACGTCCAGCCGACTTGGCAAATCGAGTTCATGGAGCTGACTCCCACTTCAGAATCCTTCCGTCTCAAACTCCCGCGAGTTTCCATCAAGGTCTTCGAGTTTTCTTGGCGATTCAACGTTTGCGGAGATCGCTCATGCGGGACGGCATCGTTCGATGCGCCGACTCGGTATCGAGTCGGCTAAGGATCGGCGCATCAATCACTGCCGTAGCATGGACGCCTCGTCCGTGCGGCCCGATTCCACAGTTGATCACGTTTTGCCGCACGGACGAGGCGTCCGTGCTACGGTGGGGTCTCGTCAAATTCCGACAGTTATTGATGCGCCGGTCCTTAGCGCGGTAAAAACGTGGCGGCCCACCGTAGTCCGAGCCGGAACGACTCGCCATCACTCGCCATCACTCGCCATCACTCGCAGTCACTCGCAGTCACTCGCCATCACTCGCAGTCACTCGCAGTCACTCGCAGTCACTCGCAGTCAAACACTTGCCAGAGCAAGGTTGTAAAGAGAGCGGAAACGTTGCGAGGTCCGTGACCTTCGACAACCAATCGACTCGCGAATGCGTGTCGTGTGTGTGTTGAGTGAGCGGCTTGTAGACCAATGAGGGGAAACCAACAACGGTTAATTGTTGCTTAGGAAGTCCGGCAACAGCCCACCCCAATATGAGTTCTTTCTTCGCGAAACGACGGCAATCGCATCATGTGCTGCTGGTGCTGGAGCCACGCTCAAAACTCACCGATAAACTCACTGCCGCTGCGAGTTCCCAACGCGCGCCAGACGGTGAGTGAGAGACTCTGGCTGACAGTTCGCACCGATCCGTCCATGAGCAAACTGTGGACGAGTCCCGCGTGATGGCTGCGGGCGGTGACGGCGGCATAGGTGGGCTGAGTCGAGGTGGTCCCTTCTTCGCGCGACGTGTAGTCGATGTCATAGGTCCGACCGCCGAGATGTTGATACGCAACGTACTTGTTCGGCGCGAAGACCGTGGTGAAGCCGCTCTCGTGGACCGCGCCGTCGCACCATTCCGTGTGCCCCTCGTTGTCGTCCAAGTTGGGGCCCAGCCTGATTTCTGCTCCGGCGGCGAACGGAGCGAGGACGGCGGCGTCATTCGGTGGTGTCGGGCCGGGATCGCTCGTGTTGATGAAGTACGGTTGGTAGCTCTTGACCTCCGCGGCGCAGAGGGTGTTGCTCAGTCCATCCGTGATGCTGCCCGTGTCGATGCGGCTGTTCGGATGAAACACACCATCCCCGCCTTTGTTCGACACGGGATTGAACACGAACCAGGTGCCAAAATTGAAGGCATAGTTCACCGGGAAGAAGTACCCCTCACCCGGCCCGGAGTAAAAAATGGTGCGACTCCAAGGATCACTCGGGCAGGCCAGCACCGGCACCTGCATCTGGGGAATGCCGGTGGCTTGGTTGATGGGGTCGTCCCAATCGAGGTCCAGTCGTGCTTGTCGGTAGGCGTTCGACTGTTCGAGAAACGGCAGCAATCGACCGTGAATCGACCACGAACCGCGCACGGGCAGCGACATCGTCAATGAAAAACAAAAGCTGGGGGGCAAGACCTGATGTGTGTCTAAATAATTGTGCAGCGCCAATCCCAGTTGCTTGAGATTGTTGCGGCATTGCGTTCGTCGAGCCGCCTCGCGCGCCTGCTGCACGGCTGGCAGGAGCAACGCCAGCAGGACACTGATGATTGCAATGACCACCAGCAGTTCCATCAACGTGAAACCGCGTTTTCGATTCATGTGCATGGACTCCCGAGAACCGCGATGCCCCCCACTTCTGCTGACTTCGTGACCGATGCGCGAGACACCCCGTTGGAATCGGCGGGAAGGCTGACACTGAAGAGGGTTCCCCGACCAAGCTCGCTCGCGACCGTCAGCTCCCCACCGTGAGTCTCGACGATCGAGCGGCAGATGGCCAAGCCCAGTCCCGTCCCGCCGCTCGCGTTGTTGCGCGAGGTATCGACGCGATAGAACCGCTTGAACAAATGAGGCAGGTGGTGTTGTTCGATCCCCACTCCCGTGTCCTCGATCGTCACGAGGACGCGTTGACCGACGCAACGGCCACCGATGCGCACGGTGCCCCCGACCGGTGTGAATTTGATGGCATTGTCGAGCAGGTTGAAGAACAGCTGGCTGAGTGACACGTCATCACCGACAACGGTGCAGTCAGACAGTTCGCCGACTTCGATCGCAACCTGCTTTCGAGCTGCCGTCGCATGGAGGAAATCCACAACATCGTGCAACACGGCCGCCAGTGAAACCTCTTCGTGAACGAGCGACTGCATGCCGGCATCGTGTCGGCTGAGCGTCAACAGTTGATCGACCAGACTGGAAAGCCTCGTCGTCTCGGCCAGCGCCACTAGGATCACGCGCCGCAGGGTCTCCACGCTGTGGTCGCTTCGCAGGGCGACTTCGATCTCCGTGCGAATCACGGCGAGAGGCGTTCTCAATTCGTGCGCCGCATCGGCCGTGAAGCGACGCATCTCGGCGAACGACTGCTCCATGCGACCGAACGTCCGATTGAGCGTGGCGGCGAGACGCCCCAGTTCGTCATGGCGATTCTCGACGAAGATGCGGGCGCTGAGGTTCTCGTGCGAAATACGTTCAGCCGTGACCACGATCCGCTCCACGGGGAGCATGGCCTGCCGTGCAATGAAGAATCCGCCGACAAACGCCACCAGCAACGCCAGAAAACTCCCGATCAGCAGCATCTGCACCGAGGACCATAGCTCCCGCTCCGAGCGCGCGAGGGGAGCGAGTACATAAATCACGAGCGGTTCCGACGGACCACGCACGGCACGACACAACAACCGATGGCGTCCCGCGTGCGACAGTGTGATTTCCTCCAAGCGACGAAAGGCAATCTCGCTCGACGAGCTGGGTTTGGGCAGAACGTGCGCCCGCAGCCACGGAGAACCGAACAGCACGCTGCCGTCGAAGCGACTCACCTGGAAGCTGTAGCCGCCGTGTTCGGCGTAATGCTGTGCGAAGCGGGCCTGAAACTCTTCGGCCGATTTGGCGAACTCGATCTCTTCGGCGAGTTCGTTGGCTTCGTTGTTCAGGTCTGCTTCGAGTTGCGTGTGGAGATAGGACCGGACCATCAGCACGAGCGACGTGTCAAAGACCGCCAAAATCACGGCGAGTGACAGGACGTACCACAGGGTCAAACGCCAACGGATGCTCCAATGCTTCAGCACGGCAGATTCCCCAACAGATAGCCTTCGCCTCGCACCGTATGGATGAGCAAATCGCAATCAGGCCGTTCGATCCTCTTCCGAAGCTGATTGACCAGAACTTCAATCACATTGGTCCACGTTGCCGTCGCGGTTCTCCAGACATCCTCGGCCAGCATCTGGCGCGAGACGATCTGATCTCGATGACGCGCCAAGTATTCGAGCAGTTCGTACTGACGGGGCGAAAGGTCGATGTCTCGTCCGGCCCGTTTGACCCGACGCGAAAGGACATCGATCACCAAATCGTTCACCTGGAGTACCGTCTCCGATGACGTGACCACTCGCCGCAACAGCGCCTTCAGACGGGCCACCAGTTCCCCGAAGGCAAACGGCTTGACGAGATAATCGTCGGCCCCGGAGTCCAGTCCGCGAATGCGATCCTCGATCGCGTCGCAGGCCGTGAGAATCAGAACGGGCTTGATGAACCCCTCGGCCCGCAGTCGCTTGAGAGTCTGGATTCCGTCGCCATCGGGCAACAACAAATCGAGCACCATCGCGTCGGGCTGCTCAGCCAAAGCGAGGCGAGAGCCTTCGGCCCCGGTGGAGGCTCCCGATACGAAATAGCCTTCCGCGATCAGTCCGCGTTGCAGACTTTGCAGCAGCACTTTCTGGTCTTCCACAACGAGCAGTCGCACGCCGTTTTGCGTCTCAACGTTGGCCATGCCACCTCCAACAAAAAAAATGCCTCGCAGTGGTGTCCTGCGAAGCATGGGAGCGAGACGCGACTTCAAGGAGTCCTCGCACTCACTGACATTGATTGACCAACAGGAGTGCCGGCACTTCGGACGCGACGGACTCCGCCACTGAGGTTGCGCCGCTACCCCTGCCGTCTCGGTGTTAGAACTTTCCCGAGGCAATCATAGTGCCATTGGGAAGGTGAACGGAGAGTGTTGCTCCCTTAGGAGCGGCGGGAACGCCGGTCGTTTTCGTGACGAGCAATTTGCCCGAAAACGTCGCGTAGTTGGGATCGACGGTGTCGGCGATTCCATCCCCGTCATCATCGGTATCGAGGTCGTCTGGAATGCCGTCGTCATCGTCGTCGGTGTCTTCGGAGTTCGGCACGCCATCTTCGTCCGCATCGGCATCGACTTCCTCTTCGTTATCGTCCGTTCCGTTGCCGTTGGCGTCGTTGTCTTCGTCATCAGGGATGCCGTCACCGTCGTTGTCCTCTTCGTCGTCCGCCACGCCATCGTGGTCATCATCATCGTCTTGGAAGTCGTTGATGCCGTCATTGTCCAGATCATCTTCCGCGCTGTCTGGGATCCCGTCGTCATCATCATCTGCGTCGAGATCATCATTGATGCCATCACCGTCATCATCCGTATCCCCATCGTTGGGAGTCCCGTCGCCATCGGTGTCATAGTTATCGACTTCTTCGACAACACTGCCCGTTGCCACCGCAGACTGGCCGATCCGAACCGCCAGCTTGGTCCCGGCAGGGAGTGAAAAATTGGCGACTTTCACGACCAGCGAACGCGTGGTCTTCTTTCCGACAGTTTTGGTGACAAGCTCGGCCTTGCCCACCGATCCACCTGCCACCGATCTGATCGCAACGATCTGCTTCGTCACTTTCGGGGGGGCAGCCATCACGGGTTCCGTTGCCAGCCACGTCGCCGACGCCGCACAAACAATCATTCTCAACAATTTCATTGGAGTCCCCGTTTCTGAAAAGAATGCCGTAGGAAATTCTACAACATCACACTCACATTCAGTCGGTGACAGTATCCGTGCAATTCGTCGCTCCACAACAAACAAAAGAGCAACATAAGCAGAAAGTCAGGTCGCTATACCCACTCGACCAATCGTTACCGGCCACAATGTGGACGTTTCCGACAGAACAGAAGCGGTGAGCCGGATGCCGTCAACCCAATGTGGCAACAGCGGATCAGTCACCCGCAGCGTCAGCGAGGGAAGCAAGGAGAAACGCCTCATGTCATCGCCCTCGCTCACGCTGCGGGTTAGTAAAGTCAGTGCCATTGGGCTGACGCCGCCCGGCTCACTAAGAATGTTTCATCGAAGACCGCGTGGAGCATGAGACTGGATGGGCAAGAGTGCCCAAACTGCACCCGTCCACTGACGCCGGGTCATCAACTCGGCGGCCCAACGGAATTTGAAGTTGCTGATTGTCAGCTTCCAATACCGACAACCAATGGGCCGTCTCCTTTGAAAAACTCCTGCCAGCGGGCTGGCACCTCATCACGCCGGACGCGGATTTCCTCAGGGGCCACGATCCCCAATCGCACTTGATTGCCGCGAACTTCGAGTATCCTGACACGAATGTTGTCTGCGATGACGATTTCTTGGTCGATCCTCCGACTTAAAACAAGCATCTCATTTCCTCCTTGAAAAAGAATGGACACGGTCTGACTACAACCACGATCACATGACAAGTCGCTGTCCGCAGGTTTTCCGAGAGACGATTCTCCGAGCCTCAAGCGGTCGGAACTCAGGGGCAATCCGTTAGGGAAGCGGTCAGGAGTCTATATTTCATGTCGCAAGTCACGGGATGAGTTGCCGACAATCCCACGGTTGCTCCATGAAACAGTCGCCCCCTCGCGCGCGTGATTTTTCGGATCGCCTCTCAGTCAGGCTACCTCTTGGGCGACCGGCAAGACTTGTCTGACCCACACCAACCCGAATTGTGAACGAGCGCGAAGTCGATCGACGTCCTCGTTCACATTCGGGTGGGTGTCTACGGGTAAACCCTTTGTGGCCGGTCGCCTTAATTAGAATGTCCCCGAAGCGAATACGATCCCGTTGGGGTCGCAGATTGTAATCGTGGAGCCAACGACAATTGTTGGAACCGTATTTTTGGGAGTCTGCAAAACCAGCTTGGCTTCGTTGCCGACGGCACCCGCAGGACCGTCATTATCGGCATCTCCAGCGACAACTGTGGCAGTCCCCACGCTGACACCATTCACGAGGATCTTGAGTACGGTCCCCACTGGCGATGCCAATTGGTCCACTTCGACTTCCAACCGCCGAATCGCAATCCCGTTCTTCAGTTTGGTTGTGTACTCCGCCTCGCCGATCTTCGCTCCACCTGTGACGGAAGCCACCAGCACCGCCCGCAACTTGGTTCCGCCTTTGCCGCTGCCGCCACTGGCCCAAGTCCCGCTCGTCGCTGCCATCACCGTCGCCACTGCCAACACTGCCATTCCCAAAACTTTCATAATCATCGTTCCCTGCAAGGAGTGTTTTCGTCAGTCGAACATCGAACTGACGTGTTTCGTACAGGGGACAGTATCTGCGTATTTCGTCGTACTCCTAGACGCTTGAGTCGAGTCTAAACGACAACTCACGCAATCAATGTCACGCATGTGAACACGGTCAAGCAGGGTGGCTCGTGAACGTCACTCGCGGTGGAGTTCCGCCCAGGTGAGGCCAAAACGGGTGAGGTACTTTCTCAGGCGGTCGGCGTCGTTGGGTTGGCTTTTGGACGCGCGCGAGGCGGCGAACAGCGTGCGACCGGCGGCGGAGAGGGATTCCGACGCGCGGCAGATGCGCACGACTTCGGTCAGTTGCACGCGGTCGAACAGATCGAGCTTGGCGAGCTGTTCGGCGGTGAGCAGTTCGCTGAGAACATCCGGCGGCGCGACGGT
>JAYTGQ010000804.1:0-1190 GCA_043733345.1 Schlesneria sp.
CCTCAACGGGACCGTCGCCATTCGGGCTCGTCAGGATGACAAGTCGCCCATGACGGAATTGGTGTTGAGTCGCTCGCACCGCATGGGTCCGGAACTGCGGATTCAAGTCAATCGCGAGTTCCTCGTTCGCGCCCTCGACTTCGGCTTCAACCAAGTCGGCTTCACAGATGCCGCATCCCCGTGCGTGTGCCGCGACGAACGCCGCGTCTACCTCTGGCAGCCACTCGCCACCGAGAGTGCCCTCGCACCGAGCAGCGATTCCCGCTGCATCGCCTCACCGCTGGCCACAGCATCAGCACGTCCCCAGTTGTCTGATCGTCGGACAACAACTCGCTCCCAACCCTCCTCCTCGAAGGAACACAGTATGTCCAACAGTAACGGCTTCTCTGGCCCCGTGAATCGTCTTCCGCCCTCGTCCGGAGTGGCGATGAGTCCTGGGACCGCTCCCTCCTCTCCCGCCCCGGCGGCGACTGACCTGATCGTTCACGCGGAACATCTGCGCGACTCGCTGCGCACGGCGTTGCAGGATGTCACCTCACTGATCGCCGCTGCGCGACGGCAACGCAGCCAGACCCGACTGATGAAGACGACGTTGAACTCGTTGAAGCAGCTTCAACAACTCGGCGCGTGACGCACAGTCTTGGTCCTCCACGCTCAACAACGCCCTGGCCGTGTCTATGCGATGCGGCCGGGGCCTTTTTGTTTCTCTCACTGGAGATTTCCCATGCCCATGACAGTGAAGGTTGGTCTCGCCAAGAAGGTCGGCCAGCCCGACTACGGCTCGCTCGGCGCGAGTTGTGAGGTCGCGCTGGAACTCGATGCAGGTCTGCTGTTCAGCGACCTGGATGGATTCCATCGGAAAGTACAGGCCGCCTACACGGCGTGCAGGCAGGCGGTCCAAGATGAACTCTCAAGCCAGCCGGGTTCCGCGTCACCGGCCTTGAACTCGAATGGGGCGGATCGCGCTCAAAGTAACGCCAACGGCCACGAACGTGGTGCCAATGACGGTGATGGCTCGCCACGCGGGAACCCGAATCGCGACTCCGATCGCGGAGCGAATGGCTCCCAGAATGGCCGTCCGTCCAACGGCACCCGACGTGCCGCCACGAGCGCCCAAGTCCGGGCGTTGCATGCCATCGCGACTCGTCAGAATTTCAACCTGACCGAGTTGTTGCGAGAAAAGTTCCACA
>JAYTGQ010000805.1:0-1189 GCA_043733345.1 Schlesneria sp.
CCTCAACGGGACCGTCGCCATTCGGGCTCGTCAGGATGACAAGTCGCCCATGACGGAATTGGTGTTGAGTCGCTCGCACCGCATGGGTCCGGAACTGCGAATTCAAGTCAACCGCGAGTTCCTCGTTCGCGCCCTCGACTTCGGGTTCAACGAAGTCGGCTTCACCGATGCCGCATCCCCGTGCGTCTGCACCGACGGCCGACGCACCTATCTCTGGCAACCGCTCGACAAGGCGGGTGTTCTCGAACCGAGCAGCGATGCCCATCGCATCGCCTCACCGCTGGCCACAGCATCAGCACGTCCCCAGTTGTCTGATCGTCGGACAACAACTCGCTCCCAACCCTCCTCGAAGGAACACCGCATGTCGAACAGTAGCGACTTCAATGGTCCCGTGAACCGTCTTCCGCCCTCGTCAGGAGCGGCGACGAGTCCAGGGACCGTCCCCTCCTCTCCAGCTCCGGCAGCAAACGACCTCATCGTTCAAGCCGAACGGCTGCGCGACACGTTGCGCACCACGTTGCAGGATGTCACGAACCTGATCGTGGCGGCACGGCAGCAGCGCCGTCAGTCGCGATTGATGAAAACCACGCTCGCGTCGCTCAAGCAGTTGCAGCAGCTCGAAGCGTGACACTTCGCCGCAGGGCGCAGTCACGACCTCTTTCAAACCGCCCCGGCCATGTCCCAGCGATGCGGCCGGGGCCTTTTCGTTTCTCTCACTGGAGATTTCCCATGCCCATGACAGTGAAGGTTGGTCTCGCCAAGAAGGTCGGCCAGCCCGATTTCGGTTCCCTGGGGGCGAGCTGCGACATCGAGCTGGAACTCGATGGCAGCCTGCTCTTCCACGATCTCGACGGCCTGCAACAAAAGGTACGGGCCGCCTACACCGCCTGCCGCCAGGCCGTGAACGACGAACTGGCGGGCCAGTCGGGTTCGGCGTCGCCCGCCCTGAACTCGAATGGTGCGGAACGCACTCAGAGCAACACCAACGGACACGAACGCGGTGCCGATGAAGTTTCGCAACGCGGGAACCCGAGTCGCGACTCCACTGGTGGGGCGAATGGCAGTCAGAGCGGCCGTCCGTCCAACGGCAACCGACGTGCCGCCACGAGCGCCCAAGTCCGGGCGTTGCATGCCATCGCGACTCGTCAGAATTTCAACCTGACCGAGTTGTTGCGAGAAAAGTTCCACA
>JAYTGQ010000806.1:0-3758 GCA_043733345.1 Schlesneria sp.
ACAGCGGACTTACGCCCAAGAACCGGGGGGCTTACGCCGCCCCGCTCAGAGGTCTCATCACTGACCGCGTGAAGTATGGAGAGCTGTTTTTGGCGAGCCGTGTGCCGTCAGGCCATGGGCCTCTTGCGGCAATCGAGAACCCGCAGCCTGACGACGTGCGGCTCGCCATGTCGCACCTTCGGTAGCCTGAGGTAAGAAACGGGATCGCAAAAGTAGCCGTCATCGCTCCGCGTGACGAGCCTTTCGAGTTCGGTAGCCCTGACTCAGACGCCTGTACTCTAAAGGCTCATCACGCGGAGCGATGATGGCTACTTTGTGGAGAGACCAATGGGCTGCTGAATGGCCCCAAACCTTCGTTGCGAGTCGCCTTGAGTTCCAGTAGCGTCCGAACCTGCTTCATCCCCCGTGTCTGTTGAGTCTCGACCATGACGCGATTTGTGTTTGCGACGGCCTATGTCTTGTCGCTGTTTACCATCGCAGCGAATGTCACCGCAGCCGATGTTCCCACAGACAATCTCGCCGCAGCGCACGAGCATTTTCAGAAGGGACGTTACGGCGAGGCTCTCGAAATTCTGGACTCCGTCGCGAAGAACGCGGCCAAGGACGTGGATGCCGTTGAGTTGACGAAGGCACGGTGCGAGGCGCTGCTCGCGCAGGGAGAGCGTGACGCGGCGGAGGTCGTTTTGAACGAGGCAATCAAGAGCCACGAAAACTCGGCGGAGTTGCACGGCCTGCTCGCGAAGATTCATTTCGAGCGGGGGCGGTATGACGACGCAGACGCCTCCGTGGCGAAGGCGTTGAAACTCGACAGCAATCAGTTGCAGGCACGACTCATCCAAGCGCATCTGTGGACCGAGCGGGGCGAGATCGCGAAGGCCGACACCGGCTATCGTTGGTTTGTCCGCTATTACAACGGCAAGCAACCGACCGAGGCCGAGCCGCTGTTGTTCGTCGGCGAGGGAGCGGCCCAGTACGCGCGCTGGCACAGCGTGACGCAGATCTTTGACTTCTGCGTGAACACCGTCGCGAAGGATGCACTCAAGGCGGACAAGTTGTGCTGGCAGGCTCATCAACTCTCGGGACGACTGCTGCTCGAAAAGTACAACCGGGCGCAGGGCATTCCTGAACTGAAAGCTGCGCTGGCCATCAACCCCAACGCGGTCGAGGTCCATGTGCAACTCGCGCAGTCCGCCGTCGGTGAGTACAACTGGGACGAGGTCGAAGACGAGGCGAAGCGCGCCTTGGAGATCGCTCCCAAAACTCCCGGTGCCTTGCGCGCGTTGGCCGAAGCGAAGCTCTACTTCCGCGATGCCGACGCGGCCGAGAAATTGTTGACTGAAGCGATGGAGATCAACCCCGTCGATCAGGAGACGCTGGCTCTCGTCGCGACACTGCGGATGTTGCAGGATGGCTGGCCGGATGTGGCGCGGTTGAAGGTGCTGCTCGACAACTTGGATCGGATTGAAAAGTTGAAAGCGGAAGACCTCCCTGTAGGACGGGCACTCTTGCCCGTCCTCGATCAGGCGCGGGACGGCACGAAGTCATCGAAGGAAGAGACGGCGGAAGAGCGGACGGGCAAGAGTGCCCATCCTACGGAGATGACTCGCTTCGAGAAGATCATCGTCGAGGTGGCGACGCGCAATCCGAAACCGGGTTACTTCCTGGCGGCACTCGGTGAGCAGGTCGATCGGTTCCGTCAGCACGCGATTGCGGAACCGCTCTTCAAGCAGGCGATCGTGCTCATGCCGCAGCTCTCCCAGCCGAAGACGGCGCTCGGGCAGGTCTACATGCAGACGGGACGCATGGACGACGCGAAACGGGTCTTCGACGACGCCTTCAAGGCCGACCCGTATCACGTCCGCGTCAGCAACATGCGGAAGGTCTTGAAGGTGCTCGACGACTACAGCACGGTGACGACCGAGCACTTCGTCATCCGGGCCGATGCCAAGCTCGACAAGCTGCTCGCGCGGTACATGGCCGAGTATCTCGAAGAGGTCTATCCCGAACTGACGACGTTGTTCGGCTTCAAGCCGGAGAGCCGGACGCAGATCGAAATCTACAACGAAGCCAAGGGGCTGAACGGACATCAATGGTTCAGCGCCCGCATGGTCGGCCTGCCGTGGGTGCAGACGATTGGAGCCTCGACCGGCTCGATCATCGCGATGACCAGTCCCTCGGGGATGGAGCAGCCGCTGAACTGGGCGCGCGTCCTGAAGCATGAGTTCGTCCATGTCCTCACGCTCCAGCAAACCCACTTCAACATCCCGCACTGGTACACCGAGGCCCTCGCCGTCCGCTCCGAGGGCTACCCGCGACCGGTCGAGTGGAACAAGCTGCTGCTCGACCGTGTGCCCAAGGGCGAGCTGAAGAATCTCGACAACCTGAGCATGGGATTCATTCGAGCCGGCAATCAGGCCAACTGGAACTTCGCGTACTGCCAGAGCGTGCTGTACGCCGAGTACATGGTCGAGCGATTCGGTGAGCCGTCTCTGGCCAAGCTGCTCGACGCCTACCGCCGCAACCGCACGACCGACCAGGCGGTTCCCGAGGTCTTCGGCGTCGAGAAGGCCGACTTTGAAAAGGGCTACCGCGAGTTCCTCGACAAGCTGGTCGCGGGCCTCAAGCAGACCGAGTCCGAACCGGAGATCAAGCCGTCGCAGATCGAGAAGGCTTACGAGAAGAACAAGGACGACCCGAAAGCCGCCGCCGATTACTCGCGGCTGCTTTTGCTTGTCCGCGAGCGGGACAAAGCCCGCAAGCTCGCGACCGAGGTCTTGAAACGCGACCCAACTCAACCGGTCGCCGCTCTCGTCGTCGGGGCCTTGCTGTTGCGAGACGACAAGCCGGACGAGGCGGCGAAGGTCTTGGAGCCGGCCCTCAACCATGAGCATCCGAACCGGCACCTGCTCGAACTGCTGCTGCGTGTCCGCCTGAAGCAGAAGCAGCCCGCTGAGGCTTTTGCCCTGTGCGAACTCGGCCAGCAACACTTCCCGGATAACAGCGACTGGTGGAAGGGAACGGCCGCCGCCGCCAAGCTGACCGGCGACAAGGCCCGCCGCCGCGAAGCCCTCGAAAAGCTGGTCTACCTCGAAGCCGACGACCCCACCCCCCGCAAGGCTCTGTCCGAAATGGCCCTCGCCGAAAACAACTTCGACGAGGCGTTCAAGTACGCCAAACTGACGCTGCACATCGACGTGCTGGATGCCGACGTTCACCGTCTCTTAGGCGAATCGCTTCGCGGCCTGAAGCGACTCCCTCAATCGATCGCCGAATTGGAAACGGCCCTCGAACTCAAACCGAAAGACCTCGACCTCAAGACCAGCCTCGCGGAATCATTCTTTCAATCCGACCGCCGTGATGAGGCCCAGAACCTCGTCGAAGAAGTCCTCAAACTCAAGCCCGACCATGAAGCGGCGATGAGGTTGAGTGAGCAACTGAAGTAGCGTGTGGCACTGCTTGGCCGGTTTGGGCCAAGCAGTGCCAATGGACGAGTTGACTCTTCCACGGCGCTGCTTCTCCGAAGACTCCCGCGATGGCTGCGCCTCAGACCGGTCATTCCTTTCGTTGACGTTTCCGACAAAAGTCGAAATCAGGTGAGCCGGGCGGCGTCAGCCCAATGGCACTCACTTTGTCATTCTGTGAGCGGCACGGCGCTAGCCGCCGGTGCGCTCGACTTCGAGGCGCTACTCCGCCATCTCGAGCCGTGCGGTATGGGCAATCCGTCACCGATGCTCGTGACGCGCGGAGTCCGGCTCGCC
>JAYTGQ010000807.1:0-1187 GCA_043733345.1 Schlesneria sp.
TGAACGAGTGCAGACAAGTCTTCATGAGCAGCACGCCGAAGCAGGACCGAGCCAGAAGGGACGGTGAGCGTAACGCCGGGCATCTTCCGAGTATCCCAAACCGCTCAGCTGCCCGACGGATCGTCCTCGCGACGAACATGTACCGCAGGAGGTTCCGCTAGCCGGCTTCAACGGCCCAATTCCTCCTACACTCGATCGAGCGCGTGGTGTGGCTCTTGCGGAAGGGTGACAGTGATTTTGTCACCTGGTCGGATAACTCCGGATTGCAGCACAATTCCCATAATTCCGGCTTTGCGAATTACTCGTCCTTCGTCATCGTGTCCCACCATCGTCTTCAAAAGTCCAGGTTCGAATGCATTGATCTGAGCACACGGATTTCGCAATCCGGTGACTTCGACCAGAGCGTCGGGGCCGATCAGGAGACGGGCACCTCGGGGCAAGGCTAAAAGGTCAATGCCGGCGGTGGTCACGTTCTCGCCCATGTCCCCAGGACGAAGAGTGAACCCGACAGCGGCGACCTCGGCAAATAGTTCAGAGTGAATGAGGTGCACTTGACGGAGGTTCGGTTGGGAGGGATCTGCGACCACTCGCGACCGGTGTTGAACAGTCACCCCCAGGTGGGCGTCCCCCGCGACACCAAGCCCCTCCAGCAGCGTGATTGCCTCACACGATGGCTTCGTAAATCTATGTGCGGAGTCGCGGCTCACAGACAACACGACGGCAGACAGGATTTGCACCATGAACGCAATCATTCCAGTTGCTTTCAAGTGGCCAATGAGGGTTCGCCTCGCGGGCGCAGCATGATTGTCGACTAAGTGTCGCGGTCTACCCAGTGGCGCGACGATATGGCGAAGCATTTTCCATCGCTCCACGGTCATCTCGACAGCGCTCACGGCGACGAGTTGGCCGTCACTCGTTCGCGCGTTCAGTTGACTGCGCTTCGCCGGGCTCCAGGGTTTCTGCGTCTTCGGGCGACAGCCGCGAGCGATTGTGAGCTCCTCGCCCAGGTGTCGTGACGTGTCGCTGCCAGAAGCTCAGACTCGAAGAAGCGCCAGGCTGCTCCGATTCGGTGAGCCGGGAGCGTCCCGGCCCGTGCCTGCGCGTAGATGGTGGTTGTGGAGACGTTGAGGAGCGCGGCGGCTTGCTGGACGGAGAGAGCTGTAATTGAGGTCATGCAGTCTCTATGC
>JAYTGQ010000808.1:0-1187 GCA_043733345.1 Schlesneria sp.
AAACCGTTGTCGAAAGTGAAGCCCTCGCTTGCGCGTCGGGCTAGTTGATGAACCCCTCAATACAAAGTTGTTCGACCACTAGCCCCGGTTCTCGACTAAACAACCGGCGCTAGCGCCCTGCGGCTGATTTACGGGGCAGAGAATGAGACACTCTCGCGGGCGGCGTTGAAGGCGTGCTGGCGTTCCGCTCTACTTCCTCCTTGTGAAGTTCGGAGACGCGCAAGCCATTCCACAACTCGTTCTCTGACGGCTCCGTTACGCCATCTGTCGCCACAACTACTTTGATTGAGGATTGCCACCCATGGTCAAAACCGCATCCACGATGCTGCCGCTTGGAACGGACGCTCCGCCGTTTGCGTTGCCGAACGTTGACGGTCGGGTTGTTTCGCTCAGTGACTTCGCCTCGGCGAAGGGACTGCTCGTGATCTTCATGTGCAACCATTGTCCGTTCGTGAAGCATCTGCGTCCGGCGCTCGCCGTGTTTGGACGGGAGCTTCAGGCAAAGGGAATCTCGGTGGTGGCCATTAGTTCCAACGATGTCGCGACGCACCCCGGCGACAGCCTCGCGATGATGACGGAAGAGCATCGTTCCGCCGGGTACACGTTCCCGTATTTGTTCGACGAGACGCAGGAAGTCGCCAAGGCGTACAAGGCGGCCTGTACGCCGGACTTCTACTTGTTCGACGGAGTTCAGTCGCTCGTCTATCGCGGTCAGTTCGATGCGAGCCGCCCCGGCAATGGCAGGCCAATCGATGGAGCCGATCTGAAACTCGCGGTCGAAACGCTGCTGGCGGGCAAGACACCGTTGATCGAGCAACGGCCGAGCATCGGTTGCAACATCAAGTGGATCGCCGGGAATGAGCCGGACTATTTCACCGGCGTGTCGGCAGTGGAGTGAGACGCAATCTTCAGCAAGGTCGGGTGCGTGGAGTCTTCGGAACGCACCGTTCCTCGGTTGGCGAGATTCCACACGGTGCGTTCCGAAGACTCCAGCGAGGGCTTTGCCTCAGACCGACGAAGGAAGGCGATTGCAAATTGATAATTGCCAATTTCTAAATGCAAATTGAAAGCGAAAGTCTCGCTGCGAGCGTCCCCTCAATTATCAATTATCAATTTGCAATTACCAATTAGCACTTTGCAATCTCTTCCAAAACTTGACTCAAAGAGTCGTGTTTGGAACTCGAAGG
>JAYTGQ010000809.1:0-3751 GCA_043733345.1 Schlesneria sp.
GGACGGATGTCGCTCGACTCTCGTCCTCGCTCACGCTTCGGGTTGGTGTTGTTCAAAACACGGCGTAATTCTTGGACAAGTTCTTAGCTTTGTTAGCCGGACTTCCTTCCGAGACAACGTTCAACGAAGAGAGGTCCGGCTTTCGGAAAAGCCGGACTTCTCAGCCCCAAGCCGGACTTCGTTGACCCCGTGCGTTGGACATCGCAATGAACTCGTTGTGAGTGGTTCGGGCATCCATTACCATCGAATCCATGCACTCAGACCGCCCCCACCGACCGCCTTCCGATCGTTCCTCTGGACGACGTTTGCCCTCACCCCGACCTGCGGCTCACGAGCCACCGCCTCGACAACACGAGGCATCTCGGCGCGAGGCCGAAGCGGGCCGTGATCGGCCGCAAGAAGGCCGTCAACGCGATGACCGTGAGCGAGGTGCCGCGCCGCGCGAGTCATTCCGTCGCGCCGATCGTCATGGTTCGACAGCGACTCCCTTCGAGTGGCTCGTCCAGCGGCCGCTCTGTCCTGAGGAGTCTCAGCGACTTCCGCAGATCGTCACCAAAGGCCCGGTCTGGCATCCGTTCCTGTACCGGAAGCAACTCGGTGAATTCGACGCCATCGCGCGGCCGGGTGATCTGGTCGAGTTAATCTCGGCGGCCGGGTTCACTCAGGGCTTCGGCCTCTTCAACCCACGGGCCGAGATGACGGTGCGGCTGTTGAAAGCGGGAGTCCAACGCCCCGATGAGGCTTGGTGGCATGATCGCCTCACCGCCGCTTTAGAGCTTCGTCGCGGTTTGTTGCAGCTCGATTCCGTGACCGACGCCTATCGAGTCATTCACGCGGAAGCGGATGGATTGCCCGGTTTGATCGTGGACCGCTTCGGTGATGTGCTCGTCGCCGAATGCTTCTCGCTGGGGATGTACCAACGGGCCGAAGCGATTTTGTCGCTGCTCGAACCGCTCTGTGGAACTCGCCACGGCGTGATGCGTGCCGCACCCGCATCACAAGATCATGAAGGTTTTTCCGCCGAGCCGACCGGGTCCGAGGGGCTGCCGTCGCGTGCCGTCGTCCATGAGTATGGGACTCAGTTCCGCATCGACTTCGTCAGCGGACACAAGACCGGCTTCTATTGCGATCAGCGCGAGAACCGGAAACGTCTGACCGAATGCTGTGCGGGAAAGTCGGTGCTGGACCTTTGTTGTTACACAGGCGGCTTTGCCATTCAGGCGCTGCGACTCGGCAACGCGGCCGAGGCGACCGGCGTGGAACTCGATGAGGAAGCCGCCGCGCTGGCGAAGGAGAACGCGAAGCTGAACCGCGTCAAACCGAACATCGTGCAGGCGGACATCTTCGCCTACATGCGCGACATGCTGCGGAACGGCAAAAAGTACGACATCGTCATCCTCGACCCGCCCAAGCTGATTCGGTCGCGCGAAGAGTTCGAGGAAGGGAAGCACAAGTACTACGACTTGAACCGGCTGGCGATGCAGCTCGTCGCACCGGGTGGAATGATGCTTACCTGCAGTTGCTCGGGACTGCTCGATCGGGCCGAATTCACGAAGATCGTCTGTGCCGCCCCGGAAGTCGGTCGTCGCGTCCAAATTATCAGCCAAACCGGCGCGGCCGCCGATCACCCGATCGCCACCAACTGCCCTGAAAGTGAGTACCTCAAAACGACCTGGCTGCGGCTGGAGTGACTCGCCAAGGATGGAAGACAGTTTCGTTTAACCGCGTGGGCAACACCCCGCGCGTCGAGCGATGTTGGGACCTGTTTTGCCGCACGACGCGCGGGGCGTTGCCCACGCGGTTAAACGAGGCCATTCGGACCTTGACCGTTTTCTGATCGGCAACGGTCGCTTGCCTCAGGAGCCGAGTATGAACAAAGCCTTCCTCCGGGAACCCGAACAGACGGACGCACGCTGCCCCGGCTGTCAGTCCGTGGGACAGGCGGTCGCCCCGCAGACACTCAATTCCCAGTTGACCCCCAGCGCTCGGAAGTCGCTCGCCGAGTCCGGCTATTTCTGTCCCAATAGCCGCTGCCAAGTCGTCTATTACGATGACTTTGAGGGAGCTGTATCACGCGACTCGTTCACCGAGGCGATCCCGCTGAAAGATGCCGACGCGCCGCTCTGCGCCTGCTTCGGCGTCACGCGCTCCGACATTGAAGCCGATGTCGAAGAAGGAAGCATGACGCGCACACGCGCTGCCGTACTGAAGGCTCAGTCCGACGCAGCGCGCTGCGAATCTCTGGCTCCCAACGGTCGAACTTGTGCCCCGGAATTGCAGCGGTACTACCTGCGTTGCAAGCAGCGGTGAGCAACGTGGAGCAGGCTATCGCCTTCGCGCGGTCAGTGATGAGACATCTGAGCGGGGTGGCGTAAGCCCAATGGCACTCACTTTGGCATTCTGTGAGCCGCCGGTTCTTTTCCAACTAAGAAACCGGCGGCTAGCGCCGTGCCGCTCAGGATATTTTCCCAAAGTGAGTGCCATTGGGCGTAAGCCCCCCGGCTCTTGGGCGTAAGCCCTCTTGGGAAGAACCATTGGGCTTACGCCGCCCCGCTCAGAAACCTCTCACTTTGTGCCGCGTGAGGTATACCGCCTCATTGAGCCGCCGGTGCCGACAACGTGGCGCTCGCGGTCGGGAATTGAGCCGGCACTGGAATCGTGACCTTGCCGGTCGCGGCCCATTCGGTTCCTCGATTCACGATCGTTTGGAAGCCGACGCACTGCATCGAGTAATCGGCGTGGCCCATCACCGTGGTGAAGACTTTTCCCTTTCCGTACGGAATCCACCAGACCATCGGCTCGTGAG
The DNA here is from genome assembly GCA_043733345.1 of Schlesneria sp. GTDB lineage: Bacteria > Planctomycetota > Planctomycetia > Planctomycetales > Planctomycetaceae > Schlesneria. The sequence continues at coordinate 2,807 of JAYTGQ010000809.1, forward strand.
CGTCCGTGCCACCCGTCTGCTTTGCGGCATGAGCCGTGGCGAGGACGTTCATGCTCGCCGCAGGACCGCGTTGTCCGTGGTACAGCTCGTCCTTCGCGTGCATCCATTCGACGGGAATTCCCCGCATGACGGGATGCTCCCGTTCGCGGACGACAATCGCGAACTCGTGCTGCGAGCCGTGCCCGGCTCCCGGTCCTTCTCCTTTCGGGGTGCGGACGGCTTGACCCTTGTCGTCGATTGTCAGTCGGTCGCCGAACTGCGCGTCGCGCCAGCCCAGCCCGATCATTTTGTTGAACTCGGCCCACTCGGGGAACGCATTGTTCGCCGCGTGAATGATCACCAATCCGCCCCCGTTCGAGACGTAGGCTTCGAGGTCTCGCTGAACCGGCTCGGGCCACGCTTGGCCGTTGTAGTTACTCAAAACGGCCGCATAGTCCGAGAACTTCGGGCGAAATCCGCCCCAATCGGCGGCCGGTTGTTTGTTGTCGGGTGTCGTGGCGACATCGACGGCAAACCGACCGCTCTTCGTGAGGAACTCCTTCAGAATCGGCGTCGTCGCCTTCCAATTGTGGTTGTTCTGGCCATCGATGATGAGAACTCGCACCGGATCGGCCGCCTGAGCCGCGTCATTCCAGCACGCACTCAGCGACACCGCACACAGACCAATCCACACTTTGGACAACCAACTGTCATTTGCAAATTTCGACAACAGACTGCTCATGAACGCTGCTCCTTGTGATGACTCCAAAGGCGTGATGATTTCAACGGAGATGATTCAAACCTCAATCATCCGCCCGCGCGACCGTTATAGCAGTCACCGCAGGCGCTCGCACCGCTTCCGATTCAACCGTTACGACGTGCCGAGTCCAACAGTCATTTCTCGCCGAAGTTGAAATCCGTGCTATCGTGTTCCCAGATCAGTGGACAGGATGACGATCCTAAATC
>JAYTGQ010000810.1:0-3750 GCA_043733345.1 Schlesneria sp.
TATGTGGCACGCAGTCGCGTGATCGCACGACTGCGGGAAGTCGTGGAAGAGTTTGAGAGGGAACGTGGGGCAGGTTTGTAACCTGCCCGTGAAGTTGGCCGACCGGCCTGTGATGTCGGAGAAGAAGTTTGGCGGGAACGAATCCAAGCGTCCCGTCGGCGGAGCGACGGGACTACTGTAGGCCGGTCGCTCCGCCGACCGGCGAGAGACACGACAACGGGGCCATCATGACTCACTGTGACCACTGCGACCGCGACCGGCTGAAACGGTTGCTCGACGAATCGCTGCCCGAAGCGGTGGAGAGCGAGGTCTCAACGCATGTCGCTTCGTGCCCGGCGTGTCAGGTCGAATTGGAGTCGCTCGCGGCGGGACGGGGCTGGTGGGATGAAGCAGGGCGGCGATTGAGCGGCCTCGGTGAGAACGCGGCTTTCATCGGATTAATGCCTCATGCGTCGCATGGCACTCGTGATGAGTTGAGCGGCGAGAGTGAAGGCGGACGGACGGGGCGTCCATCCTACGGCGACGCGATTCACGAAGACTCGTCACACGCCGATGAGGCGGCTCGGTTCGCGACCGACTTCGCCGTCGATTGCCTTGAACCGAGTGATGACTCGGCGATGCTCGGGCGACTTGGCGAATACGAGATCGTCGAAGTGATCGGCCGCGGCGGAATGGGTGTCGTGCTGAAGGGCTTTCAGAAGGAACTGCATCGGTACGTGGCGGTGAAGGTGCTCGCGCCGCATCTGGCGACGAGCGGTGCGGCGCGGCGGCGGTTCGCACGGGAGGCTCAGGCGACGGCGGCGATTGTGAATCCGCATGTGATGGCGATTCACTCGGTCAACGCGAACGCGAAGTTGCCGTATCTCGTGATGCCGTTCGTGGCGTGCGAGTCGCTGCAACAACGGCTTGACCAGCACGGGCCGCTCGATGTGAAAGACGTGTTGCGAATTGGGATGCAGGCGGCGCTGGGCCTCGCGGCGGCGCATGCTCAGGGTCTCGTCCATCGCGATGTGAAGCCGGCCAACATCCTGCTGGAGACGAACGTTGATCGGGTGATGCTGACCGACTTCGGACTGGCCCGCGCGGTCGATGATGCGACATTGACTCGCACCGGCATCATCGCGGGGACGCCGCAATACATGTCGCCCGAACAGGCCAACGGCGACGCGGTCGATCACCGCTCGGACCTGTTCAGCTTGGGCAGCGTCCTGTACGCGATGTGTACCGCCCGCCCGCCGTTCCGCGCCGAGACGACCTTCGGCGTGCTGCGCCGCATCCGCGAAACGGCCCCGCGCCCGATCCGCGAGATCAACGCCGACATCCCCGAATGGCTCGATCACGTCGTGATGAAGCTGCTGTCGAAAGAGGCCGCGTCACGCATCGCGACCGCCACCGAAGTCGCCTCGTTGTTGGAACAATGCCTCGCCCATGTCCAGCAGCCGACGACGGTCGCGCTGCCCGACGCGATCGTAGGATGGGCACTCCTGCCCGTCCTGGGAGGCGCGGCGAACACGAAGAGGTCGGGCAAGAGTGCCCAACCTACAAACCGGCGGGTTGCGCTCATGGCCGTTGTCGCGACCACCGCACTCGCCACGCTGTTGGTCGCCATCGTCGCTTGGCCTCACACAAAATCAGTCACCAAGCATGACGGTGCCTTGTCGCCAACAGCGTCGGTGACATCGCCACACAACGAGCCGCTCACCAATGCCGCGTCGCTCACCAACAACCCGCTGTTGGAATGGAACGCCACGCAAACCGAACTCGATGAGACGGCGCGGTCGATCGAACAACTCGATGCCGACGCGCGGGAAGACCTTGAAGGACGGGAACCGAATGACAAACGAACGACCGAGCCAACGAGGGCTGCTGAAACGGAGTTGGCTCCCCCAACAGAGTCGCGAAGCGACGCCAGCCAATAGCCGTGGGCGTCAGCCCACGGATCACGTCCCCACACCATGATTGAGCCGCGAAGCGGCGGCAGATTCGTGACACACACCAACGTTCCCCTGCCACCGCTTCGCGGCTCACCGATCACCACCGAATCCCTCTGCGGGCTGACGCCCGCAGCTAATTGCTGCCATCGCTTCGCGATTGAAGACAATGGTTCACGCCTTGCCCGAAACGACCGCTTGCGAAACTCTCCCGCAAAGGACCGCCATGAGCAATTCCACAATCACCCGCTGCGTCCTCGTCACACTGCTGGCCTTCCATTTCAGCGGCGTCTGTGGCTCGGCGCAGGATGTCTCGCCGGTTCGAGATGAGGCCAAGCCCATCGAGACGACAATTCCCCCGGCCGCGACGCCTGCTGTGGATCCGCTCGCGGCCGCACCGATGCCGGACATTTCGGGGACTTGGGGCGTGAAAATAGTCGAACCCAAAGAAATGTCTTCGATCCTCGGTGAAATGGAGATTCGGCGAGTGCAGAGCGGTGCGACGGACTTTCTCATCGACCAGCCTTGGGGCGTTCGACCGACGCGAGTTTCGGTGCGATGGTCGTATGCTCGTCAACGATTTGAAGGGGAATGGAAGGAGGATGAAAGCGGAGAACAATCGAAGATCACGCTGCAACTTCTTGCTGACAAGATGAAATTGCGAGTCATCATTTCGTCGAGGATTCCGACCGCAAAGCAATCGGTGGACAGCGACGGTTCAAAGGATAACGAAACGAAGCCGCTTGTGACTCAGGAATGGACCCGAACATCGTCTTCGCTCTCCACGACGTTTGACAAAAACAATGTGTCTTATCGCCAACTCACCGCAGCGGTGTCCACCGAAGATTCGGATGAAACGAAGACTCACGCAGACGCGCCGGCCAAGGCCGTTCAGACCAAGGTCTTCAGGTTGGCAAACTGTTCGGCGGTCGAGTGCGGCAAGCTCCTGAAAGTCTTTTTCGACGATCGAGGCATCACATGGGACGCACGCACGAACTCCATCCTCGTTGTCTCCGCCGATGAGGAGCGAATGAAGGCCATCGAAGCGATCCTGGTGAAGCTCGACGAGGCCCCGTCGAAGCAGCAGGCCGTCAAGCTGGATGCGTTTGAGAAGGTTCGCGAGCCGACCGAGCGGTTGAAGGTCGTTCATCGGCACAACAAAAAGTTGACGACGCGCGAGGCGATCTCTCACATCACGATTGGCGGGACAGACATCATTGATGTCATCCAGTATTCCAAGAAGGAAATTGGTGTGGTTGGCTTAGGAGTGGGGTCCACGACGTTGGCGTTGTGGTTCGACAAGAATCCGCAACCCCGCACGATTCTCGTCACCGTCACTCGAGAGAGTGAGGCGGCCGAACTTCCGAAGTCGCCCGAGGCTCGCAAGTTGGCGGAGTACGTCGCTGAGCATGAGGCCAATGCCAAACTGCTCGCGGATGAGGTTCGTGGTCTCTCGCAGCAGCTTGGTGCCAAGCATCCCAATCTGGTCGAGACGCGGCGGCGACTGGATGAGGCTCTCGCCAACGCTCTCGCCGCCAAGTTCAAGCTGGAACAGTTGCAGATCACGTCGCTCGAAGAACGCCTCACACGACTGAAGGCCCAGATCGGACAACGGCAATCGCTCAGCAAGCAGATCGTCGAACGCCGCGCCCGCGAGTTGATCGAAGGGGATGCGCTGAAGTGGGACTCGACGGGAACTGCTGCTGAAAAGGGCGCTGAACCTGCGGCAACGTCTAAGCCGAACGCAAAGCTGTTCAACTCCGTTGCCGCATCCGAATTGACGACACAGATTCACTTCACTGGCCCGAAAGGGATGGAA
>JAYTGQ010000811.1:0-10027 GCA_043733345.1 Schlesneria sp.
TTGGAACTTTTCAAACGAATGGAACGCCCTCTTCAACCGTGTCATCCAGCGCGAGAGTGCCTCCTGCTCACGTTCCAGCTTGCTGCGCAGGGCAGGCAATCGCCGTGACGCAGTGTGGGTGGATGCGGCGGGTGGACCGATGACATTGCGGCGACGAGCAGTGGTCATGGGTTTTCTCTCCCAATGAAAAAGTTGTGTCGGATGTGGCCGAGCCACTCACCCGGCGACGGCGATCTGCACCCGGATCGAACCGTCCGTCAGCAGTTGCTCACTGACTGAGTGTCCCTGCCGCCTCGCTTCAATCTTGGCCTTTTCCACGGTGTACGCCTGCAAGAACTGATCGAGGTGGGACTGCTGGCCCCAACGCCCGTTGTAGTTGTCGTACCTCAGTTCGCCGGTCGCGGTGTTGCAAACCAACGGGTACTGCCAGTCCGGCAACTGCACCGCGAGGCCCGTGACCTCGGCGCTGAACAGCGTCACAGTCCTTTGCTCCGGCTCGGGCAACTTCAACCGACGACAGGCGGCCTGCACTGCGGACACGTCTTTCACCTGCGTTTTGATCTCAACAACATGACTCATCGCATTCCTTTCTTGAATGGGTGTGTGTTGGTTTTCCCGGTGGACTACACGAGGTGGCCTGCCGGTTTGTCCTTCGACGACGGAGCGGGAAGGGCCGGAGCGAACAGCGTCGGCTTGGCCGACATCAGGTCCTGCACCAATGTTTCGGCGATCACGTTCCCGTCCTCCGGTTCGTTCGACCTTCGCAGCAACAGCGCGCAGACGATCAACGGCAGCAAACAAAGAGTCAGTATCCCCACCTGTTTGATGCTCTCCGCGATGAGCGGCTCGCGCTGAAGCTGGATGGCAAGATCATGCCGTTCGGTTTCGAGCCGGTCTCGTTGCACGTTCAGATCCGTCCGTTCGGTCTGCCACTGCTTCTGAAGGTCCGCCATTTGTTTTGATTGCACCGACTGCTGCTCGGCATGTTTGTTCGCCAGTTCGATCACCTTTTTCTCATGCTCGTGGTCGCTCGGCGATGACTCCAGACACCCCAACACCAGCAGCACCATCGCCCCGCAAATCCAGTTCAGTTTCATGCGTCCCCCTTTCTTGGAGTACCCGTGCCAACACGCGCTGCCATCCCCGCCGCAACTTTCGCTCACGCAAAATCACGGCACAGCACAGCAACACCAAGAATGCCAACAGTCCGATGATCACAGCCATAGACGCTCCTTTCGTATGTGGGTTAGGGAGCCAAGTGCTAAGTTTTCCTTCAGGTATTGGTGACGCATTTTTGACCTAAAGTTAGTGGCCGAGCGGCATCGATAGGGGATGCAACTGTCAGACAGCAAAACAGAAGGCCGCTGCGTGGCGTGGGGCTCTGCTGTCGTGTAGCGTAGTGAGCCGGTGGGCCGCGATTGGACCACCATCATCAACCCACTTGGAGACCGTTTGAAGAGTTGAACCGAGGCCGCGCGAAGGCGACCTCGTGACATTTTGAATGACGCGCGTGCGTCAAGAACTGCTTCCCTCAAATTCACCACCTAGAGCCGAAAGGCTCTTGAGAGCATGAATGCAGTGCTTGGACCGCGCCCCCGAAAGGGGGCGTCGGCCTTGTGCTGTTTCATGCGCCCTGTGGTGGGGTTGAGGGAGCGGCCGGGATCGGCGCTCCTTTTTTCTTTGGGGACTCTTGCATGTCATCATCTTCTTCTCCCACCCCGTCGCGAGGACCGTCTGGTCTAAACCCCGTCGTGGTGGTCCTGTTGTCTGCCATCCTTGTTGCACTTGGCATCTTGATTGGACTTCTGCTGACAGGCAGGCCGATTCCCGAAGACACCGGCGGCACGGGTGGCAAAAACATGCGAGTCGATCCAAAGCCCAAACCGGCCGCCGTCAAGGAGGGTGAAACGGCCAAGCGGGACGACCAGCCCACTCCACCCGCACCACCACCGAAGCCCGTTGCCAAGCCGGACCGGATCAAGGAGACGTTGCGGGCCGGGAAGTCTTATCGAATTGTTCTCAAGGAAGGTCTGCAATCTCGGGTCGAGGACAGCGATTGGGGTCTGAAGGTGGTCGTCAACATCACGTATGCGGGTGAGCACGAAATCCTTCGCAAGATCGAAAGCAATGACGGTCACCGGATTGTTGAGTTGCGGCAATTCGTCAAGTCGCGAAACGTGAAGGTGCTCAGCGAGGTCGAACAGGCTCAGCTTGATTTGGGCGTCTCGGGAACAATGCTGCTGTTCGCACTGGAATACATGGTCCCCGGCACGGCCGAATCAATCGCGGTGGCGAAGCCGGTTTTTGATGAGCTTTTCAAAGCAGGGGCGCAGCAATTACTAAACGATGCGAACACCAAGGTTATCGCCACCGTCGATTCACTGGCAGGCAAGCAGATCCGCATCGTCTATGTCGATGGCGTGGGCGTGGAATCGGTCACGCCAATCGGCTGTTTCTTGACGGCAGACGAGCGGGATTTCGTGTTTGACACGGCGATCTTGTCCGATTGCTACATCTTTCCGGAAATCGACAAGAAACAAGGGGAGAGCTGGTCCGTCGATGGTTCGCAGTTCACGTTTCTGTTCGATCCGTCCTGGCGCGGTCGCCCCGTGGGCAATGTCACTTTGGTTCGTGACACGAATCAGGACGTGAACGGACAGCCGCACGCGGTTCTGAAGGTGGGGAGTGGGGTGGTGACCCTCAATGCGACGGACCAAACCACAAAGCGGCTGGGGACGTTCACGCCCACCGGTCAAATGACCTACGCCCTGACCGACGGATACATCGACACGGCGAAAATGCAGGGGAAGCTCACGATCGAGCAGATCTCCCAAGATCACCTGTTGTTTCCGTCCGTCTTCAAAGCGGCGCCGACGATCACCATTGATTATTCATGCCAGATTCAGCCCTGACGGCGATCCAGAACGGAGGCCGACATGGCGGCTCTTGCATTGGTCGAAGCACCACCACGGATCGAGGTCACGGCAACGCCGCTGATTGTGGGTCGGTCCCAGTACGCGCAGGTGCGTCTGTTTCATCCGACCGTGTCCGGCCAGCACGCTCGGCTGGCACGGCAAGGCGAGAGTCTGGTGTTGGAAGACCTCGACAGCACTTACGGCACTTTCGTGAATGGCGATCGTGTCAAGAAGGTGGTACTGCGGGCCAATGACCGCGTGACGTTTGGGCCACGAGTGTCATACCGCGTAAATGGCCAGGGACTGGAACTCGACGAGGCAGCCTGCGGCCTGCGATTGGTCGGGCAAGATGTGGCGATCCTGCGTGACGGTCGGTTGCTCGTAAAGAACGCGGACTTTGAGATCCCTGCCGATAGTTTCGCCGGGATTCTCGGCCCCAGCGGGATTGGCAAGAGCACGCTGTTGAACTGTCTGGCGACATTTCTCTCGCCAGGTCGCGGCCGCATCGTGTTCGACGATCAACGGGACTTGGAACAACATCGCGAGGAAATGCGCGCGATGCTGGGGCATGTGCCGCAAGACGACATCGTGCTCAAGGCTCTGACGGTGACCGAGAACCTCACCTTTGCCGCACGGCTGCGGTTGGAGGAGCGGAACGCGGACGAAATCGCGATCGAGGTCAATCGCGTCTTGTCTGAAGTGGGACTGACGCCGCAGGCCGATCAACCGGCGCGGAAGCTGAGCGGCGGCGAACTCAAGCGGCTCAGTGTCGCAGTCGAATTGCTGAAGCGGCCCCGTCTGTTGCTCTTGGACGAACCCACCTCCGGCCTGGACCCGGCAACTGAGTCGAACTTGATGGCACAGATGAAGCGACTGGCCAAACGCGGCACCACTGTCGTCTGCACCACCCACCTGATGGAGAATGTCGAGTTGTTCGACGTGGTCATCGTCTTCGGCAAGCGCGAGGATTGCGGCCAGATCGCGTACGTCGGCTCACCGAGGGAATTGCTGTCACGGTTCCACTGCAAGTCCTATGCGGACCTTTACGATCAACTGGAGCAGGGACAATTTGAGCCGTACCGACAAGGCGTTCCCCGAGCGGCGGATGTCGTCCCGCCGCCGACCGACAGTGCCCCCATTGCCTCCTCCGCAGCACCATCGCTCAAACAATGGGTGGCCGAACTTGGCGTCGGATCGTCGGCGGTGCGACAGCTCGGCCTGCTGACGGAACGAGCTTTTCAAGTTCTGGTGCGCGACCGTTCGTTGTTGTTGACGATCGTGGGACAACCGTTGGGACTGGGACTCCTCAATGTCCTGTCGCAGTATGCGGCGTTGCACACGGATGCACTGCTCTTTTTCTCCGTCGTAATTGCGGCCTGGCTGGGCTTGAACAACTCGGCCCGTGACCTGGTGCGCGAGCGGCGGCTCTATGTGCGGGAGCGTCTGGCGGGACTGCGACGCGGCGTGTTTTTGATGTCGAAAACACTCTTCCACACCGTCCTCGGAGCGGGGCAACTGTTGTTGCTGCTGGGCGTACTCGCGATGTTTCGGTTCACCGCGCAGGAAGCGTTGGTCCAAGAACTCCGCGACACATCGTTCGTCTGGCTGTTTTGTGTCCTCCTGTCTGTCTATGTCGGCGCATTGGGATTGGGACTGCTCATCTCGGAAATCGTGCAAACGGAAGAGGCGGCAGTGGCGCTACTGCCGCTGCTCATCATGCCGCAGTTGCTCATCAGTGCCGTTGGCACGGGTGAGTCCGAAATGGTGTTCCACTCGTCGCGCGGGCACATGCCGTTTCGACCACTGGTGGAGGCAGTCCAAAACCTGCACACCCTCGAACCGACCGCCCGACTCGCAGAGTTGGCCTCGTTCACTTGTTACACGCGGCCCGCGATCCTGCTGATCCAACCGCCAAGCTCGATCTCGAACCGCCGCCACGTCCTGTTCGCCGACGGCATCCACCTGTTCTTGTTGGTCATCTCGACCTGGACCGCCACCATCGTCGGTTTCCAGTGGGCCGAGGAACGCTGGGGCCGACTGATTGGCATTGGCTGAAAGGGTCGTTTCATGTCACGCTCGTCGAGTTCACACAGACTGCTGCTCCGCGTTCATCGTCCCGATGGAACCCAGGACGAATACTACGCCGCGCAGGGGCTTACGATCGGCCGCAGTGTCGCGAATACAGTCGTCTTGGCGGGAGACTCCACCGTCGATCAGATGCACCACGCGCGGGTGGAACTGAGCGGTGACGGCGGGCTGCGGCTGATTTGCCCCGATCCGACCAGCATACTCCAGGTCGATGGGCGGTCATGCCACGAAGTCATTTTGGCCGCAGGCTTGAAAGTGCGCATCGGCAATTCAGAATTGGAATGCCTGTCCAGCCGCCACTCGACCGTCACTCCCTCCACTGAAAAGAACTCCGTTTGCTCGTCGTGTCCGTTTTGCGGCCATACCAGCGTGCCGCTCGACGAGACCGACTTTCGACCGTGTCCCGGCTGCGGCAGGTATCTGCTTGCCGTTCCTTTCGACAACGATTCCACCGGCCTGGTGGGCCTCGACTACGGGGATTATGTCGCCCAACGATTCGTGGCTCGCGGTGGAATGGGATTGGTTCTCGCGGGCCACCATCGTGACACACACGCGCCAGTGGCCATCAAGCTGTTGCTCGACAATGATCCCAGTGATTCTGCGCGAGAACGCTTTCGCAAGGAAGCCGCCCATCTGGCACAGGTACGTCACACCAACGTCGTAGGCGTGATCGACTGCGGCACGGCCGATGGTCGCGACTATCTTGTGATGGACTGGATTGACGGCTGTTCGCTCGCGGATCGACTGCGAACGGAAGTCACTGGCCACGGCGGGCTACCCTTTGAACAGGTTCGGCCGTGGATCGTGCAAGTCTGTCAGGGGCTCGCAGCCATTCATGCCCAAGGGATCGTGCATCGCGATCTCAAGCCGGCCAACATTCTCGTCGATGGCCGGGGAATCGCCCGTGTGGCCGATTTTGGACTGGCCAAACAACTCCGCACCGACGCGACTTCGTTGACACAAACGGGCCAGACGCCCGGTACGTTCCACTACATGGCCCCGGAACAGTTCGCCTGTCCGGATCTGGTCGATCCGCGAACCGACCTCTACGCGCTGGGTGTGACGGCGTACGAACTGTTGACCGGCACCTTTCCGCTCGGGGCGTGGCGTCCGGCCTCTCAAGTCAACAAGACGGTTCCTGTGAGGTTCGATCAGTTGTTGTATCGACTGCTCGAAACAGACCCGTCACGAAGGACTCCATCGGCTGCCGACCTGCTCGACCAACTTGATTCTGTTGCGATGGTCGAAGCGGCTACTGCAACACTGCCACTGAGTCCCGGCTGGAACCCACCAGTTCCGTTCGCAGCGATCGCCATCGCTGGCTGCATCGTCGGTTTGTCTGCGGGAGTTCTTTGCGCGTTGATGATGGGCCTTGATTGGCGATTCACGGCCCTGATCGGCGGAGTGGTCGGTGCAGTCGCGAGCGGAATCTCGCGGCCGACTTGACGGTGTTGAACTTGTGTTGTTCAGCGTTCCCCTATTTGTTTGGAGATTCTCATGAGACGGTCCTGCCTAATAGTCGTGATGCTGGTCTTCGTTACGAGTCTGACTCGAACCGCAAGTGCGCAAGGTGACGAAGCCAAATTGGAGCGGCTTCGCGCATTGACCAAGCATGGCCCTTGTACGGTTGAGTTGGGAGATCAAGCCACACTTAGGGTTCCTGTAGGATTCAACTTTTTGCCTCCCGAGGGGGCACAGCTATTTGATGAACTCAACCAAAACCTGCCATCCATCGGTCAGGTGGGAACGATCGTTCAAACTGACGGGAACTTGTATTTGAAGTTCTGGTATGACGAAATTGGTCGTGTACCAGATGATGACCGCAGTCAATTGGATGCGAATGCGATCCTAGCTAGTTTGAGATCGAAACAAGAGGTCGCCAACGTAAAGAAACGAGCGAAGGGCTGGTCCGCATTTCATTTGGATGGTTGGCAGATTCCGCCTAACTACAACCAAGGGTTGAAGCGACTGGAGTGGTGTACTCTTCACCATTCGGACGACGGAAGCCGTGTTGCCAATTTCAACACGCGCCTGCTTGGCAGAAGTGGTGTCATGACAGTCAAAGGTGTCGAATCGGCTGATGAGATGCCGAAGGCCATCCCACAGATCAATCAGGTGTTGGCCGGATTTGAATTCAAGAGCGGCAAGAAGTGGGCTGAGTGGAAGGCGGGTGACAAGACGGCCAGTTACGGATTGGTAAGTCTGATCACCGGTGGGGCCGCCGTCGTCGCGGCCAAGTCAGGGTTCCTCGCCAAATTCGGCAAGTTCATTGCAGCAGGCGTCGTTGGATTGTTGGCACTGTTGGGCAGTGTCTTCGGCACCAAGCAGCCCAATTCGCCACAGCAATAGAGCTTGGAAACGAACCCTTCGGCGGGTGGACACTGGCATGGATGAACCGCAGTCTTTGGTCGCAATTGTGGCCCTGCTTTACCTGCATGAGTGCTGCGTTTGGTTGCCTCCCCGCGCGATGTGCATCTCATCGATGTTGGGCATTCGACCATACCGAGCCTTCAGTTCGGTTCTTGGGAATTCTCGATGGCAATTGGTGCTATTGAATCCGCTCCCTTGGACTTTGGGTTTCATTTGTGAGTCATGGCCCGGCTGTCTTCACCCCCAAGGACTTGGCTGGCAAGACACCGATTCGGTCGATCACGTTGTCCCATTCGATGACATCGCGAACGTCGTCTGTTGCGACTGCGTGGTGCAGGTGTCGCCCGACAAGGGAATGCGTACCTCCTCACCGGAACGCACAAACTTTGTTCGCGATTCCATTGCGAGAGTCCTTCAGTCCCCACGCGATGAACGTGAAGCCGCGATTATGCGGACTCTGGCACAAGCGTTGGACGTGCCATCGGTTCGCTTACGATGGGAGACGTTTCGGATCGAGACGCTAGACCTCCGCCGAGCCGCCACAATGTTCGGCTTGGCGACGGTTGCTCTCGCCATCAGTTTGTATTGGTGGGGAAGCTTCTTCGGCTGGTTGGAAAAGTGCCTCTACATCTTTTGTATTGTCATCTTGTGGCTTTTCACCATCCTCGAATTCCGGCGGGCACACGCGTGTCTCTACCCGAAGGACCGTTCCAACCAATTCCGCCTGACGTCCATGTTGCTCATTTCTCCGATAGCGGTCGTTCGTTCAGCCGACACGCTGGCTCGCCCATTGTTTGCGGAATTCGATGTGATCGCGGTCGCTGCTGCGATGCTACCGCGTAAAGACTTGCTGGCACTTGCGCGACATTGTCTTCGTCAATGCCGCGACCCACTACATTGCGATGATCTCGATCCCCAAGTGGAAGAAATGTGGTCATGGTTCAAGACGCACTACGCACAGCAAGTTGAGTCCGCCTTGTCGCAGGAAGGTATTGACCGTGAGGCCGTCTTAAAGGCACCACGCCAAGACTTCGACGCAATTGCCTACTGCCCCCGCTGCCACGGACAATACACTCGTGAACTCGAATCCTGCCCAAGTTGCTTTGGTGTGCCAACGATCTCATTTTGATCGAATGAATTGACTGAATTCCCCGTGTTGCGGCTCCTTCGTATTAGATTCGATGCTCGACACGAATCATGGCCGACCCTGCGCTCACATTTTCGGGCCTCCATGCCGACTTGTAGAATGACACCGCTGAATCCAACTGCCCCCCGAGACGCCGTGATGACCGAAGCACCGATCCGAGAACCCGATCAAATCCGGCAGGACTGCGCCCGCAAGTTGCGGGCGGTCGAGACGAGCGACATGTTCACAGCCATTCTTGGCGCTCTGCTGGGTGAGGACTGGACGACGCCAAAGATCGAAGAGTTGCGGATCACACCCGACCACTGCCTCTTGGCCCGCCCTGCTGGTGAGGCAACCTTCAAGGTCTTCCTCGGTGCCGAAGCCGATTTGATCCGCAACATCCACGGACTGTCAGCCGTTGCTGAACTCGATGGCGACGAGATCGGCTACTTGTTGGGCAGAGTGGCTCAGGTCAAGCGGATCAGGTATGTCGAGCGATTGATGCAGATTTTGACAACGCAGTCGCATGAAGCTGACTGAGCTGAACAAGAGCATGAACGACCATCAGCGATTCGCCCTCCACTTCGGCCCCTACCACGCCCCGCCGTTCAACTATGGCGATGTGGTCATGGACGAAGTCCGTGGCGAGGTGACGGTCATCCAACTGAGCGATGCGAAGATCCCGTGGCCGATCGGCAAACTGCGTCAGGGGCGCTCGCTGATCGTGTACGGCGGATTGGCCGATGCCATTCGCCGGGAATCGAATCAGGCGGTCTGCCATTGGTGGGGCGTCACACCCCAAACCGTGACCAAGTGGCGGAAGGCGTTGGAAGTCGAGCCGCTCAACGCGGGGTCGCGGCAGTTGTTCGTTCGGTACGGGCGCGAGGAACGATCACTGGACGCCCTGCCGAACGCCCGAGCCGCCGCCTCACTCCCGGAGGCCCGCCGGAAGCTGGCCGAAGCTCGTCGCGGCAAGCCACGGCCCAACTCGGTCATTGAGGCCCTTCGGAGGGCCAATCTCGGCCGAAAAGCGACTGAGGAGACGCGACGAAAACAGAGCAAGGCTCAACGGGCACGGGCCGCCAGCTCACAAAGACCACGCCGGAATTGGACTGAGCACGATGATCAACTTTGCCGAACCCTCGCGCCGGGTGCGGTTGTCACAGTGACCGGGCGTTCGCTCAGCGCCGTTTATTCGCGCCGCCGCCTGCTGGCCCATCCTGACCGTCGCGCCGAAGCCCATCGGGAGCTTGGGCCGATCAAATCGGTCAACCACTGAAGCGAGACCGATCACGAGTTGGTCCGCACCCTCTCGCCACAAGCGGCCGCTCAATAGACGCGTCGAACTTTGGCAGCGGTGCGACGGCGGAGAGGACGGCTAGGATCGCCGGGGGATCGCAAGGACTGAGTTGGTACGCCGATCGTGAACGCGGCTCTCGGCGAACATTCATCAGCGTCCTCGGACTGAAGTCGAGACTATGCTGGCCTGACGTTCTCGGCACACGGGCCTTTCTGCCCCATGCCTTCG
>JAYTGQ010000812.1:0-3736 GCA_043733345.1 Schlesneria sp.
CCCACGGCTCACGCCGTGGGCTACGATCTGCCGCCCTCCGGGCTAAAAACAGCCCGTTCAGAACGCTTCCCGTTCTCAAAACCGAAACCTCCCCGGAACGCCGGATGAGCCAAAATGAAAACGGGGACACTTGAGTCACGGGTGGGAGCCGGACGGGCAGGAGTGCCCATCCTACGGCTCGTGGTGACGACTCGACTCGTCCGCCGAACTGGCTGATTCTCAGCTTGCCTGCTAAGAACGTCCCGCGCTGGGGCGGGGCAAGATTGAAATGTCTCGCGCGGCAGGAACGGGACTGACATCACGAGGCTTTCAAGATGCTGCTTGTCGAACAGGATGCTGGTGTGGTCCGGCTCACGCTGAATCGCCCCGAACGGCGGAACGCGCTGTCCGAGGCGATGCTCACGGAACTCGGGACGGCTCTCGAACGGATCGCGGCGGATCGCACGGCGCGGGTCGTCGTACTGGGAGCGGCGGGGCCGGTCTTCTGCTCGGGACACGATCTGGGTGAGATGGCCGGTCGCGCGGAAGCCGACTACCAAACGCTGTTCGCGCGCTGTTCGACGGTCATGCAGCAGCTTCGAGGTCTGCCGCAACCGGTCATCGCGCGGGTGCAGGGACTGGCAACGGCGGCAGGTTGCCAGCTTGTCGCGGCCTGCGATCTGGCGGTCGCCGCACACGAAGCACGCTTCGCCACGCCGGGCGTGAAGATCGGACTCTTCTGCACGACCCCGATGGTCCCGCTGGTCAGAAGCATCCCGCCGAAAGTCGCGATGGAAATGTTGCTGACCGGCGCACCGATCTCGTCCGAACGGGCGTTGGCCGTGGGACTCATCAATCGCGCGGTCGCCGCCGATCAACTTGACGCAGCCATTCGTGAACTGACCGACGCGATCGTGGCGAGCAGCCCGCTCACACTGAGCCTCGGCAAACGAGCGTTCTACGACCAACTGGCGCTCGACGAACCGACCGCCTACGAACGGGCCACGGGAGTGATGACCGACAACGCGCTGCGGCACGATGCTCAAGAGGGGATCACCGCGTTCCTTCAGAAGCGACCGCCGCTGTGGACCGGTGAATGAACGTAGGGTAAGCGTCTCGCTTGCCCGTCCCCGATGTCATCGGGGTGAGTGTCCTGACTTCCCGAAATGCGCCCGCAGCATGAATGAATGAATGAATGAAGGTAGGCGATTGCAAATTGATAATTGGTAATTTCTAAATGCAAAATGGACGGAGAAGAAACGCGGTCGGTTTCCGATACGTCTTTCAATTCGCAATTACCAATTACAAATTACAAATTACAAATTATCAATCTCTCCCCCCGCCTGGCATCTCTCTATTCGACAACGCAGTGAACGGTTTGAGGAACTGGCATGTCTCTGATTGGCTTTGATGATCTCTATCGTTTCGCGGATGGACTGCCCGGCCCGGTGCCGGTCGTGGCGGCGGGAGGAGCCGATCCGACGGTTCTCGAAGCGCTCGCGTTGGCTCAGCGACGTGGCTGGGTTGAGCCGGTGTTGACCGGCCGCACGGACGAGATGCGGCGGCTGGCTCATGACTTGAACATCGACCTGACCGGCTTTCGTCTGGTCGATGCGGACGATGCCGCCATCGCCGCCGTGGCCGAAGTGAAGGCGGGCCGTGCGCAGTTGCTCATGAAGGGGCAGATCGCCACACCGCTCCTGATGAAAGCGGTGCTGGCGCGCGAGACCGGGCTGCGGACCAATCGGAGCATCTGCCAAGTCGTGTTGATGGAAGTCGTGCGCGATCGTCGGCGTTTCCTAATGTCAGACACCGGCATCTCGATCCAGCCGTCGCTCGATCAGAAGGCCGACATTTTGAAGAGCCTCGTCGAAGTCGCGACGGCGCTGCGCGAAGCGGCCTCATCCGGCCTGCCGCGTATCGCGGTGATGTCCGCCACCGAGAAGCCGACCGACGCGATGCCCGACACGCTCGAAGCGGCCGAGCTGACGCGACGCCACGCGGCGGGCGAATTTCCCGGAGCCATCGTGCAGGGACCGCTCTCGTTCGACTTGGCCTACGCCGCCGATGCCGGTGAGAAAAAGCGAATGGAAGGAGACGTGGTTGGAGCCGCCGACGCGATGCTCTTCCCCGATCTGCTCTCCGCCAACCTGACGGTGAAGGCGATCATGTACACCGCCGACAGCCGCTTCGGCGGCGTGCTGTGCGGAACGACATGTCCCGTCGTATTCATGTCGCGTGCCGACACGACCACCACGCGGATGAACTCAGTGGCACTAGCGCTGCGGCTTTTGACGCGCTGAAGTCGCTCGGCGCGGCGCTTCGACGAACGGTGCGAGCGACTCCAACATCTCGCGATGATGGCGGTTCGCTTGGCGGACGTACTGTTCGAGCGATCCCTTCAATTGCGGAGCGTCATCCAGCAGTTCGGCGTCGAGGTACGACTGCACATCTTTCAGCCCCGTGTTCAGTTCGCCGAGCAACTCGCGATGGCGATGGGCCAGTTGGCCGAGAGCCTTGTCGGTCGCGGGCGACTTCCTCGGTTCCGTCTTCGGCGCGACGACTCCAAACGCGGCGGCAGTCACCGTGACGCGGAAGACGCCGAGTTGCAACGTGTCGCCGATGTCGAGCGGCGCGAAGTGAACGGGGCGGTCGTTGACGCGCGTGGTGCCGTCACCTGCGAGGTCGATCAACCAGCAACCGGATGTCGTGCGGACGAGGCTCGCCTGTACGAGCGGCATGTCGGGATGATTGAGTCGCAACTTGCACTGTGCTCCGCGTCCGATCAGCGTCAGGGCACGATCGACGGGCCATTGATTGTCGTCTTGTTCGACACCTTCAAACTTCAACCGGACCTGGGGGAACTCAGCAGCCAGTTGCGGCGAGCGTTCGAGCGGACTGGCAGCGGGGGGCGATTGAGGCTCTCCGCCGACGAGCGACATCCGGCACGGCCCGGCTTGCAGGGGCTGACCTTCCACCCACGGTCCGGCTCCCGTTTTGCGACGGCCCGATAACAGACCGGTCTCACTTTCCAAATCGGTGCAGAACAAATGCCCCGAGACCCATTGGAGGTATGCGTGGCGCGGGCTGACATCGGGGTGATCGAGTCGCAAATCGCACGCAGGATCGCGGCCGATCAACAAGAACGGGCGGTCGAGTCCGATGCGAGTCGGTTGTGAGAGACCGGGCAACTCGACCAAGAGTTGCACGCCTGGGCGACCGCCACACTCACGAAAGAATCGCTCGCTGGCAGCGGCCTGCGTGGCGGAGTCCATCGCCGCGACCTCAATGTCGGTTTCGATGCTCGGTGAGGTGAGCTGTCCCGACGCCGGTTCAAAGTCCGTGCCAGCGCTGACATCGCCAGCGGGCGTTTCGGGTTGAAGCAGCATCAAGCGGCGGCGGCGTTGCAAAGCCATCGCGTCGCGCATGGTCGGGATTCCCGCGAGACTGAAGTTCTATGGTGCGGGCCTCCGATCCGTCCGTAGCGCCCACCACATGAAAGACTCTGCACCATGATTTGAACTCTGTCAACCTGATGCGATGAGGCGAAGGCGACCTGCTACTCGGACGGCAACGATTGGCTCGGTCGAGACGACTGGGGGGTGGGGAGGCGCATCGTTGATACCTCGCGCGGTCTTTGAGGAAACATCCGAGCGGGGCGGCGTCAGCCCAATGGCACTCACTTTGTCATTCGCCGACTGAGCGGCAAGGCGCTAGCCGCCGGTTCTTTGCTTGGAAACACAACTCCATCACACCG
>JAYTGQ010000813.1:0-3734 GCA_043733345.1 Schlesneria sp.
CTCGAGTAAGTCGTTTGGCAATCGGTGGACCTCGAAGACTCGACCCACCCTCCTTTGAAACGGGGAAGAGCCGTGCCTTCTTTGTGTGTCTCGCGTGAAGCGCAGCGGGCCTCACGCTAGATTGTCTCCGGTTCGAGGACGCTGCTTCGCAGACACCACACCCACGGGAGAGATTTCATGCCGCGCTCGGTTATTTGGTTGGTTGCCGTTTGTCTGGTTTCACATCTCGCCAGCTCGGTCTTCGCGCAGGAGACGCCTGTCAAAGACGACACGCCCGTCAAATGGGAGCGGATCAAGTTTGAAGATGCCTTCCGCGCCGAGGGCGTGGCGGTCGGAGACTTCAACCAGGACGGACGGCTCGACATCACGAACGGTGAGGCGTGGTACGAGGCTCCCGCCGACGCGAACATGTACAAGACCGGCAACTGGGCGATGAGGCCGCTGCGTCCCGAGGGGATTCGCCGCTACATCAACGACGGCGCGTACAGCAACAACTTCGCGCTGTGGACTCACGACATCAGTGGCGATGGCTGGATGGACATCATCGTGATCGGCTTCCCCGGCGTGCCGTGTCATTGGTTCGAGAACCCGCAAAACAAGCCCGGGCCGTGGAACCAGTACGAAATCTGGCACAGCGCGGCGGGCGAGTCGCCTCAGTTCCTGGATGTCACCGGCGACGGCAAGCCCGAGTTGGTCATGACCTCCGAAACCGAACAGATGATGGGTTACCTCGAAGTCCCGTCGCCCGAGATGGCGAAGAAGAAGTGGGACTATCGGCAAGTCAGTGCGGACAAGCTTGGCCCGTTGGCTCATCGTTATTACCACGGTCTCGGCGTGGGAGACCTCAACCGTGACGGCAAGCAAGATATTTTGATTCCCGCTGGCTGGTGGGAACAGCCCGCCAAGCTCGAAGGTCCGTGGGCGTTCCACAAGCACACGCTGAGTGCCAACGGTGAAGGAGATTCCCACCAGGCGGCCGACATGCACGCCGATGATCTCGATGGAGACGGCGACAACGACATCCTGATGAGTTCCGCACACGCTCACGGCGTCTGGTGGTTCGAAAACACCGGCGACGGCAAGTTCAAGCAGCATGAGATCGACAAGAGCTACTCGCAGACTCACGCTTTGCACTATCAAGACATCAACGGCGACGGCACGAAAGACCTCATCACCGGCAAGCGGTTTTACGCGCACGGCTCGAAGGGCGATCCCGACGCGCTGGGCGAAGTCGTGATGTGTTGGTACGAAGTGAAGAAGGGTGACAAAGCCGCACCGACGTTCACCAAGCACAAGATCGACGCCGGGACCGACACGGGAATTGGGACCCAGTTCTTCGTGGGCGACATCAACGGCGACAAACTGCCCGACATCGTGCTGTCGAACAAGAAGGGAACGAATGTGCTGGTGCAGAAGCGGTGAGTCATTGGCGTTAGCCCCTGTCTTTTTCTTCCGAGCGGGGCGGCGTCAGCCCCCCGGTTCTTTGGATCTCCCGGCTGTCTGAAAACAGGGCTAACGCCCAAGAACCGGGGGGCTGACGCCGCCCCGCTCGGAGTGAATGGTTCTCATGTTGAATGCTTTGGGCCTGAACATCAAGGAGTCGATGATGGCCACAGATTCACTGTCGTCCGATGCGCTGGCCGCTCTGACGGAGCACTCTTGGTCGCCGCAGCCGGAGCCGGCGCGGCTTGTTCAGGCGTTGCTCGATGACTCGCTGCGTCGCTGTTCGTTCGCGGCGAACCTCGCGCGGCGGATGCTCGACCAGTCCGGGACGCGACTGCTCGATTGGATCGATCATTTCGGCGTGGACTCGAATGACCCGGTCGTCGGCGAACTCAGTCACGTCGGTTACCTGCGGTCGGCCCTCGAAGCGCGCGACGTGGCCGTCACGGCGGCATCAAGCGGGCAACGTTGTGTCGCGGGCGTCTGTTCGGATCGACACGGCCACGCGGTCGATGACTTGGCCATCGCTGACGTGACGAGCGACGAGCCGGATCGCTCCGACTTCCTCAATGCCACATGGGAGCATCCGCTCGGGTTGTTTCCGCGAGTCAGGTCTCTTCCAACGACCTGTTCGACGAACGGAACCACCCGTCAGCTCGCGATCAAAGTCGAGTCGGTCGTCGATTTCTTGGCGGCTCACGAAT
Source organism: Schlesneria sp. (assembly GCA_043733345.1). Classification (GTDB taxonomy): domain Bacteria; phylum Planctomycetota; class Planctomycetia; order Planctomycetales; family Planctomycetaceae; genus Schlesneria. Next base: position 2,148 of record JAYTGQ010000813.1, read on the forward strand.
TGACGCAGGTCGAGATCGAAGGGCTTCCGTTCGCCTCACTGCGCCGCGCGCGAGTCGCCAGCGAGAACGGCATCGAACTGTGGGCCGTCGAACGACACGGGTCGCTCGCCTTCGAGTCCGCTCTGACCGAAGTCGTTCCGCTCTGTGCGATCGCTCACCACTCGGAAGCCTTTCGGTTGAGGCACCGCGAGTTTGAACACGATGCCGACGGGTTCGCACTCGCCACGCAACTCGTCGATGCCGCGATCGCCGACTTGGGGCGAGACCGCGCGTGCGAGTTGTTCTTCGCCGCCGAGCGTGAGTACTGGCTCCGCCGCAACAAAGCGGGGCAAGTTCAAAAGGGACGGCAGGACAGACTCGGCCTCGGCTGGGCCAATCACGATCATCACACGTATCGTTCGAGCCGCGCGGGCTTCGCGCCACTGATCGCGTTCTTGGAACGTCTCGGCTTCGTCTGCCGCGAGCGGTTCTATGCGGGACTCGACGCCGGTTGGGGTGCCCAAGTCATTGAGCATCCCGTCACTGGCATCATCATTTTCGCCGACGTGGACATGTCCCCGGAAGAACTCTCGCAAGACTTCTCGCACGAGCCGCTCCCGCCGCGCGACCATCTCGGCACGGTCGGCCTGTGGTGCGGTCTGCACGGCGAAGCCTTTTTACAGGCGGGACTGCATCATCTCGAATGCCAGTTCGATTTCAGCGCGACTCGCGACCAACTCAAGCTGGCAGGGATCGACACGATGCCGCCCTTCACCGACTACCCGTATCTGCGGCAAGCCTTCACGCGCGGTGAGCAATGGCCAGTGAAGCCACATCGCATCGAACGCCTTCGCGCCGCGAGCCTCATCACCGACGAGCAGGCTCAGGTATTTGTGGCCAACGGGGCGCTGGGGTCACACCTGGAAATCCTCCAACGCAACGACGGCTACAAGGGTTTCAATCAAAAGGGAATCAGCGAAATCATCGCCGCCACCGATCCTCGCCGAGCCGGTCACGCAACGTAGGGTAAGCGTCTCGCTTGCCCTTTTGCCGACTGCAATCACGGGCAAGCGAGACGCTTACCCTACGATTTTCAACAAGCTGGTAGGCCGAACCCCTGGGTCCGGCAGCCGCGCCTTCGTTCAACAGCGAGGGCAACGCTCGCTCCCAGAAATACAGGGCGATTTCATGAGTTCTGAGATCATCATCAAGCGAACTTCGATGATGGACGCGACCGGTGACGCACCGTTCTCCGTTCCCGAACTCCTGCTACTGGCGAACCGTGAAGGCTTCCGAGAACTCGCGGCGTTGTTCACTCAACTGGCCGAACGCCAGATCGATGACAAGTGTGCTGACCACGGCGATCCAGACGACCACACGCATCTCTCGTTCAAGTTCGGTCCATGGAACACTGAACTCAGTGATCGCATCGAGTTTCGATTCGGATTGCTGACCGATGAGAACCGAGTCGCTGTATTCCAAAAGTATGAAATCGGCGAGTCCGCTAATCGCCTGTTGAAAAACGGCTGTCGGGAGGGCGAGGCTCCTGCCGAGCCGCGAGAAACAAGCGACTTTCCTCACGCACACGGCTCGGCGGGAGCCTCGCCC
>JAYTGQ010000814.1:0-3728 GCA_043733345.1 Schlesneria sp.
GGCCCACCGTAAGTCGTTTGGTAGTCGGTGGGCCTCGAAGACTCGACCCACCCTACATTGAAAAAGGCGATGGCCCTGCCTTGATTCCTGCTCCCCTGTTTCCTGATTAAAAAATGCGTTCGTATTGGAGTGTCCCCTTGGGTGCGATCTTCAGACTGATGATCGTGTTGGTGTTGCTGATCGCAGTCGCCGGAGGAGGCGGTGCGTACTGGTTCTACTCGCTCAGCAATGAACTGCTCCGCGCGGAAGCGTTGCGGCAGTTGCGCGACATGGCTCCGGACCTCAAGTTTGGAATCGAACGCGCGGCGTATGACCTGAGCGGGCGAGCCTGTTTGTATGGCCTCTCAGTGCAGTTACCTGAGGACGTGGAACCGTCGTTGTACATCCCGGAAACACTGGTCACGCTCGAACAACAACCGATGACCGACTTCAAGGATGTCACGGTTCAGCGAGTCCGGATCGTCAAGCCGCTCTTGCGAGTGACCCGCCAATCCAATGGACGTTGGAACTGGCAGGGGATCATGGTTCGAGGTGTCGGCGGTTCTCAGCCGCTGCCCGATGTGGAAATCGAACGCGGTACGGCTGTCGTCGAGTTGCATCGTGATGGTCGCGCGACTCGTAAGCTCAAGCTGAACGATCTCAATCTGACAACTCACCCCACCTCCGCTCGTCAGGTGGCCGTGGTCGTTTCGACGCGAATCGATCCAGCCGGGCCGCTCAATGCGACCGCCGAAATCAACTTGGATGGTTTCCCGCTGACGATCGACGCCACTTGGAAGAGCTTTCCCATCAACGACGGTTTGTTGCAACTGCTTGGCGATGTTTCGCCTGCCGTTGAGGAACAGCTTCAGCAGGCGCGGCGTTCGATGGTGGAGATCGCTGCACGGCAAGTAGCCGCCGTCTCGATCACGCCGCCTGCCGCCAACACACGGGAAGCGGCAAACCGCTCGCAGACGCCGAATCGCGAATCGCGAATTCAATCCCCGCCAGTGTTGGCTCCCGTTGAGTTCGGTCTCTCATGCGTGTGCGATCTGGACGCCAAGTTTCATCTGGCAGAAGCGGGTGTGCCGCCCCGTTTTCAGGTGATGGCAACATTGAAGAGTGGGCAACTCAGTAACGCCTTGCTTCCATTCCCGTTGTACGAACTGGGCGGAGTCCTCTACGTCGATGATCGTGAAGCCGTTGTTCGTGGTTTGCGTGCTGAGAACGGTGCCGTCCGCCTGAGCGTCGATGCCAATGCCGTGGCGGGGCGAACGCCTCAGGTCGAACTTCACGCCCAGGGAATTGAGATCGACGAACCGCTGAAGGCTCGGCTGCCGGAGTCGGCCCGCAAATTGTTGAACTCACTCGCGTTAAAGGGAATGTGCGATGTCGATGTCAAGTCGCGGGCCGACCAAGCCAAGCTGAACTGGGACGTGGATCTCAGGCTCAGCAAGGCGACGCTGGCGCATGAGAAGTTTCCCTACTTGGTTCGCGATGTCACCGGAACGGCGACGTTACGCGACAACGTGGCCCATATCGAAGGTCGGGGAACAGCGGGTGGGGTTCCGCTCACGATGACAGGAATCGTCAAGAATCCCGGTCCTAATCAAGATGCCGACTTCTTCATTCAAGTTGATGGAATTCCCATCGACGCAGAACTGCTCGCGGCGTCTCCCCCCGTGGTTCGTAACGTCTTTTCCGCAATGAAACTCCAAGGGCAGGGGGACGTGCGTTTTCGTGCGAGGCGGCCAGCCGGACCGGACCAGCGATTCAATCTGAACCTGGCCGTCAAACTGCGCGACAGTTCGAGTTCGTTCACTGGCTTTCCGTATGCGGTCAATCGTTTGAGCGGGCTGGTCTTCTGGGACGGAGACATCGTCCGGTTTGAAGAGTTACAAGGTGAACATGATGGGGCGAAGTTGACCGCCGCTGGCCGCTTCCAGCGTCTGCCCGCTCCCGGACGACTTGATCTGTCGATCCAGACCCGGAACGCGGCGTTTGATCGAGGATTGGAAGGGGCTGTTCCAGACTCGCTTCGCCAAGTTTGGCGAGAATTTCAGCCCAAGGGCGGCCACTTCGACTGCGACACGGAAATCAGTTGGGTTCCCGGACAGCCATGTGAAGTGACTCTGCCCAGCATTCAGGTGAAAGATGCCGACATTCAGTTGGCCTGCTTCCCGTGGCCGCTTCAGAATTTGAAGTGCGAGTTGACGTACTCCGCCCCCAAGTTGGAAGTGAAGTCATTCAGCGCGAGGCACGATGAAACTCATATTCACGGTCGAGGAATGGCTACGGTCCCACCTCTTGGTGAACGATGGCACATGCGGTTCGACGAACTGTTCATTGACGATCTCATTCCTAATGCGACCTTCCGCAAAGCACTTCCCAACCAACTGCGATCCGTGAGTGAAACCCTCAATCCGACGGGCAAATTTTCGACGAGCGGCCCGGTCGATTTGTACGGCCCGCAACGTCTGTCCGACAACATTTCGGCTGCATGGAACTTGAAAGTAGTGTTGGCCGGATGCGCTGCGAACGCGGGCGTTCGCATCGAAGACATTCATGGCCGTATCGACGTGCAAGGCGAATTTGACGGACAACAGACAGAATTGAGCGGGCAGTTGGACTTGGATTCCATCTCTGTCTTTCGTCAGCCATCCGGAGTTGCTCACCAAGTCACGCGAGTGGTGGGGCCGATCCAATTGCATGAAGGTCAGTTCACGGCTGGCTCGCGCGCGGTCGTGTATCCCGCAAAGGGAGCGACCTCGCCGCCGTCCCGCGTTCCACTTTCCGAGCGAATCATCGGCGAGGCCATTGATGGCAAGATCACGCTGGATGCGGTCGTCGATCTTCGTTCGGAAATCGATTACAGGGCCAGTTTGACCCTAGCGAAAGGGCGATTGGAACGATATGCCCAAAAGTATTTGCATGGGCAGTCGGATGTGGCCGGAATCATGAACGGGTGGCTGAATTTCTCGGGGAAAGGAACCTCTGCAGACCAAGTGCAAGGCCGCGGCAAGCTGCTCATCGCACCTGCGGCGCTGTACGAATTGCCGTTGTTTGTACAGATGTTCCGAACGCTAAGGCTCGATGCCTCGGATCGAATCGCATTTGATACCGCAGAAGTGGAGTTCAATATTGGGAACTCCCGATTCAATTTTGAAAACATCTATTTAGTTGGACAGGCGATCAGTTTCAGAGGGGGCGGTTATATCCGATTTGATGGTGAAATGCAGTTGGATTTTCTGTCGAAAATGGGCCGAAGTCAGGTCCAAATTCCACTCCTCAACGAAATTGCCAATCGCTTGAGTCGTGGATGGGTCGGAGTAAAAGTCACTGGAAACGTTGGATCGCCTCGCACGCAGATGATTCCAGTTCCGGAGTTCGATGACGCGATGAAGCAGCTGTTTCTTGGTCCATTCGATGGAACGGTGACACAACCTTCGCCGAGAAGTCGCCCCAGCGAAATTAGAACTCCTCCCGTGCGCCGATCCGCCGCCGAACAATAGGCTGCCAAGCCGATTTAGGGGGGAGTCGCTTTGGCCTCATCGCTCGAAATGATGGAATTCTGCGGTGAGTGATTGGCCGCTCAATGTGCATGCACTAACGAGGGATCCAGAATTCACCCCGAGTGATTGACCCGTTCTCAAAAAACAATTGCCAGTGGCTTGACCATCGTGCTGTCGGCGTTTAGATTCCCCGTCCCGCAAATGTGCTGGCCGAGGCTCCTCAGGGTGCTGTTGGCG
>JAYTGQ010000815.1:0-3711 GCA_043733345.1 Schlesneria sp.
AAGTAGCTGAATTCGCAAGAATTCAGCCTTTTCGGCACCTGCGAAGCCCCTGAGTTCTTGCGAACTCAGCTACAAAACGCGAGTGCGCAACTTCAAAAAGCGTAAGCGAGGAAGGCAACACACCTCCTCGTTGACACTTCGGGTGAGTGTGCCGTGTGGCCTCGGTACTTCCACACGGAATCCAACGTCGGGCGAGACTCGACTCACTCAATCCCCACTCGATTCAGTCACGGTGACATCATGAAATTCTCAAGGACCGGAAGCCGTGCGGATGCGCCGCTGGACGTGATTTGCCTGAGCTATCTGGCGCGGTTTGCGGTCGTGGCGATGTTCCTCGGCGCTGGAAGAATTGTCGAATGCGAGACCCACGCCAACGATGACGCGGCCGTGGTGCAGGCGCTCGAACGGGTGACAATTGTCGATCTGAAGCGGCATTGTGCCACTCTGGCCAGTGACGCGTTCGAGGGGCGTAAAGCAGGTGCGAACGGTGGCAAGGCCGCTGCGGCCTACTTGCAGACCGAACTGCGAAAGGTGTCGGGAATCAAACCGGCGGGAACCAGCAGTTGGTTGCAAGAGTTTGCCCCTGACTACCGCAACGTCCTCGCCGTGCTGCCGGGTTCGGACCCGGAGTTGAGTTCGGAAGTGATCGTGATCGGCGCGCATTACGATCATGTCGGTCGAGGCAACGTCACGAACAGCAACGGCCCGTTCGGCTACATCCACAACGGAGCCGACGACAACGCGAGCGGCACGGCGGCAGTACTCGAATTGATTGACGCCTTTTCGTCACTCACCCCTGCGCCACGTCGCACACTGCTCTTCGCGTTCTGGGATGCAGAAGAGGTCGGGTTGCTCGGGTCGTCCCACTGGGTTCGACAGCCCACACGACCGCTAAACGATGTGAAGCTGACGCTGAATATCGACATGCTCGGGCGGCTGCGCGAAGGCAAACTGACCGTGATGGGCTGGCGGTCTGCTGCCGGGTTGAGGGCACGACTGCAAGCGGTCAACCCGCAGGGAGACCTGCAATTCTTGTATGCGCCGACGGTCATCGCCGACAGCGACCACTACCCGTTCTATGCAGCGGGCGTTCCCAGCATTCACTTCGATTCGTGCAAACACGACGACTACCACCGCCCATCGGATGATGCCGACAAACTGGACTATGAAGGACTGCACCGACTGACCGAGATGGTCTTTCGGTTGTCATTGGCCGCCGCGAACGAAACCACTTTCCCGAAGTTTCGCCGCGAGGCACTGACTGAGGGGCCGCCCGGTTGGATGACACGGCGAGTGGCCGCGCCGCCGCCGCCACTCAGGTTGGGAGTTCATTTCGATTTGAAGGCGTTTCAAAACGGCGTCGCAGTCGTGGAGCAAGTGACTCCCGGCTCGCCCGCTCAGCGTGCCGGACTTCGCGCGGGCGATCGCATCGAACAATTGGCGCACTGGTCCGGCGGTGAAGTCGATGATCTGCGAACGATCATCCGAACCGCAAAGAATCCGCTGGCGATTCGACTGCAACGCCCGAACTCTGACGGACCAGTCATGGTGAATGTCGAGTTGGGAGGCGATCCCGTGCGGCTGGGCATCAACTGGCAATCCGATCCGGCGCTGCCGGACGCGATCATCATCAACCAAGTCGTTCCTGATTCACCAGCCGATCGCGCAGGTTTGAAAGTGGGAGACGTGGTGATGTCGTTCGCGGGGCAAGCGATCACGTCCGAAGACGAATTTCGCAGACACGTCATGACTGATCCAAGTCCGCTTGCCTTTCGCGTTGAGCGAGCAGGTCGTCCGCTGAATGTTTCAGTCAAGCTGTTCGAGCCAGAGTCGCAATAAGGCGAACGGCAAGAAAAAGCATACCCATCGAAGCCTGACGCGCCAGCGAAGGATGCTCGAGATCCCAGGCTTCGCTGGCGCGTCAGGCTTCTATTGTCGGTATGACGACTACTGCCACTCGCCTAACTGGCGGCGGCTTCAAGCGGAAAAGGTCACCTTCAGGCGATCAGGCCCGGCTGGACCTCGCCCTCGACATCGGTCAGGCGGAAATCGCGGCCTTGGAAGCGAAAGGTGAGTTTGGTGTGGTCGATGCCGAGGAGACGCAGGATCGAGGCATTCCAGTCGTGGACGGGGACGCTGTTCTTCACGACGTTATAGCCGAAGTCATCGGTCTCACCGAACGTGATGCCGGGCTTCGAGCCGCCCCCCGCCATCCACATGCTGAAGCAGCGGCCGTGGTGATCGCGGCCGTAGTTGGTGTCGGTCAGTGCCCCTTGGCTGTAGACCGTTCGGCCGAATTCGCCGCCCCAGATGACGAGCGTGTCTTCCAGCAGTCCTCGGGCTTTCAAATCCATGACAAGAGCAGCCGACGGTTGATCGACATCTTTGCACTGGCCGCGAATTTGGCCGGGCAACGCACCGTGTTGATCCCAGCCGCGGTGCATCAGTTGAATGAATCTCACGCCCCGCTCGGCCATGCGCCGGGCGAGCAGGCAGTTGCGGGCGAAGCCTCCGTCCACACCGCTGTCGTTAATGCCGTACATGTCGAGCGTCTGCTGCGTCTCTTTCGAGAGGTCCGTCAGATCGGGAACCGAGGTCTGCATCCGATAGGCCATTTCGTACTGCGCAATGCGCGTGTCGATCTCGGGATCGCCGAACGACTCTTTCGCGATCTCATTGAGTTGGCCGACCTTGTCGAGCATCCGGCGTCTCACCGCGCCATCGATGCCGGGCGGGTTCGACAAGTACAGCACGGGGTCATCGCCCGAGCGGAACCGCACTCCCTGATGCTCAGTCGGAATGAAGCCGCTCCCCCACAGGCGCGAGAAGATCGGCTGGTCGGTTTTGTTCCCGCTGCCCTGCGAGATCATCACGATGAACGCGGGCAGGTTGTCGTTCGCACGGCCGAGTCCATAACTGAGCCACGCTCCTAGACTCGGCCGTCCCGGTTGTTGTGAACCGGTCTGCAAGAACGTCGTGGCCGGATCGTGGTTGATCGCCTCGGTGTTGAGCGACCGGCAGATGGCAATGTCATCGACAATCGAAGCGGTGTGCGGCAGCAGGTCGCTGACCCACGAGCCGCATTGACCGTGCTGTTTGAAGTTGAAGATCGACGGAGCGACGGGCAGCGTCTTCTGGCCCGAGGTCATCCCGGTGATGCGTTGTCCCATGCGCACCGATGCGGGCAGTTCCGTGCCGCGTTTGTCAGCCAGCCCCGGCTTGTGGTCGAACAGATCGAGCTGCGACGGACCGCCCGACATGAAGAGGTAGATGACGCGCTTGGCCTTCGCCGGGAAGTGCGTCCCTTCGAGGATGCCTTTCCCGGACGCGGCGATGGGTGCCGCCAATCCTTCACGCTCGAGCAGCGCAGCGAGCGCGGCCGTGCCGATTCCCGAGGCCGTTCTCCCGAAAAAGTGGCGGCGCGTGAGTTGTTCGATGAGCAAGCGACTCACTGGAGATGTTTTGTTCGAGGGGATGTCGTGTGGCGAGAACATCGGGTGGACCTCTCAGGGTGTTCGACGAATCAGCAAAGGATCGCGGGCAGGGTAATGGTCTCGACACATGAGTTCCAGAATGGCACCGAGGCATTTGATGCGGCCGTGGAGATTGAAGTCCGGCTTAGGAACTGGCTCTAAATAACTTTCCGGTTTGACGCAGTGATTCTGTGAGCGGCAAGGCGCTAGCCGCCGGTAGTTTTAACTCACCGGCGGC
>JAYTGQ010000816.1:0-9933 GCA_043733345.1 Schlesneria sp.
GTGAGCATCCAAGAACCGGGGGGCTGACGCCGCCCCGCTCGGAAAGACAGAGCTGACGCTCGCGAAAAATCGGGCTGGGATTGGCTGGGTGGCGGGTTCTGGACCGAAGGGAAGCACCGGGTCTTCGCGAAGCGCTCCAGACCCGGCCACCCCGCCGCTCGCAACTTCCTCGCCTTCCTACACTTGGCCGCGACCATGATCCTCCTCGCGTGAATGTCAACACGCCCTAATCACAGTTCTCAGAACTCACCGACAACCTCGCCCTCGCCCCGTGTGATCAATGATCGCAGCACTCGTGTGTCGAGGTTTTCATTCAAAAAACGAACACTGCCGTCCGCCAGCAACACGTGGGCTCCCCCTGTATGAAAACTGAAAATCTCCTCGAACAATCCACAGTTGTTTGTTGACCACGGACAACTCGCCGGTCCGCCTGCGGGAGTTTTGTTGTTGTTGATGATCTTGGAAATCCCCATCGCACTCGCATCCGGCTCGGCCCATCTCCAGTCGCGCCGGCGCAGCCCGTCCACCGGATCGACGTACACATTTCCCGGATGGATTCGTTCATCGCGACCGGTGTCTTCGGCAACCAGAACCGTATTGGACAACCCGTCGATAACGACCGACAACGGATTCCATTGGTGAGTGATAATGCCGTCTCTTCGCAGCGCGGTATTGCGAAGACCGGTGACGGGATCAATGTCGGTGTAGAACGTGGCGGCGTAGTCGGTCACTCCAAAGCCGCTCTTATCGACCTTCGAAGAACGGTACGCCTCGGAGGGACACACGAGCATGTTGATTGGCTGGCTGGCCGCCTTGATGTTCTGCGGGTTGGCGTTGTAGGCGTACGAGAAATCGAACTGCTGGTACAGAGCGGCCTGATCGACGAACGGCAGAATCTGGCTGTAAAGCGAATGAGGTCCGAAGACCGTCGAAGCGGGAGTCGTCGTGTAGATCGTCCCTTCGCCCGCCGATGGCAGCAGACTGTACGTGCTCTCATAATTGAAGATCGCCAGCCCGATTTGCTTGATCTGATTTTTGCACTGCGTTCGCCGCGCTGCCTCCCGCGCCTGCTGAACGGCCGGTAGGAGGAGGGCAATCAGAACCGCGATGATTGCGATGACAACCAGCAATTCGATCAGGGTGAATCCCCGTGCCGACCGCTTTGAAACCCCATGATCCCTGCCAGTGTGTTGTCGAACTGGAAACATGTTCCGCTTTCCGTTTGTCTTGTTGGACTGAAGCCATTCACACACAACCGAGCGAGTGAACGACGTTCTTTCATTCTGACAAACGTAATAACGTCTCATGCATCGACAGACAACCGTGCCGACATTCATTTCAGAAACGGTTCAGAACAACTTACCAGTCGATGCGTTCCAGTCGATGCGTTCGAGGTCGCGCACTTGCCGACCAACGAACTGGTTTGTCACAATCCGCCCGCAACAAATCTCAAGACGCATTCGCCGTTCCCGCGAACACCTCAATCTCACAGATCCGAAAAAGGCGATCATGACCGATTCACTGAATGCTCCCGATTGTGCCGTGTATTTGAAGGCACTCGGCGATCCCATTCGACTTCAGATCATCGAGTTCTTGCAGGATGGACCGCAGACCGTGACCTCCATCGCGGTACACATTGACGGAGAAATCGCCAAGGCATCACACCATCTGCAGATTCTCTCTCATGCGGGGCTGGTGATGATCGAGAAAGATGGCAAGTACTCCTATTACTCGCTCGCTTCAGACATCCTCGTCCGCGACGAAAAGAAATCCTCGAACAGCTTGGAATTCGGTTGTTGTCGCCTTGAGCTCGGTCGCAAGAAGTCGAGTCGATAGGCGATTCGTTGGATGCGGGTATTCACCCTTCAAAGACCGCACGCGGGGCCACTCTGCATTGCTGTTAAATTTCCCTTTCGTGCCGTTCGTATTACCAACGTTTTGTTTCTTGGGGCGGGGTGGCCTTGCTTGAGTTCGCCCAACTACCCTGGACGTGCCACTGCTTCGGAGTCTTCGGAGAAGCAGTGCGAATAGGGATCGACTTGCCACCGGCACTGCTTGGCCCAAAGCTGCCAAGCAGTGGCACGACCAACCTTGTCGGGGCTTCTCAAGCGGTGCCGTTCCGCCTTCGGATCAGCCTCTGGTGAGCCTCCGCCGCTTTGCGGAGTGAGGCGTTCGGTTCGGGAGGATTGTCGAGCAGGTGCATGATCTGCTCGACCTCCTCACGGGTCAGTTGAATGATCTGCGGGGTGTCATTCGAACCTGATTCACTTTCTGCCATTTCGTGCCTTTCGTGTGTTTCGTGGTTCAAACCTCTTCCTCACGTCGCCCAATCGAGCACGACCTTGCCGCACTGGCCGGAGAGCATGGCGTCGAAGCCCTTTTGGAAATCGGTGTAGTGGAAGCGGTGTGTGATCACCGGTTTGATGTTCAGGCCGCTCTGGAGCATCACCGTCATCTTGTACCACGTTTCGTACATCTCGCGACCGTAGATCCCCTTGATCGTGAGCATGTTGAAGACGACGAGGTTCCAGTCGATGGCCATCTCCTTTTCGGGGATGCCGAGCATCGCGATCTTGCCACCGTGAGCCATGCTGCTGATCATGCCATTGAACGCCGACGGGTTGCCCGACATTTCCAGGCCGACGTCGAAACCCTCCTTCATGCCCAGTTCCTTCTGCACATCGGCGAGAGACGTTTCGCGCGGATCGATGGCTCGCGTGGCTCCCATCTTCTTCGCCAGATCGAGCCGGTACGGGTTGAGGTCGGTCACGACGACGTGCCTCGCCCCCGCATGTCGCACGACGGCGGTGGCCATGATGCCGATGGGGCCGGCGCCGGTGATGAGTACGTCCTCACCAAGCAGATCGAAACTGAGAGCCGTGTGAACCGCGTTGCCGAACGGGTCGAAGATCGACGCCACTTCCTGGTCGATGTCGGGCGAGTGGTGCCAGACGTTGGTCATCGGCAATGACAGGTATTCGGCAAACGCGCCGGGTCGATTCACGCCGACTCCCTTCGTGTGCGCACACAGATGTCGCCGACCGGCCAGACAGTTGCGGCATGTCCCGCAGACGACATGCCCTTCCCCGCTGACGATCTCACCGGGATGAAAGTCCGTGACGTTCGAGCCGACCTCGACGACCTCGCCCACGAACTCGTGGCCGACCGCCATCGGGACGGGGATGGTTTTTTGAGCCCACGCATCCCACTTGTAAATGTGAACGTCCGTTCCGCAGATGCCGGTCTTCCTGATGCGGATCAGCACGTCGTTGATCCCGATGGTCGGCTCGGGAATGTCTTCGAGCCACAGTCCCACCGCGGCTTCACGTTTGACGAGGGCTTTCATCGAGCGAACTCCTTATTGAGGGAAGAAAAGATATTGAACCACGAAATACTCGAAAGGCACGAAAGAAGAACGATAAGAGATGAACCACGGAAGACACGGAAATGCACGGAAGGAGGAAGAGGAGATGGCAAGGTGTGGAGAGTTCGGGCTTGTAACTTGTAATGAGGTTTGAACTGTATTGCTTGGTCCTCTTCATTCCGTGCATTTCCGTGACTTCCGTGGTTCGTCTGATCTGATGCTTGGCCTTCGTTCGTCCCTTTCGAGTATTTCGTGGTTCAAAGCTCTTCGCCCCGGCATCCTGTATGCCGGACGAATCGGGCGGTAAGCTAAACGCCGTGAGTTTCTTTTGCAAGACACGATATCCAAGATAATGGACAACGCGATGGCGAAGCGAGCAGCCTTAAAACAGAGGGTCATTGAAGAGGTGGACCCGATCAACGGGCAGTTGTCTCAGCGTGTGAAGCGGATGCGGCAGGAGCGGGCTTGGTCGCTGGACCAGTTGGCGACGGCATCGGGCGTGAGCAAGTCGATGCTCAGCCAGATCGAGCGCAATCAGGCGAACCCGACTCTGACGGTGACGTGCAAGATCGCGCAAGCGTTCAACATGTCGCTGGCCGAGTTCGTCGAGATGCCCTCCGCATCATCGGCTATTCGGGTCATCCGGGCTGACGATCGCGAGCACCTCTACCGTTCGGATGCCTCGGTCGAGATTCGGACGCTCTCACCGATCAACCTCGAAAAGGATGTCGAGTTTTATCAGGTGCGACTCAAAGCGGGTGGAGCCTTGAAGAGTGCGGCTCACTACCAGGGAACGCGCGAGTTCCTGACTGTCGAGCAAGGGAAGGTCCGCATCGAGTCATCGAGCGATTCGGCCGAGCTGAGCAAGGGGGACTCGACGACCTACCGCGCGGATGTCCCTCACGCGATCGAGAACCTCGGCAAGGGTGAAGCGACGGTCTTTCTGGTTGTGATCTATCAGTAGGTGGGTACCGAAAGCAAATGGCTGTTTGAAGCCTGACTCGCAAGCGAAGAATGCCTGGCGGATCCTCCCCTTCGCTTACGCTTTGAAGCCTGACGCGCAAGCGAAGGATGCTTGGCGGATACTCCTTCGCTTGCGCGTCAGGCTTTGATTGCTGCCATCTTGACAGGAGCCGCTCGCGGGGGAGTTTACTCCGGTTTGTTGGCTTCTTATGGCATGGCCACGACTTGCGAACAGCCTGCGTTGAGGGTGGATTTTCGGCACGGAGGTTGCCTTGCGTTTGAGGCTGGCCCGCGACTGCCATTTCGTGTCGTTGCCCGAATCTGATCCTCGACTACCGGAGTTCACCGTGTCCGACCTGACGCAAGAGTTCACCTTTCAGACTGAGATCAAACAGCTCCTGCACATCCTGTCGCACTCGCTCTATCAGAATCGCGAGATCACCCTGCGCGAGTTGATCTCGAACGCTTCTGACTCCTTGAACAAGCTGCGTCACGTACAACTCTCGGAAGAGCAGTACCGCGATGGCGTGCCGTTGCAGATTTCGCTGGAGCCGGACAAAGAGGCGACCATTCTGACGATCCGCGACAACGGCATCGGACTGACTCACGATGAGTTGGTGAAGAACCTCGGCACAATCGCCCACAGCGGATCGAAAGAGTTCTTGCGGAGTTTGGCTTCGTCGCCAACGGGGAGCGAAACGAAGGCCGATCTCTCACTGATCGGTCAGTTCGGCGTCGGCTTCTACTCGGCGTTCATGCTCGCTGAGAAGGTTGTCGTCGTGACGCGGAGCTACAAGGAACAGACCGGCTGGCGTTGGGAGTCCGACGGGTCGGGTCGCTTCACAATCACGCCGGTCGAAGGTGATGTGCCGCGCGGGGCGCAGATCATTCTGCATCTCAAGCCCGAGATGGAAGAGTTCACCGAACCGGCGCGGCTCGAGTACGTCGTTCACAAGTACTCGACGTTCGTCCCGCACCCGATCAAGCTCGCCGATAAGTTGCTCAACGAGCAGCAGCCGATTTGGGTCGAGCCGAAGAGCCAAGTCACAGCCGAGCAACACGAAGGCTTCTATCAATGGCTGGCTCACGGGACCGAGCAGAAGCCGCTGTGGCATCTGCATCTGTCGAGCGACTCGCCGATCCAGTTCAACTCGATCCTGTACTGCCCGCCGGAAAACTTTGAGTTGCTCGGGTTCGGCGGCATTCAGCACGGGATCAACTTCTGCGCGAAGCGGATTCTCGTGCAGGACGACTGCCGCGACCTGTTGCCCGACTACCTGCGATTCCTGTACGGCGTCGTTGATTCGGCCGACCTGCCATTGAACGTCTCGCGCGAAACATTGCAGGATCACAAGCTGGTCCCGAAGTTGAAGCGTGTGCTCACGAAGAAGGTACTCGATTTTCTGGAGAGCCTCTCCGAAGAACAGCCTGAAACCTTCGCCGCGTTCATCAAGCAGTTCGCGGTCATTCTGCGGACGGGCATCGCGACCGATTTCGAGAACCGGGATCGGATCGCCAAGTTGCTCCGATTCCACTCGTCGAAGTCGTACTGCGAGATGCCGCTGCTGGCGGTCCTCGACGACGCCAAGCCGCCACAACCGACGGTCTCGTTCGATGAGTACATCAAGCGTGCGCCGTCCGATCAGAAGCAGATTTATTACCTCAGCGGACAGACGCTCGACTCGATGGCCTCGCACCCGCACTTGGAAGCGTTCACGAAGCGCAACCTAGAGGTGCTGTTCCTCGAAGACCCGATCGACGAGTACGCGTTCATCCAGATCCGCATGTACAACGGCCGCGAATTAATGTCGATCGACGGGGCCGACGTGAAGTTTCCCGAATCGACCGAGACCGCCGAAACCGAAGCTCCGAAGACGGCTCACGCCAACTTCCCGCGCGTCGTGGAGTTGTTCCGTGGTGTCCTCGAAAAGCACATCGTGGACATCAAGGAATCGTCACGGCTCATCGACAGCCCGTGCTGTCTGGTCAACCCGCGCAGTCACATGAGCAGCCGCCTGCAAAAGGTCGTTGGCCAGACAGTTCAAGACTTCGAGCAGACCAAGCGGATCATGGAGATCAATCCCCACGCGGCCCTCATCAGCCGCTTGTGCGAACTTCCCGCGAATGACGACAACGACGCCTTCATCCGCGATTGTGGTCGGCAACTCTACGCCAACTCACTCATCCTCGACGGCCTCATCCCCGACTTCGATGACACCACGGCCAGGTCGCTTCGCTTCATGGAAGAACTGGCGAAGGCCAAAGCGGCGAGTGCGTGACCACTCGGTTGCGGCCAAACGGGAGTGGGAGAACCACGGATTTCCCAGCGCGGCCTTGAGCCGCAACCAAATCTTGGACAGAAGAGAACAAAGGATCAGTTGGGACACGACTTTGGCAATACCGTCAAAGTCTGATGGATCGCGGCCCTTCGTTTGCTTCTGTTCAAAATCTTCACGCCGCGCGAAGAAACAAAATGTGAGTAGTACGGATGACACAGATCAGACGAAGAACCGAGAGGAACATGGTCCAAGACCGTTTTCCTTACCTCGGTTCATCGGGCGAATGCGTTCTGATGGCTTGTTGCATTAGCCCGGAGGGCGGCAGCCAATAGCCCACGGCGTCAGCCGTGGGGAAATCCGAACGTCGGCCGCCAAGCCCCGGAGGGGCGACACCTTTGTTCGGCGACAGAGGCAATACACGATGACGAAGAAGTTCGTTGCAAGACTGACCGCAGATGGGTACGCCAGTTCCCGTTCGTGTTTTCTTATTCCCTCAATGGATGGCTCACCTTGTTTTGAAGAGATCCTGACAGGCAAGCGGCACGATGTCGGATACTTGGTCTATACCGGTCGGGACATCAATCGCGACGACGTGATTACGAAGTTGGGTGAACGTCCCTCAAATGTGGAAAGGCTCACGGGCATGATTGATTCATACCTCACGGAAATCACCAAATTCAAGGTCGGTAACGTCGTGGCAATTGAGACATCGGACGACGCTAACGTTCAATTGCGACTGGTTTCATCGACGCCGAAGTCGAGACCGGGTCTGAGGCTTCCATGACGACTCTTTGGCCGAATAAGCCGGTCCACCGGAGTCGCTGGCCGCGCGGTTTCTGGAAATCAATGTCGTTCGCCGCAGCCCGGCGAACGGTGACGATCTCGCTTCCAGCGGCATTCGCGAGTCACGCCTCAACAGTGTCGCCCCTTCAGGGCTGAAGACGTTGTTGGCGGACCTGACCCACGGCTCACGCCGTGGGCGATGACCTGCCGCCCTCCGGGCTGAAAACACGAACCCTCCGCACGGAACCCCCTGATGAACCCGCTCTTCATCTGTATTCTCAGTGGAATCCGTGGTCAGACTTTTATTTTGTGATCGCCTGTTGCAAGTCATCCACTTTTGAATGGCTTCGGAATCCCTTTCCCTTTGCCACTGCTACCGCTTGATCCAGCGCGGCCTCGTTTGCCTTTGCCCTTGGGGGTGATCGACTTGGTGGACGAGTCCTCGGTCGCGACGAGTTCGCCCATTTGCTTCTTGAGTTGCAGGATGCGATCGCGCAGTTTGGCGGCGCGCTCGAATTCGAGGGCCTCGGCGGCGGCGAGCATCTCGGCTTCGAGTTCGTTCAGGTACTCCTGCGTCACGTACTGACTCTCGCTCGTCGCGCCGCCTGCTCGTTGCACGATCCGCTTCGCTTCCACTTCCTCTTCGATCCCGCGCTTGATCGCCTTCTTGATCGTCTCGGGCGTGATGCCATGCGTGGCGTTGTATTCAAGCTGAATCGTGCGGCGGCGGTTGGTCTCGTCGATCGCGTGCTGCATCGAATCGGTCACGCGATCCGCGTACAGAATCACGCTGGCGTTCACGTTGCGGGCCGAGCGACCGATCGTCTGCGTGAGACTGGTCGCGCTGCGGAGAAAGCCCTCCTTGTCAGCATCCAGGATCGCGACGAGCGACACTTCGGGGAGGTCGATCCCCTCGCGCAATAGGTTCACGCCGATCACCGCGTCGTGCTTCCCTTCGCGCAGCTCGCGCAGGACTTCGACGCGCTCGAAGGCATTGAGTTCCGAGTGCAGCCACGCGCAGCGAATGCCCCGTTCGGTGAGGTACGTCGTCAGGTCTTCGGACAGCCGCTTGGTGAGCGCGGTCACCAGCGTCCGTTCGCCCTTGGCCGTTCGCTCGCGGATTTGTTCTTCGAGATGCTGCACCTGACCGCGCGCCGGATGGATGCTGATGACGGGATCGACGAGGCCCGTCGGGCGAATCACCTGCTGTACGACCTCGCCCTGCGTTTGTTCGAGTTCCCAGTCGGCCGGCGTGGCGGAGACGAAGACCGTTTGCTTGCGTCGTCCGTTCCATTCCTCAAACTTGAGCGGCCGGTTGTCGAGGGCCATCGGGAGACGAAAGCCATGCTCGACAAGCGTCGTCTTGCGGGCGTGGTCGCCGCTGTACATGGCTCTGATCTGCGGGATCGTCACGTGCGACTCGTCGATGAACAGCAGGAAGTCCTCGGGGAAAAAGTCGAGCAACGTGAACGGCGCTTCGCCCGGCTTACGCCCCGACAGCGCGCGACTGTAGTTCTCGATCCCCGGACAGAACCCGACCTCGCGCAGCAGTTCGAGATCATGCCGAGTCCGCGCATTCAGCCGCTGAGCCTCCAGCAATTTGCCTTCGACGCGAAACTTTTCGAGCTGCGTCTTGAGTTCCAAATCGATCTCTTCGCACGCGGCTGACACGCGGTCTTCCGGCAGGACGTAGTGCTTCGCCGGATAGATGTAAGCGTCGTCGAGCCGCTTCGTTTCCGAACCGGTCAGCGGTTCGATGATCGTCAGTTTTTCGATCTCATCGCCCCACAACTCGATCCGATACGCATGTTCCTCGTAGGCGGGCCAGACCTCGACCACATCGCCGCGCACCCGAAAGTTGCCGCGCTGCGGAGCGACATCGTTGCGGCTGTAGTGAATGTCGCACAGCTTCCGCAGCAAGTCGTCCCGGTCGATCGACTCACCCACGCGGAGTGGGATCATCATTTCGAGATAGTCCTTCGGCGAACCGAGGCCGTAGATGCACGACACGCTCGCGACGACGATCGTGTCGCGGCGGCTGACGAGGGCACTGGTGGCGAGCAGTCGCAACCGGTCGATCTCCTCGTTGATCGCCGAGTCTTTCTCGATGTAGATGTCGCGCTGCGGGATGTACGCCTCGGGCTGGTAGTAGTCGTAGTAGCTGACGAAGTACGAGACCGCGTTGTTGGGGAAGAAGTCGCGGAACTCGGAGTAGAGCTGTGCGGCGAGCGTCTTGTTGTGCGAGAGAATCAGCGCGGGTCGCCGCATCTCTTGAATGACGTTCGCCATCGTGAACGTCTTGCCCGAGCCGGTCACGCCGAGCAGCACCTGGTCTCGCTTCTGCTCACGCAGCCCACTAATGAGCTTCGCAATCGCCGCCGGTTGGTCACCGGCCGGTTGGAACTCGGATGCGATTTGGAACTCGGGCATGGTGGGTGTTTACAAAAGACGATGGAAGGACACGTCGTTTAACCGCAAGCCAAAGGCGAGCGCGGATTGCGGCGTCAATCCGTGATCCCGCGCTCGCCTTTGGCTTGCGGTTAA
>JAYTGQ010000817.1:0-1167 GCA_043733345.1 Schlesneria sp.
CAAGAAATTCACGCGGCGACGCACCCGGGCGCGCTTCTCAAACCGAAAAGCACCGAGATCACAACGCCACCCGATGCGGACATTGCCACACCAGAAGAACCGTTTTCTGCTCTGGCGGCCGAGGCGGAAGAAGATCACGACGATCACGAGACGCTGGCAGAATCGATTGGAGAGGACTAAGATCATGGGGATGGCAACGCTCAAAGCCGTAGTGAGACAAGGACGCGTGGTGGTTGAAGACCGCGTCGACTACCCCGAAGGGACCGAGCTCGAGCTCGAAGTCGTTGACGCTGAGAACGCGTTTGACGAAAACGATCTCGACGAGGAAGATCAAGCTGCCCTCGATTCCTCGATCGCACGCGGACTCGAAGAGATGAGACAGGGCAAGGGCCGTCCACTCGAAGAATTCATTGCCGAGTTGCGCAGCCGAGGGCAAGGGCGCGGCGCTCGTCCTGCCCCGCTGCAATACCGAAGGCATGACGCTCCACCTTGCTCGACCGGGCACGCAAGGGACGTGAGCAAAGCCCAAGTGCAGCGGTGATCGACAGTCGGTCGATCAAGGCCCCGGCGGCGCAAAGCCGTGGGTTTGACGCCGGCAAGAAGGTTCTCGACCGCAAGTGTTACATCGCTGTGGACACCGACGGGCGGCTATTGATGGTCAACCTGACCACCGCCGACATCTCGGACAGTGCCGGCGCGCAGGCGATCGTTGCCACGATCCGCGAGCGGTGGCCCTGGCTCAAGCACCTGTTCGCCGATGGCGACGACGACCGCACCAAGTTGATGGACGCGGCCGTCTATCGCAACTTCGTCCTCGAGATGATCTGCTGCAGCCACAATGAGGCCGGCTTCAAAGTGCTGCCCAGGCGATGGGTGGTCGAGCGGACCTTCGGCTGGATTACCCGATGGAAACGCCTCGTGCGCGATTGCAAACAGCGGATCGACGTCTCCGAAGCTATGATCCACGTCGCCCTCGGCAACCTCATACTACGACTAATCGTTAAAACGCTAGCATTCTCAAACCGACACTTAGAGTCTGACTCATAATGATTTCGTTTAGTTGCAGGCGCTTGCGAGTTTTCGGGTGATGAGCTGGACGCACGCCATGAACAGCCAGGCAGTTGCGCTTTCGATGGGTTTCTCGAAGTCCTTGGCGAGGCGTCGGTT
>JAYTGQ010000818.1:0-9911 GCA_043733345.1 Schlesneria sp.
GCTAGCCGCCGGTGAGTTGGAACTACCGGCGGCTAGCGCCTTGCCGCTCACAGAATCACTGCGTCAAACCGGGAAGTTATTGCCAGCCGGTCGCCTTAGCAGGCTGTTGAAAAACGTAGGGTGGACGCCTCGTCCGAGCGTGAATCGCTCGGAAAATGACGGACGAGGCGTCCATCCTACGTTTTTCCAACAGCCTGTTCGCTGTTGTATTCTTGGATCAAGGAACTCTTCACCCACGTCGGTTGTGGACCATCGGAGTGACGGATATCGTCCGCCCCTCGCATCGGTTTGCTGCTTTGTGTGTGCAAAACTGCGATGCGAAACGCCATTTAGTTGATAGTGGGAGGTTCCGATGGTTCTTAAGAACAGAGCGCGGAATGGCTGGTTGTGTTTGATACTTGCCCAATTGCACGGCTGTGGCGGCAGTGGCACGCTGCCAGTGGCGAATCAAAATACCGTCACGGCGTCGGCCGACCGCTTGGAAAAGGCGATGCAGATTGCATCGTTGCATCTGAAGTACAAAGAGTACGACGAAGCCGAACAGGGACTTCAAGCAGCGCTCTCGGATCCGGAGGTCAAAGCCACCACCGAGTCGATGGCATTGCTCGACACGATCAAGGCCGCGAAGCTCGCTGATGCCTCCTCGGCGGGCACCGCGAGCAATTCACCTGCGTCTGCGCCGTCACTCGATGCGCCCGTCAGTAGCAATGTACCGAGCGCTGAGAGCACTGCTTTGCCGGCTGCGATTGCGAGCGAAAATCCTGCTGGACCAAACAGACCCTCCGCGCCGGATGGGCCACTCTCGACTCCCGCTGAATCGCCAGCAGCGACAGCCAGCCAGTCCGCAGACAAACCGGTCGAGGTCTTGATCGTCGAGGACAAGGTCGCCGCAAAAGGCTCCTCGGATAAAGTCGCAGCGACGGAGGCGATGATTGCCAAATTGGAGTCGAGGCTAAAGGAGGAGACCGAAGCGGCGGAGGCCCTGAGGGTCTACGAACGTTTTGCGGACCGGAACTCGATGTCCGCCGAGCAGGAGCAAAAGCTCGCGGACCGGGTGGCGAAGTGGAGAGAGGCCGTTGGCAAGAAGCTGGTTCGCTGGGGGAATCAGTGGATCACACCCGAAGCGGCGGCACAGAAGAAAGTGGAGTCCGTGAGCTTGCTCGCGCAGGCCGACGCCATGCTGACGCAACGCAACTTCAAGGAGGCCGCCACGCTGTTGAATCGCGCCAGCAATTTCGACCCCAACAGCATTCGAGCGGACTTCACCCTCGGACTGATGTACTCGGGCGTGGGCGCGAACCAACCGACCGAGGCCGACGATCACTTTAAGAAGGTCTTGCTGCGCACGCCCGGACACGTCTCCGCACTGAACAATCTCGCCCTGATCGAAATCAAGATGGAACGCTTTCCACAGGCTTTGAACCGGTTCACGCAGGCGGCAGAACTGGCACCGCGCACTCCCGAGGTCACTCACAACGTGGGACGAGTCATTAAAGAAGCCAGCATCAAGAAGCTCGATGTCCCCGCGTCTGTGCTGTCCAAATTCATCAAGCTCTACACCGACTTGACGCAAATCGGACAGGCTCCGCCGTCCAACTCAAGCGTCGGCTGGATGAATATGCCGATGTACCTGCCCGAGCGAGAACGGACGCCAAGAGCTTCCTCGGAAGCAACATCTGCGGATCAGTTGGTGCTGTTCGGAAGTGGCTCGGGATTTGTCGTGTCACCCGGATATGTACTCACCAATCGCAGCGTCGTCCGTGACGAAGAGCTGGGAATGGTGGAGGCCATTCGGGTGCGCGATCCTGCCGATCCGACTCAATTGCGCGAGTTACCAGCGACAGTCGTGGCGATCTCGGCGGATCACGACTTGGCGCTCGTGAAGTGTGGTCAGGTTCAATCTGCTGCACTCCGCCTGAGTTCAGTGGTCCCGCCCAGTGGTGCCGAGATCCTGACGCTGGGCTTTCCCACGTCAGCGTTCATGACCCGGAAGCTCAGAGATGTACGAGCCGCGATTACCGGGAGTCCGGAGGAATCGAACGGGCACCATTTGATCTTCGAGGCAGAACTGAATGGCACCAGCGGAGGACCGGTCCTCTCCCAGAGCGGCGAAGCCGTGGGGTTGATTTCGTCCCGGTACAAGATCAAGGGATCGCGCAAGTCGGTCGCGGTGATCCCCAGCACGATCGCGGCCTCGTTCGTCAAAGTGGCTCTTCCAAACTTCGCCGCCGAAGCTGAGAAGCCCGCTGAGACAGATTGGGCTGATGTCACCGCGCGAGCCACTCCCGCCACGGTGGCACTGCTGTGTTACCACCGGGCGATTCCTGTCGGGACAAATCCGGAACAGCGGCAGAAAGGAACCAACGGTCAATCGCTGGCACTCGAAGACATTCTGTGCAGCAAGTGCAACGGGTCCAGCTTGGTGCCGTGTCCCAACAAGGGCTGTATCAAAGGGAGCGTCTCGCGCAAGGAGACCTATTCCGAAGTGGTCGGTGTCACCAACAAGCGAACGGTCAACAAGACACGCTTCGTGAACGAAGAGTGTCCCGTCTGCGACGGCAAAGCTCGACTCGATTGCCGAGCGTGCGATCGGGGACGCGATCCGTCGCTCAAGGGGCGTTAAACAAACGGCGATCACTTGCGCGGCCAAGAATGAGGCCCTTACCTCGTTTAACCGCGTGGGCAACGCTCACCGTGAATCATTCGGGCGAGATGTCATCCTCTTTTCGAGCCATCTGTATGACCAAGACTGTCGCTGAACCGCGACCGACCGGCCTGTTGCCGCGCGTGACGTGCCCTCACTGTTGGGAACAGCATGCTCCCGAGAAGCTGCTCTGGATTTCCGAACATACGGACCTCTTGGGCGATCATCGCCTTGGCCCCGAACAGCCGCTCCGGTTCCTCCCGACGCGGTTCACCGTGAATGGCGAAGCGCTCGATGCGAAGGGCTTTCCCTGCCATCAGTTGGCCTGCCCGAATTGTCATCTGGTGATTCCGCGCTCGTTGCTCGAACTCGAGCCGCTCTTCCTGTCGATCTTCGGCGCACCGGCCAGCGGCAAGTCTTACTTCCTCGCCGCGTTGACGTGGGAGCTGCGCAAGATTCTGCCGCTTGTGTTTCGCGTCGGGTTCGCCGACGCCGATCCGGTCCTCAATCAACAGCTCAACGCGTACGAAGAGTCGGTCTTCTCGGGATCATCCACGGATGAACTCGTGCCGCTCACCAGTTTGATTCGCAAAACCGAGGAACAGGGCGATCTGTACGACACCGTTTCGTTTGGCAATCAGACCGTCAGCTTTCCGCGACCGTTCTTGTTTACGCTGCAACCACAACACGATCATCGCAGCGCACAGAACGCGGCCAAGTTGGCGCGCACGCTGTGTCTCTACGACAACGCGGGGGAGTCATTTCAAGCGGGCAAGGATTCCGCCGCCGCTCCCGTCACGCGGCACATGGCTCAGTCGCGCGTGCTGTTCTTCGTGTTCGATCCGACCCAGGAAGCGCGGTTCCAACGCCTGATCGGCAAAGAGACGTTGGCCGCGCCACCGGCGATGAGAACGATGCGGCAGGAGCCGATTCTTCAGGAAGCGATCGCGCGCATCCGGCGGTTCGCGGGGCTGAAACAATCCGAGCGACACAAGCGACCGCTGGTCGTGATCCTCACCAAGTTCGATGTCTGGTGGTCAATGCTCGGTGCTGACCCGAGTCCCGATCCGTGGCAGAAGGCTCGCTCGGCAGCGAACTCCGACGAGACCTTTCAAGCCTTCGATCCCAATGCCGTCGCCAAGCAATCGCAGTTGGCCCGACAGCTCCTGTTGAAGATTTCACCTGAGATCGTGACGGCGGCGGAAGGCTTCTCGGACGACGTGACTTATGTCCCCGTCACGTCGGTCGGTTGGAATGTGGCTGTCGATAAGAAGACGGGACTCCCCGCGATCAAACCTTCCGAAGCGGCTCCCTATTGGGCGACGGTGCCGTTCCTGTACGGCATCTCCAAAGTGATCCCCGGCTTGATCCCGACCATTGCGAAGAAGGGCTGATTGATGAGCCAAGAACTGCTTTACACCTCGGCTCCGCGCGGCCTCAAGCCGGGAAGTCGTGGCTTCTGCACGGTCCTCAGTACACAGGGGATGGCCGCGCCGCTGACGACGGCACTCGAAGGGTTGTCCGGCTATCGGCCGGTCTATCCGACGGGTGACGACCGCGCGGATCGCAATCCCGTCGTCTACTCGCACCTCAAGCTGCAATCGTCCGGTCGTGTGGTGAACGTGCTGTCGCGCATTGCCGACTTCGGCTTGGACTATTCCCAGCGCGCGAACAAGCTCGCGCATCACGTCGTACTCGACCGAACCGAACTGCTGCCGGGTGGTCCGGCCAACCTGCTGTCGATGCGCGACTTCATGCGGGACGAGTGGTCCGGTGAACCGACGGTCATCGCGCTCAAGCCGGTCAAACGCGAGACCGATCCGCCGAGTGGCGTTTGTCGGACGTGGCAGGAGTTGACGGGAGACGCAGGCTGGGCGGGCGTTCTCGCCGAGTCCTTCCTGCAAGCTCCTGACCGACTCGTCGTGCTGCTCTTCGCGCCGGGACAGGACATCCTGCCGCTGTTCAACGAAGCGATCTCGCTGCTGCCGGTTGAGCGACGCTGGGACGTGACGTTCAGCACGTACTTCACGGGCCTCGCGACGGGCACGACCTGCACCTGGCGTGCGATCGTGCAAGACTCAAAGGACGCACACGAGTCACTCCGATTCGTGAACGCGCTGCGTCTCGATCTGACTTCCCGATCGCTCGGCCGCGCGACGGGTGGCCCGCTCGTCGATGCCGCACGCTCGGGAGCGCGTCCCCACAACACGCCAGCCCGCGCGACTTCGCGCACCGGTCCTTCCGATGTCGTGTTTGCGGAAGCCGAGCGGGTTCATGTGGAGTTCTCTTCCGAGGACCGCACCCCGGCCAGCTTTCGACGCACCGTCGCGTCACCGCAGCCATTGAAGCAACCGCAGGCTCAATCCGCGCCGCCTCCGCAGCCGCCACCGGATCGCGAACCGACCTACAAGCTGCTGCCCGCCACCACGTCGTCGGCTTCCCAATCGCGCCCGCCCCGAAGCTTGGCCGATGTCATCGAAGCCGAGTCACAGCGACCGGCTGCCGGTCTCGGGATGTGGCTCGGCTTAGGTGCCCTCGCCCTCTCATTTGCCGCGCTGCTCTCTGTCGTGTTCATGCGTCCCGCCCGAGACGACAACGATCAAGGTGATCTCGCCAACGACCGATCCGCTCCGATCAAGGCACAGGCACAACCCGCAGCGAACCCGAAAGTGGAGCCCAAGGCTTCTGCACCCAAAGACAAGCCCACCGAGGTCGCCTCTAACACTCCATCGACAGTGCCCCCCCCCGTGGCACCCAATCCAAAGCCAGCGGACCCAATGCCTCCGCCATCGGCGACATCTCACTCCGAAGTGCCTGTCACACCACCAAAACCAGACACACCTGTCGTGCCGCCCGCCCCTACCAATACGAAGATCGAGCCATTGGTCCTGACTCTTCCTTTGAGCAAGGAAACGCCCCTAGACCTCTATAGCTTTAAGCATGTCCCCGGCCCCAATCAGCCTCAGCCGGGAATGGTACTCTTGAAGCCGGACTGGCTTCCTTATGTCGATCGCAGTGCCAGTCGTTCACACGTCGAAGCGTACAACGCCAAACGGTCGATTGTGGAGGAGATCAAAAATGCTGGAGGTGAACCACCCGTAGTGGCGCTGTTCACCGAATATGTGGACCCAACGTCCCAAATGAAGTACCGCCTGAAGTCCGTATTACCAGACCAAGTCCCGTGGCTCGGCTGGTATCGCATTCGCGTGTTGTCTGCGACACCGGGCAGTCCGCCGATCCAAGACATCGCGTTCAGTCGGTTTCCCATCGGTGATGACAAGGTTCCAGTTGAGCAGTACTTCAAGAAAGACTTGTTGACTTGGAAGCTCCCCGCGTCGGCGCTCGTGGAATCATCCGTGAAAGCCCAGCCCAAACCGAAGCTGGTGCTGGATCGGCTCATCCTCAAGATTGACGGTCAGACGATTTCACTCGATGGAGATCACCGTGCAGCTCAGTCCACATGGACCTGCTCACTCGATGAATTCACTCATGAGGCGTTGAAGTCATTCCCAGACAACACCGGCCCGACTTCCAACAAACTGGAACTCAAACTGGAACTGGCTTCCGGCACAGAGGGACCGGAGATCAGGCTGAAACTGACCGACGTTCCGAAGTTTCTCAAAGGGATCGAAAAGGATTTGACGGGAAGTCTTATCGTCGCCAAGTCTGACATCAATCGGCAATTCAAAACGATCTACGACAAACCCAAGGGAGCGATTGAGAATGTCGTGACGGGAGAGAACTCAAAGCAGGATCCCAAAGTTGCTGCAATCGAAGAGTTACTCAAGAAATGCACGGCTGACCGTCCGGACGGGGCGGCAAAGATTCGGCAGAGCCTTCAAGACGCGATCGAAGACGCCCAAGGGCAACTCAGGTCGGAAGACGACAAGGGGCGGAAAAAAGACTTGAAAGTCGCGGTTGAGAAACTGCCCAAGCTGATCCCGTTGTATGAGTCCATCGAGAAGTACAAGCCGCTAGAGGAGTTGTTGAAAAAAGCGTCGGTAACGTCGGTTCGTCTCTACTATGAACTGACCGGGACACTGCGAGACACTGAGGGCAAAAAGATAGAAAACGGAGAGATTCATGAGTTCGTCGATGTCGTGAACTTCGGCGACTCGGGGACTGGTGACCCGAAGAGTAACTTCAAGATGCAGCTCAAGGCGGGGAAAAATGAGGGGGATGCAAAGCCATGACTGAGATTCAACGCGTGGTCGATGAGCTGCGGTTTCTGTTGCAGCGCGAGGTGATTGACCAGACGGACGAGTTGGCGGCGTTGGTGGTCGAGTATTCCGGTCATTGCCACAGCACCAACGCGCGGCTCCGAAAATGTGATGAGTGTCTCAAGCAGGGGTTGCGGGCCGAGGGACTGCAATTGGCGGAAGCGGCTCCGAACGTGTTGGACCTAGTGGCGGTCCTCGACTTCGCCGAACGGCCACAGTTGATGGAGGTCGTCGCGACGTACTTCTTCGCGCCACCGGAACCGCTGCTGCTCGACATCGCCTCGGCGCTGAACGAAGCCTATGCGTTGCAAGAGCCGCTGTTGAAGTTGCTCGACACGCAACGGTTGCTCGCGCTGGGACGCTGCTCGTTGTCGCAGCGGCTGCCCGTGTTGAGATCACTCGCGCAGCTCGACCCGACCACGCCGCATTGGGACGGCGACGTACGCGACATGGAACGGGCACGGCTCGGTGAGATGGAGACCGAAGTCCGCGCAGCCGCTTCGCGCGGCGACATGCCCGCGCTGAAGTCACTGCTCGCGGAGACTCAGGCGGACGGGTGGCGCGAGTCGATCCCCGAGTCGCTGCTGAAAGCGATCAAGTCGCGCGTCACTCAGGCGCAGCGGACTCAATCGCGCGGTCGCTTGGAAGAGTTGGAGGCCGAACTGCACGCCGCCTTCAACGCCCGCGATGTCGATCGGGCGCGGTCCTTGCGCGACGACTGGAACCGGGAACTCAAGGCGGTCCCGCTGCCGGCGGGAGACCCGTTGCGCGAACAGGTCGCTCCGATTTTGAATTGGCTCGACGACGAAGACCGCTCGCTGAAGAGCGATCAGGAGTACGCGAAGTCTGTCACCGAGATCGAGCGCGCGGTGACGAATGACGCGCTGACGCTGGCCGATCTCAAGCGGATGGGCCTCGAATTCGACCGGCATCAGCGTTCGCTGCCCGAAGGTTTAGAGACGCGATTCGCGCGGCGGATCGCCGATCAGGCGGCGAAAGAGAAGTCGCGGCGCACGTTCAAAATCGCGTCGATGGCGGCCGGTGTGATCGCGGTTGTCGGGGCGTTCGGGTGGATCGTGCAGGTCTCGAACGAAGGGGAGAAGGATCGTCGGATCGCGGCGGCGGTCAGTACGTTCGTCTCGGAAGGGAAACTGGCCGAGGCCCGCCAACTGATGGCTCAGCGCGGCAGCAAGTCCACCAGTGAATTGTGGCTCGGCACACAGAAGCTGCTGACCGACGCCGAACGCGCGGAGCAGGATCGCTCCGTCCAGTTCGTGGCGGCGATAGAGACGGCCGAGCAGGCGACTGAAGCGGTGCGAATCGAACCGGCGATCAAGCAGGCAGATGGACTCGCACAGACGGCCGACGAAAAAGTCCGCGTCGATAAGATTCGTGCGACGTGGCAGGACCGCGTCACGCGTGAAACGGCCGAGCGTGAAAAGGAGTTTCGTGAGCAACTCGCCTCAGCGAATCAGCCGATTCAATCGGTCGAGACCGCGCTGCGCGACTCGACCGCGTCCGACCTCGATCACTCCGCGCAGTTGCTCAGTGAAGCGGGGACGCGGGTGAGCCAGTTCCAATCGACGAAGGGGTCTGTCGCCAAGGAACTTCAAAACCAAGCCGCCGCGATGGAGACGCGACTCGAAGCGGCGCGGAAGGGAGTGGCGGACCTCAGACGCAAGCACGACTTGCTCGACAGGCTGACGCATGCGGCGCTGCTCTTGCCCACCGGCGGGCAGACGCTTCCCAAGGCGGGAACGTATGAAGCGACGTTGCGAGAATTCGCGACGGTGTTTCCCGAAGACGTGCGGGCCACGGTGATGAAGACCGCCGCGGAAGCCTGTCCGTTGCCAGCGGTGTTGTCTCGGCAAAAGCTGATTGAGCAGTGGAAGTCGCTCAAACTGGCGAGCGACAAGCATGTGGACGCCCGGCTGCGCGAAATCCGTACGCTGTTGATCGAGCATCCCAATACGCCGGACTTCTCGCTCATCACCCGCTATCAAACTTGGCTCAATGCCGTCCAACTGCGGTTCGTCGAGGAAGGTGATCCCGATCAAGGGCTGAAGCAAAAACTGATCAGGCTGTTCAACAGCAAGTTCGTCAAAGAGGGACATGTCCTGCGCGATACCGATGGCCACACGTTCTATCTCGCGGAAGCTCAAACCAAACCGTTCGGCAGCGTGGTGAGCATCCGTTATGTTGTCGATTACAACGGCACGACCAAGCTGACGAAGGATTTGAAGCCGGGCGATGTCCCGATGTTTAAGTCGGTGCCACCGCCTCAGCAGGAGCTTGCCACCAAGACGCGGACGATCCTGAAGGACGTAGGGATCGACAATTGGCACTCCGTGCTGCGCGAGATCACCGAGACCTGGTTGAAGGCGACGCAGGTTGATCCCTTGCTGCGCTATCGCTTGGTCACGCAAATCTTGGAGTATGCCGGGAGCGGCGATCAGCTCCTCGAACAGGAACTGACTCCGATCTTCCAAGCGTTGGACGACGAAGACAAAGAGGCGATGAAGGCCGCCTCGTGGATGGATCCGTACAGCACGAAGGTCGAGGAGTACCGCAAACGAGCGACCTCGCTGCTGGCCAAAGTCCCGCCGCTCGAACCGGTCTTCGCCAGCGCGGCCAAACGTCAGATGGAACTCGAACGCGACGTGTTGGCACTGAGGTTCTCGATCGGCTGGCTGGAAAAGCCCGCTCGCGGAGAATTGACCTGCCGCACGAAGTGGACTCCCGCCGCCAACAACATCCTCTACGTGGTCTCTCGTCCCGATCCCACCGGCAACCGACAGTGGCTGGAGGTGGGGCGCGTCCAAGGGAGTGACATCAAGCTCGACCGGCAGGTCGCCGACTCAGTGGGCGAAGCGACGGTCGTCTTCACGTCGTCGGCGAAATAAATGAGAGGGCCATTCGACCTGATGGCTCCTCGTAGGGTGGGCTGTGCCCACCTTGATGGAGATCACGGAATGGTGGGCACAGCCCACCCTACGGCTACGGCACTACGGCTCGTTTAACCGCGTGGGCAACGCCCCGCGCGTCGA
>JAYTGQ010000819.1:0-1163 GCA_043733345.1 Schlesneria sp.
ATATGCCTCACGCGGTCTTCGATGAGACGTTTCTCAAATAGAATTTTGGTGAGCCGGGCGGCGTCAGCCCAAGGGCACTCACTTTGGTTTTGAAACGGCATTTGAGATTTGAGATTTGAGATAAAAAAACTGAGCCAGCTTCACACTTCGTCTGCCATTTCAAATCCCAGATTTCAAATCTCGGATCAGGTGAATGGGCCAAAGTGAGTGCCGAGGGCTGACGCCGCCCGGCTCACCAAGAATATCTCATCAATGACCGCGTGAGGCATGATCACGGCTCAACGCGTGTTCGGATAAAACCGCGCGAGGCGATTGGGTGAGACGCCGCACAGCGCGAGCGTCAGCAGTAGCCCATTGCGCAGTGTCTGGCGAACCAGGCCGTGGCGTTGCCAACGACGGGCGGAGACCGTGATTCGGTTGGGCAGCAGCACGAAGCGGCCCGCGCGTCGGAGTCGCCGCATCAGCAACACGTCTTCCATCAGCTTCACATCGGGGAAGCGGCCGAGTTGCTCGAAGACCGACTTGCGGATGAAGATCGCTTGGTCTCCGTAAGCCATCCGCAGCCAGCGGACTCGCAGCCCGTTGCCCCATTCCAGCCAGCGATAGAGCCGACCGTCGGCCGCAATCGTTTGCTCGAAGCAACCGCCAACGGTTCGTTCGTCGTCGAGTGCCGCACGAATGGCATCGAACGCACCGGTTGGCAACCTGCAGTCGGCATGCAGGAAGAGCAGCACGTCTCCACAACTGGATGCGGCTCCGAGATTCTGCTGCGTCGCGCGACCACGCGGTGAGGAGATCACGCTGTCGGCCGAAGCCGCTTGTGCGAGCGTCTCATCGGTCGATCCGCCATCGACGACGATGATCTCACATGCGCCGATTTGCCGCGTCTCGGCAATCAGCACCGCGATCGAAGCGGCTTCGTTCAAGGTGGGGATGATGACGGAGATCATGTTGGTGGTGAGACGAGATTGGGGCAGGCATCGTTTATATCTCTCGCGGCCGAGGCTGACACAGTTGTCGCTGCGGCACACTCACCCGAAGTGTAAACGAGGAGATGACGTGTCCGACAAAAGTCGGATGAACCGTCAATGTAGGGTGGGACAAGCTCGCTTCGAGCGCCGGCCCACCCGCATGTGCAGGCGTTTTACAGGGTGGGCCGGCGC
>JAYTGQ010000820.1:0-3691 GCA_043733345.1 Schlesneria sp.
CTCCCGACGCCGCCGACACCGATCCTCGTCAAATCGTCACCGACACGCTGACGTACCTGACCAACCAGCAGTCCCGCATGAACGACCCGGCCTACCGCCTGATGGGCGTGCCGATCACCTCCAGCCACCTCGAGTCCACCGTCAAACAAATCAGCCGCCGTGTCAAAGGCAGCGAAAAGTTCTGGACCGAGTCCGGCGGCGAAGCCCTGCTGCAACTGCGAGCCGACCAACTCTGCGACACCGCCCCCTCGACAGCTTCTGGCTCCGCCGTACTCGCCAAGCCACCGGTACCAGAAACGACAAACGCCTCACGCAAATCACCGCCTAAACAAATTCACAAAGTGCGTCGTGCGCCCACTCTCCCCGGTAAACTTGCGCTCCCGCCGGATCACCTGGTGCTCCTTCGCCAACGCGTTGACGCCCTTCCCCAGCACTCGCTCCATCGCCGCCACCACTTTCGCTACCATGCCCATCGGGAAGCTCCTTCTTCCAGAAACGTGTCGTGAGATAACCCGTTCAGATTGAGGAGCTTTCCACTTTTTCGACGAGAACAACTTTCCTTAAGTTGGTGCCTATGGGGTTGAGCGAAGCGACACCCCCGGAAGAGGTCTGACAAATGGCTGTTGCATCCTGAAGGGATGCCAGCATCGCGAAACGGGGAGACATTCTGAGCTGGCCAGCATCCCTTCAGGATGCAAATCCAATCTCGATATCTTCGCACCGGGGGTGTCGCGGACGCTCAACCCCCGGCTCATGGCTGACATCCCTTCGGGATGAAAACGACGGACTTCGTCACCCTCATTGGACTCCCCCCAAAACATCGGATGAACCGAAAGGGGAAAGTCATGAAACGTTGGACGTGATTACTCGGCTGGCATCACATAGCCTCGTTGGGGCTGAAATCACGAAATGCGCAACTTTAGAACTCACGCTTCGGGTGACTTTTAGCTTTCTCGGAACTTGATCCTGCACAGCCCCTCCGCGATTTCGCTCTGTGCTGCGTTGCGTCAATCGAAGGCCAGTTGTCGAGCCGGGAAGACTGGACCTTCGACGCAGACGCGCCGGTAGTCCCATGAGCCACCCTCTTGCTTGATCTTGGTCACGCAACTGAAGCAGGCTCCGAAACCGCAAGCCATCGGTGTTTCGAGCGACAGCCAGCACGGGACGTTTGCGGCGTCAGTCAGTCTCGCGACGGCGTGCATCAGTGGCTCGGGGCCGCAGCAATAGACGGCTTCGGGTGGCGACGCTACGTCGAGCAGTTCCTGCAACAGCTCCGTGACGAAGCCGCGATGTCCGACGGATCCGTCGTCGGTCGCGATCCGCACATCGATCCCTTCGCGACGAAACTCATCGACACCCGCGAGGAACTCCGCCGAGCGGACTCCGTAACAGAGCGTGATGCGCGACGGGACGTGTCCGATTTCTCGCGGTGGCTGACCGTAGACGCGCCGTCGCAAGGCTTCTCGAATCACGGCCAAGAACGGCGTGACTCCGATCCCGCCCGCCACGATTACCAAGTGACCGGCGGGAGGTGGCGGAAAGCCGTTGCCGAGTGGTCCCCACAGTTCGACTTCATCACCCGGCTGAAGCGACTCCAGCAACGAAGTCATCTTGCCGACGACGACGTAGCCGAAGTCGAGACCACGCGGTTGACCGGCCTCATCGTGATAGATGTCGTACAGCGCGAACGGACGTCCGAGCAGCGGGTCGCTGCGTCCCGGCAGTCGCACCATAAAGAACTGACCGGGCAGAATCTGACGCGCGATCTCGGGACATTCCAACCTCATCTGCCAGGTGTTGCGAGCCATTCGCTCATGTTCGACGACGGCCGCGCGGCGCTGCACTGCGGATCGAACGAGTCCAGGAAGGCAGAGGTCGGATACGGGTGTCGTCATCAAAAACGTCCTCAATCTGGCAGAAATACCTCACGCGGTACACGCTGACACTAACCCGAAGCGTAAGCGAGAATGCAACACACGTCCTCGCTTACGCTTCGGGTTAGTGTGAAATGTGCCATCCTCATCCGTGCGCAGAAAACAACGGGCCAAGTGCGTGGAGAATCGTGACAGATCAGCTTGCTGTCGGCCAGTCTGACATCGCTGCCAAATCGGAGAGGGACGCTTCATCTCCGAACGATTCCATGCCTGCCTCTCGTGCAGCGGACGGGTGCCGTGCGTGACTGGCAGGCAGGCGAGACGGCATTGCAATTCCGTCCACTGAGAAAATGGCGATACTTCTCGGACCAACCCTACCGAAAGGCAATCTCGTGCTTATGATGCCAGCACTTTCAGTGTCCGCGTGTGCGGCTTTGTGGCAACGGCGAAAGAAAGCAATGAAACCATGAATGGATCCAACTCCACATCCAGCAGTCGTCCGAACGCTCCGGTTTTGAATGGCATGGTTGGCGATGGCCCCGCGATGAACGAGGTCTATCGTTTGACGCGGCAGGTCGCAAACACGACCGCGACGGTGCTGTTGCTCGGAGAAACCGGCACTGGCAAGGAGCTGATTGCGCGGGCGTTGCATGAACTCAGCCCGCGTTCGTCCGGTCCATTCATTCGCGTGAACTGCGGGGCACTCAGCGAAAGCTTGCTGGAGAGCGAACTGTTCGGCCATGTGAAGGGGGCGTTCACGAGTGCCCATGAAAATCGAACCGGTCGGTTTGAAGCGGCTCACGGCGGAACGATCTTTCTCGATGAGATCAACTCGATGAGCTACACGTTGCAGGTCAAGCTGCTGCGGGTTCTGCAAGAGCAGGAATTCGAGCGTGTCGGCGACACGAAGACCATTCGCGTGGACTGCCGCATCGTCGCGGCGACCAATCGCGATTTGCTCGATGAAATCGACGCGGGGAAGTTTCGCGAAGACCTTTACTACCGACTCAACGTCGTGCCGATCTATCTCCCGCCGCTGCACAAACGCCCGGAGGATGTCGGCCCCTTGGTGACGTTCTTCGCCAAGAAGTATGCCGCGTCGAACAATCGCCCCGTGCCCAAGCTCAGTCCCGATTTGATCTCGATGTTGCAGACGTATGCGTGGCCGGGCAACGTGCGGGAACTTCAGAACTACATCGAACGGGCGACGGTTCTCTGCATGAGTGACACGCTGACGCTCGACCTATTCCCGCCGCATGTGCGTGGTCTGGCACCGATTCGGCTGAGTCGTTCTCGTTCGGGTGGGATCGCCACGCAGTGCAGCGAACTCGTGACGCTCGGATTGCTCGAAGCGGGAGAAGAGGCTCAGAATGTTCACGAACGAATCGTCTCGCTCGTCGAACGCGAATTGATTCAGCAAGTTTTGAAGACGTGTCAGGGAACTCAGACGAAAGCCGCCGCCCGGCTCGGTATCAACCGCAATACACTGCACAAAAAAATCAGCGACTACGGGCTGGAAGCGGATCCGTGATGCTGGCCGGTTTCACTCAGGGCCAGCGCCTTGTTCCATGTCGGGTGGGACCAGCTCGCTTCGAGCGCCGGCCCACCCTTGGAAAACGTCGAGAAATCCTGGTGGGCCGGCGCGGCGAAACGCCACTGGTCCCACCCTACAGCTTGTCCAGCTTCAAAAGGCGTTGGCACTAGGAGGCCGTCCTCGTAACTGAGGCAGGCGGGTTTGGGTTGGTCTTTCGGTGAAGTGATCGCGGGGGCGGTTTCGGTGGAGGCCGATTAGGCCGGGGCGGCTCGCCAGAGTTTGA
>JAYTGQ010000821.1:0-9874 GCA_043733345.1 Schlesneria sp.
TAGCCCCGGTTCATGCCGTGTAACCGGGGCTAGCGCCGCGCGGCTAATTTCTGAGACACGGATGAGTTCGTCAACGGCCTGCGGCGCTGGGAATCGAAGCAGGTACTCACTCCCGAAAAGGTCAATGACTTTGTGGGTTGGATGATCGAGATGTTTCCGATCGTCACGCCACAACACATGACCGTGCTGACGGCGTTAGATCTCAGCCGTCGTGACTGCCTCTCACACTGGGACAGCATGTTGCTCGCCGCAGGCATCGAAGCCGGGGTCACGACGCTGTACTCCGAAGACCTCTCGAACGGCATGCGCTACGACTCGGTGCTGGTGGTGAATCCATTCGCCGAGTGACACACCAGCACGACGCGCGAGCGACTGGTTCCTCTGGCCGCATGACAACCGAATGATTGTTCTGGTCGCGGAGCGACCGGACGGCGGTCGCAGTGGGTTTCAACCCACAGGCAGCAATCGCCGGGTGCGGGTGCCAGGGTCACTGAGTCTGCGACGTGGCCGTGCGAATGAAGCAGAGACGTGGATTGTTGACGGAGCCGTCACAGCAACAAGCACGGCCATCCCGCAGACGGTGTGACCCTGGCATCCGACATTCGCTCACCGAAGAGCACGGCCCTGTCGAAGACTGCCTGACCGTGGCACCCCGCAGTTCCCTCCACGAGTCGGCAGGGTTCTTGGCCTTGGTCGCAGAGCGACCGCCGAAGGTCGCCGTGGGTTTCAACCCACGGTCGGCCATCCCGCCAAACCCTCTCGTCGCGGAGCGACGATTGAATCCTCTCCGCGCGATCGGCGACCAATTTCATTCGCGCCGATGACCCCCGCCTTCCATCGTCGCTCCGCGACGAATCATTCCTGTGTCATCGCCCTCCGTGGGTTGAAACCCACGGCTACCGTCAAATGTCGCTCCGCGACGGGCGGCGGCTCTGCCATGAATCACTCCACGGAGACCGGCTTCGCGGGGTGGCACGCCCTGACGCTTTAGAAAGTGCCTAGTCATTGCCACTTGAGGTTCTTGCCGCGCCCTTCGAGGACTCAGAGCGGGCCATACAACTCGCCGCTCTTCATTGTGCGCGAGTCTCTTGACCCTGCACAGCCGGCCGACCGTCGGTCTCCTCTTGTTCCGGGAAACCTTCGGTTGAAAATGTGCGCGGTCGGGAGACCCGCGCACAACAGGGAACATTTGACGTAAGTGTCCGGAGCGTGAAAATGGCCTGTTTGATCTAACTGCTTGTCGCCAAACAGAAAACATGACTTCGGATGCTTGCCAACGAGGGTTGGCTGCCTTCCGAGAGGATTCAGATCAACAAACACCACGGTTGGCGAGCTTCCAAGCACTCTCGGATGGCCGGACGGATAAGTGGCAGTGATTCTGAAATGGTTTTGAAGGCCGCCAACCGTCGTTTTTGCGCCTTTTTTCGACACTTACGTCAAATCACCGGGGTGGTCACAGGTCGCCAGTCATCCGGAAAGAGGCCGACTCACGGGGCCGACCTTCTCACCGTATACGGATCCCCACCGACCCCAAGGCTTGCCTGCCTCACGCCGGGCACCAATCGGACGACGTTCGATTTAGGCTGTCCGGCAGGCAGTCAATCGCAAACCGGCTCGCATTCATTAACAAGGTCAGGCTCCGAGCCAGAATTTCGCACGAGCCGGATATGTGCGCAACAACGCGTGTATCGAAGCCGGACGCCGGGTGAGGCGGTCGCAGAGTCTTCGACGTGACCGTGTGAATGAAAACGAGGCCGAGAAGTTTACTTCTCGACCTCGCTAGCTGTTGCATTCGGTGCTTACCACGTCCCAGTCGAATAGTCTCGGATTAGCGTGGTTAATCAGTTGATCCTGAAACTCCTGATGTCACTGCGGCTCACACCCGTATTTGTGTCGAAGCCGTACAGGTCATCACGTCCGCCACCACCGTTAAAGGAGACCGCACTGTGGAAAGCGTTGTTATAAATTGAGACTTCGTCGCGGCCATTACCACCATTCAAACTGAAACTTCCGTCGAATACTGAGTTCTGGATGTTAACCAGATCTCTACCACCATTCATACCCACATTCGTACGGCCGGTGACGAAGATGTTATCCAAGTTGATTTGATCGCGTCCCGCATTACCAGTGAGGCTCAAATCACCTAACAGAGAGTTGGAAACATTAATGTTGTCGCTGCCAGCCCCACCGCTAATGCTCGTATCATTGATGTTGGAGAGCGAAACGCTAATGTTGTCGGTGCCAACTCCACCTGCCATCGACAGGAGGTGTGCGTTGAAGTTAGTGATGCCAAATTCATCGTTGCCAGCACCACCGGCTACTCTAAGCGTGTTGGCGGTAGCGTTGTCGATGAGCAGTCGGTCGTGGCCGATGCCAAGATCGATACTCACGTCCTCAAATGTAATCTGACCCGCACCCATGATATTGACGTTATCGTCGCCCGTAGCCATGTTGACGTGAAGATCAAGGCCGGCGCCGAGATCTCCAGCAGCGCCACTATCGACAACTGTAAGGGTATCGTTGCCACCCTTGAGGTTGACGATCAAATTGTCACCCGCCGCCGCGGTGGGAGCATTGAAGACATTCATGTTATCGTCCGTGCTGACACCATTAGCATCAAGATCGAAAACGCCCGCAGCGATGACTTCGTCGCTGTACTCAATATTCTCTCCGTCGTTGCCAACGATAACGTAATGCCCGTCGCCATCCGTATCAACGATCGAGATGTTGTTAGCAGCATTGTCACCTGTTACGACGAGGTCACCCGCTGCGTTGTACGCGACCATAACATTGCCCGCGAGCAGAACCCGATCTTCCAACGCTTCAAATCCATTTGAAAACTGACTCATGTTGAAATCCCTTGAAATGGAACCGAAAAACTCTGTCCTGTTTTGAGCAAACCGCCAAGATTCGTTGACCTCGTCAACGCCTATAGCGATGTGCCCCCTGTACTTGGTTTTCGCAACCCATGTGCCACCGCGAATTGATTTCCCCAAACAAATGGGAAATAACACATTCCTCGTTAACTACAGGTCTGATTACGCAAGATGAGATGCGGCGTCGAATGGATTTCTACGATAGAATGGTCAATGAACAATCACCCTGAGCTCTGCTCAAGCGACTCGGTCGGTCTCCCGACAAGATGTGCCACTGCTTCAACTTTAATGGCGACATCGAGGACGTGGCCGTGCGATTGAAGCAGAGACGCGGATTGTTGACGGAGCCATCACGGCAACAAGCACGTTCATCCCGCAGACGGTGTGATCGTGGCATCCGACCTCGTCGCGGCGCGACGATGGAATCCTCTCCGCATGATCGGCGATCAGTTTCATTCGCACCGATGACCTCCGCCTTCCATCGTCGCGCCGCGACGAATCATGCCGGTGTCATCGCCTTCGGCGGGTTGAAACCCACGGCGACCATCAAATGTCGCTCCGCGACGAGGGAGCGGGATCGCGTCACACGGTTCTGCTCCGGCCGAGCGTGATTTCAATGGGAGAGAAGCCTCGTTTCGCGGGGCAGAAGAAAAAGTGAACTGGTGTGGGCCGCCAAGATGTCAGAGTCTTCCCGTCTGTTTTCTGATCGTTTCCACGCTGTGGATCGCTGTCCGGCAGGCTCGACCGATCGGTGCTGTCGAGGTTGGGGTGAGGTTTCCGGGCGATCGGCAAAGTCGTTAAGTCCGGTGCGACCGCTTCCCGATAGCAACTCAGCGCGGAAGACATTCTGACGTGAAATGAGAACGGCGGGTGCATGGCGATGGTGGGCACGAGGGCCAGTGGATTGTGGAGTCGGCTTCGGCGATTTGCGCCGCGAGCCGGTTCGTGCGCGATGGCTGTTCTCCTGCTCGAACGTATTTCAAAACGGATTCGGACGGGAAAAACTAGCCCGACGCGCAAGCGAGGGCATCGGAGACCTCGAACGGCAGGCCCTCGCTTGCGCGTCGGGCTGGTTTTGAAATGTGCTCTCGCGGGGCTGGTGGCGAGCGGCTGCCATCGAGGGCACTACCGTGAGCAGGCGGATGTGGCTGCTTATGCTGTTGTCGAGGGAGCGACTGCCAATCCGCAGTACCAGCTTCCGGGTTATGGGATCGGGATTGATCCGCGTTCCCGGTTGTATGACCCGACTGATCCCGATTGCCCGCCGATGCCTCCCGACGATCCGGATTCGCACCGCTTGATGGAGTGCGTGGACGGGCATCGCGGTTGGAAGCACTGGGAACGGAATGGGAATCTGACCGATGTCGAAGTGAGTGACTACCGCGCGTGGTTGCCTTACGACAGCGAGGGGCGAGTACGGGTTGATCTCGGTGGAGCGGTCGAACTGGCGCGACTGCACTCGCGCGATTATCAGTCTCAGTTGGAGACGCTCTATCTGTCGGCGCTCGATGTCACGGCGGAGCGGTTCCGGTTTCAGTCGCAGTTCTTCGGTGGCAATCTCACTGAGTTTTCGCGGGTCGGCAGCATTCGCAATGGAGGAGATGACTCCACAACGATCAGCTCGGGCACCGGCCTGCGAATGAGGCGGATCACCACGACGGGCGGGACGTTTGTTGCGGGGATGGCGAACTCGATCGTGTGGCAGCTTGCCGGCCCTGACACCAACTCGTACTCGTCGTTGCTCAACTTTGCCATTTCACAGCCGCTGCTGCAGTTCGCCGGTCGGCCTCGCGTGATGGAGACGTTGACTCGGTCTGAAAGAAATCTGCTCGCGAACGTCAGGCAGTACGACCGCTTCCGGCAGGGCTTCTATTTGGACGTTGCCACGGGGAGCGGTGGTGGCGGCGGGTTGACTCGTTCGGGTGGTTTGTTTGGCGGTTCCGGACTGAGTGGCTTCACGGGAGTCGGAGTGGGCGGATTTGGTGGCGTGGGCGCGGTCGGCGTCACGTCGAGCGGCGGCTTTGCCGGGGGCGGCGGCGTTGGGGCGGCGGGCGCGGGTGGCTTTCTCGGCTTCCTTCAGCAGCAGCAGTTCATTCGGAATCAGCGCGCCCGGATCGCGGCTCTGCGCGACACATGGCTGCAACTCGACGCCTCGTTCGATGCGGGACGTTTGGAGAATCGGTTTCAAGTGGACTTCGCGCGGCAAGCGTATTACTCGGGGCAAAGCGAGTTGCTGAATGTGCTCGCGGCTTACGAGAGTGCGCTCGATGTTTACAAGATTCGCCCGTTGAGTTTGCCTCCCGACATTCCGTTCGAGCTGCGCGACCCGTTCTTCGACCAGTTCCATTTGATCGCTTCGGAGTTGACGCAGTTGCAGGGCGAGGTGGCCGAGCGGTTCGAGACGTTGTCGGCCGCGAAGGCGGACGGGGGTGCGGTGGTCCCAGACAAGACCGTGTCGGACTTGTCGAGTCGCCTGCTCCAGATGACGGAAGTCATGGCGAACGACCTCCGGGCCGTTGAGGCCAATCTCCCTCAACGGCGTCTCGCCTTGGAAGAATTGTCGCAACGAGCCGAACTGCGCGAGAACAATTTTGAAGGTCGGGCGATCTCACCGACGGCGCTCGATGAGCGTGTGAGTTTGCTTCGTACCGAGCGGATTCGGTTGACGAGCGAGGTCATGGAACTGGCCACGCGGGTCGGACAACTGGCCAGCGACGGAGATCTCGAACCGGCCGAGCGGATTCGCGCGGAGCGAGAAGTATTGACGCGAGTCTCCGCCTCTCTGTTGGAGTTGTCGCTGTGGCAAGCGCGCACGCGATTGCACGCTGTGGCGCTGGTCCCGATACGAGTCACTCCCGAAACGGCGTTTCAAGTGGCGCTGGCCCGTCGGCCCGATTGGATGAATGCCAAGGCCTCGCTCGTCGATACGTGGAGACTGATCGAGTTCAACGCCAACGCGCTCAAGTCGAATCTCTCGGTGAACGTCACGGGGGACATCGGCACGAAGGGAAACAACCCGCTCAACTTCGATGACGCCAACGGGACGTTGAAAGCGGGTGTGCAATTCGATGCGCCACTGACACGTCTCATTGAGCGGAATCAGTACCGGCAGTCGCTGATCGACTACCAGCAGGCACGTCGGTCATTGATGGCACAGCGAGACGAAATCCATCGCGGGTTGCGAGCACGGCTCAGACAGATCTATCTCGATCAGTTCAACCTCGAACTGCGGCGGCTCGCGGTGGATGTCGCGATCACGCAGACCGACATCGCGCGGCTCAAGCTGGTCGAACCGGAGAAGCCGGTGGGTGATGGCAAAGTCGTACCGGCAGCATCGCCGACCGTCGCCCGCGATCTGGTCGATGCCCTCCTCAATCTTCAGCAATCGCAGGCGACGTTCATCTCGGTCTGGGGCGATTACGAAATCCAGCGGAGGTTCCTCGACTTCGATCTCGGCACGATGAGCCTCGACGAACGCGGGCTGTGGGCTGATCCCGGCTCCGTCACGGATGAGACGTTGCTGGCGCGGTACTACGAGACGTTGCCGAACCCGCTGACGATCCATGGCGATCCAGACCAGCCGGGATTCACCGCGCTGTCAGTTGGCGACTTGCCACCCGTGCCCGAGACGTTGGAACCGAGCGACTCCGAAACTAACCGCTTGGAACCGAGTCGCTAAGGCGACCGGCAAGAATTGGTTTACCTCAGATCAAAGCCTGACGCGCAAGCGAAGGACGCTCGGTATCCGATCCTTCGCTTGCGCGTCAGGCTTTGATTGGTCAGCTATTTCCTACCGCTCGCCCCCCGTCACGGGGTGACAGGGCTATCTTTTTTGGGCGGGCGAGAGGCTTGGTCCGTGGGTATGCTGGGCAGGGAGGCCGTTGGCCGTTGAACACACTCTGCCTTCGTGGTGACTCGCGCGATGAACGCTTCTTCTCCGAACACTCCGCTCCAAAATGCTGAGACGCTGAACTCACCGTCTTCGTCAGCTCCGACGCAGAACAATCAACCTCGTCGTCGGCCAAGCAAGCGGCGGCGTTGGCCGTTGGTGATGATCGCGTTCCTCACCATTTGCTGTGCGGCGGGAGGAGCGGCGGTCTACACGATGCGGAGCGATGCCATTGTCGATGTCACCACGCAACGGCCGGTCGTGGGTGAGTTCTTCACCGACATC
Organism: Schlesneria sp.; assembly: GCA_043733345.1. Classification (GTDB taxonomy): domain Bacteria; phylum Planctomycetota; class Planctomycetia; order Planctomycetales; family Planctomycetaceae; genus Schlesneria. The sequence goes on from JAYTGQ010000821.1 coordinate 7,051, forward strand.
GTGGAGCGGGGCGAGTTGGAGAGTGCGGCGAACGTCGAGTTGCGCTGCGAGGTCGCCTCGTCCGAAGGCGTTCGCATTTTGGAGATCGTGGCTGAAGGGACGCCCGTCGCGGCGGGCGATGTCGTTGTGCAACTCGATGACTCGACCCTGCGCAAAGACTTGGCGACGCAGAAGATTGCCGTCAACACCGCCGAGGCGGCTTTCAGCAAAGCGACCAACGATCATGCTGCCGCCCTCATTGCCTTGAAAGAATACGAACTCGGTACGTTCGTGCAGGAAGAACAAAAGCTGGAGAGTGAACTGTTCGTGGCGGAAGAGAACTCGCGCCGAGCCGAAAACTTCCTGAAGCACAGTCGGAAACTCGCTTCGCGCGGTTACATCACCGATGTGCAACTCGAAAGCGATCGGTTTTCGGTCGAGAAGTTCGGCAAGGATCTGGCGGCGGCAAAAACCAAGCTCAACGTCATCCGCGAATACACGAAACCCAAGACGTTGAAGAAGCACGACTCGGATACCAAGACCGCCGCAGCCAGTATGAGCGCGGAACAGTCCAAGTTGGGGATCGAACAGGAGAAGTTGACGAACCTCGAAAGCCAGCTCGACAAGTGCGTTATCAAGGCACCGTCTGCCGGACAGGTGGTGTTCGCGAACCAGAACCGCTGGCGCGGCGATGAGTTCCTGGTCCGCAAAGGAAACCGTGTGCGCGAGCGGCAAGTGATTGTCATGCTGCCGGATTCCAGCAAGATGCAGGTCAAGACAAAGGTCGGTGAGGCGCGCGTTGACCGCGTCAAACCGGGAATGACGGCCGTGGTCCAGATCGAGGCTCTGCGCGGCACGGAGCTCAAAGGGACCGTGAAGACCGTTAATGCGTATGCGTCGGACCAGAATTGGATCAATCCGAACGTGAAGGAGTTCGATGCGATCGTCACGCTGATTGATCCGCCCGCGATGCTCAAGCCGGGGATGTCGTCCAAGGTTTCGATCCGCGTGGAGACGCAGACGGACGTGATGCAGGTGCCCGTGCAAACCGTGGTCGAACGGGGCGAGAAACACTACTGCGTGATCCGTGAAGCGACCGGCAAGCTGGCGTTGCGTGACGTGCAGATCGGTTCGACCAACGACAAGTTCATCATCATCAAGAACGGCTTGAGCACGACCGACGAAGTTGTCATGAACCCGCGCGCCCATCTCGCCGCCGTCGGCTTGAAAGAAGAGGACGCCGCGAAGAAGAAGGACAAGGCCGTGCCGGACGCCGCACCCGCCGAGCCTGCGGTGAAAACGACGAGTGCGTCGGTGAGCCGACGCGGCCAGGGTTCGCCTGCCACACTAACCCGAAGCGTGAGCGAGGAGGGGAGAGTTGGGAGCGTTCTTGAGCGATCGTCCTCGCTTACGCTTCGGGTTAGTGTGCTGGCACTGTGCGTCGCCGTGCGAGGTCTCTCGTGAACCCGTTCGCGCGGCTGGTCGGCGGCTTCGGGTGGAGCAGCCTCAAGGCATTGTTCCTTCATCCGCTCCGTTCGATGCTGACGATCCTCGGTGTGGCGATCGGTGTGGCGAGCGTGATCTGGTTGCTCGCCATCGGTGAAGGGATCGGTCGCGCTGTGCAGAAGCAGATCGAAGGACTCGGTGCGGACAACATCATCGTCCGTTCGATCAAGCCTCCCGCCGAAGCGACGGCGGGGCGAGACGGCGTCTTTCCCTACGGCATCACCCGCGACGATTTGGCTCGTATCGTCGAGACCCTGCCGACCGTCAAACGCGCGGTTCCAATCCGCGAGGTGCGGCGCGAGTTCCGGTTTCTGGATCGACTCGTCGATGGACGCATGGTCGGTTGCACGCCCGAGTACGCCGAACTGACACGACTCGAAATTGATCGCGGTCGTTTCCTGTCACAGGCGGACTGCACAGATCGGCAGAACGTCTGCGTCCTCTCCGCCGAGACTGCGGAAAAGCTGTTCCCGTTTGAAGACCCGCTAGGTCGAGCCATCAAGATCGAGCGCGACTATTACCAAGTGATCGGCGTGCTGAAGCCGCGTGCGCCGTCAGCGGGGATTGGTGGCTCACTCGAAGCACAAGACTTCTCACGCGACGTGTACGTGCCGATCGAAACGCTTTGGCTGCGTGTGGGCGATCTGGTCATCACGATGCGCAGCGGATCGTTTCAGGGTGAGAAGATCGAACTGAGCCAGATCACGCTGCAAGCGATCGACGTGGCGCATGTCGTCGAGACCGCCGAGATCATCAAAGCGACACTCACCCCGCATCACCCGACGCTCGATTACGGAATCACCGTCCCGCTGGAGTTACTCGAACGGGCGCGGGCCATGCGGCTGATGTTCATGCTGTTCCTCGGCATCATCGCCGTGATCTCACTGTTGGTCGGCGGCATCGGCATCATGAACATCATGCTGGCGACCGTGACCGAGCGGACGAAGGAGATCGGCATTCGACGGGCACTCGGCGCGAAGCAGTCGGACATCACGCGACAGTTCCTGCGCGAGACCGTCACGCTGTCGATGCTCGGCGGCACGGCGGGAGTCCTCGCGGGACTGGCCTGTCGCCCGGCGATCAACTTCATGCGCTGGGGCATCGAACAACTGATGCCTCAAGCCGTCTCAACGCTGCCTGACATCATCCGCACGATGGAACCCGCCGTCGTCAACTGGTCGGTGCCGCTCGCGTTTGGCATCTCGGTGTTGGTGGGCGTCGTCTTCGGCCTCTACCCCGCGATCCAAGCCGCGCGTCTCGATCCGATCGACGCGCTGCGGAACGAGTGAGCGGTTCGCAGTTGAGTCCGTCGTACTACTCACTTTCAAATACTTGTCGC
>JAYTGQ010000822.1:0-9873 GCA_043733345.1 Schlesneria sp.
AGAGACGGAAGTTGAGACAGAATCGGGGCGATAGGCGGTAAGCTGGGCAGTTTCTCCACCCTCGTGGCAACGGCTTTCAGCCATGGTGATCTAGTCGCCATAAGAATGCCTCCCATACCGATGCCTCCCGCTTCTGCGATGAACTCCCGACGCGACGTTGCCATGATCGACTCCTTTGCGTTGGTGCTGAGCCTGGATCGGACACCGCCGGACCTTTGGGGTCGGGCGGCGGGATTGCCTCAATGGGTCGAAAGAAACAGGTACGCCGTCATCACCACGCCGACGCACGCCAGGAGCAGCGTCAGGGCGACACCGAGCGACCAGACCGACGCGCGGTACGGCTCGCCCCGCTCCAGTCGCCGCAACAGGTGGACGTGTTGCACTACTGCCGCGACATTCACGATCACCCCGAGGACCACCAAACTTCCACCGATCCAGACGGACAGCCCGGAGGTGGGGGCAGCCGGCAACTCCCGAGCCGCCGCGATGGTGCGGAGGAACAGTCCGAACTTGGCGACCACGAAGCCGAATCCCATCAGGGCCAGTCCCGTTCGGACCCAGGCCAGTAGGGTCCGCTCGGCGGCGAGGCCGACACGCGAGTCCAACGCGGGCGGCTGATCTTCGTCACGGCCGGTCATGTTTAAGCCCCACGTTCAGGACGAGGAACCGACGCGGACGCCGGGTTGACCCCCGGCACGACTGCCTTCTCGGTCAGGGCGGCGGTGTTCTCGAACGCCGTGCTGATGCCGAGCGGGTGGTCCGCTGTGGCGAACGCGAACCAACTCAGCAGGCCGATCCCCACGCCGACAGCGTAGGGCGGCCACGATTTCCAAGTCAACGGGTTCGTCATGGCTTCTCTCCATCGAACGGCTTCACGTCCGGTTCGCTTCCCGTCTTGGTCCGAGGGGTGTCCACCGGACACCCACCACCGGCTCGTCACCCCAGGCCCATGCGGGGCAGGACGAACAGCCATAAAACGAGGAAGCCGCCGGCCACGGCGACGAGCGCAACATCTTGCCACTCCATGAGACGACTCCTTCCCGGATTGTGCGGTGTCGGCATCAGCCGTTCACCGCTTGTAGAGTTCACAACTCGATAATTGGGCGGCCTGCTGGACGTATCCCAGTATACGTTCGGTTTCCTCCTTCGCTTCGGGATTGGGAGTTGCCGTCGAAGCCCACGGTCTGATACTTGTCGACGCTCCCGGCGCTTATGAGGCACGCTTCAAACGACTACGTTCGCAGGCCTGAAGGCAGTATCGCCGCAGATGGTCGTTCAACTCGGCCAAGTCTTTGACCTGCGGCACCGGGGTCGCCTACATCCGTTTCAGGTCTTTCACCCGGTTCTCGACGCGGCTTCTCCTGGGGCGTGGCCGGCAGACAGAACTTCGGCGCGAACAGGAAGTGCGAAGCCAACGCCGCATATCGCGGGTGCAGGGTGCGATCCCGACCGCGGCGGATGTGGAAGTGTGGTGATCGGCATCGAAATCAATTTTTCGATGCCGATCACCAGACGTGTTGCCTCAGCCAAAAATGTTACCGAACACCGATCGCGATTTCGACCAAACGACACCGGCATTTTGGGAGATCTATCAAGCTGCGGGGACGAACTGGTCGCGGTCTAAGGGGGCGTTTGAGTATGCCATCCCCGGCGCGCCGGGGATGGCACACTCAAACGCGTATCATTGAGATGTTGAAGCCTGAGGATTGGAGCCTGCTTTCTCGCGGTCGCTGGCCCGTTCCGCCTCACACTTTTTCTCAGCGCCGATAAGCACCGCCTCAGGGCTCATTCCGTTTTCGTTTAAGCAGGCATGGACGAGTGACCGGGCCATCACACTCCGCCAGTCGCGAATGCGACGTTGCAAAGTGCGGAGTTGGCCATCGGGGAACTGATCGGGAAACTGGTCATGCAATCGGGCCATCAGCGACTTGGCCGTCGCATCGGGAGTCTCTTGAAGCCACAGGAGAATCTCCGGCCACACGGTCTCGAATGGATCTTTCCGGGTTCGATAGTCGCGCGGCGATGAAGCTTCCTTCCGATGGGTGGGACGCACCTCCCCGGCACGCCACAGTTCCGGCAGTTTGGCGAGGAACTCTTCCAGGCTTTCCCGGTCAGCGACGTTGCTCAGGTCTCCCGACTGCAACGCCGCCAGTGCAGCCTGGCTCGGCTGATCCACGGTGATTGCCGGAAGGAACTGAAAAATCTGCCAGCCAAGAGCGTGGACCTGATCTTGACCGACCCACCCTATCCGGAGATCGACCGGGAATATGGACGAATGACCGAGGCCGAATGGCATGAGATGATGAAGACGGTCGTAACCGAGGGGCGGCGAGTGCTGAAGCCTTCGGGCTCGATGGTCGTGATAATCCAACCGAACTCGAAAGTTGTGGGTCGGATGCGACTCTGGCCTTGGGAGTTCGTGGCTTGGGCGGGGAAAGAATGGAATCTGGTTCAAGACGCTTATTGGTGGGCATTCGACGCCATGCCATTGATTTGGGCGAGTCGAAAGTTTGGGCTGATGCGGCAATCGGTCAAGCTGTGCGTCTGGCTCGGCCCGGCGGACTGTTACCGGAACCAGGACAAGGTGCTGTGTACCCCATCGGATGGACTCTTCGCCGAACGAAAGTCCGACTCGGCCCTCCGGTCTACATCCAACGGCCGTAATTACCGAAACGACCGGATCGCCGAGGCGGTAGAGGATCGAGGCGGCTCCACTCCGTTCAATTTGCTCCCTGTTCCGGTCGGCGGCGCATCGGCCGACTCCTTTGGTCACCCGTCGCTCACCCCTTACGATGTTGCGGCGTGGTGGGTCAAATATTTGCTGCCACAAGACGGTGTTCTGCTCGACTGCTTCTGCGGCTCTGGCACGATGCTCGCCGCTGGCCTGGACTTCGGGGCTTCCAAGGTGATTGGCATTGAGAAGGAAAAAAAGTACATCAAGATCGCAGAGAAGCGTATTGTGGGGGGTTGAAGATAACACCCGACGATGAGGGCAGGCAGTACCTCGGTTTCGTTCTTTTGGAGGCTACAAGTGAGCTCTGATCCCACACCCAAGCGCAAGATGTCTGAGATGATCTCGGAAATAGCGACCGCCTTCATCAGCGTTGGTAAAACGCTGCAAGAGAAGCAGAGCCGCCTGACCGCCGTTTGTAGCGCCTGGAACATGGCCTGCGGTTCACCAGAAGAACGTCAGCGGCTGCTTGGACAATACATCGAAGGATACAAGCGATTCAATCCGGCTACTTCTCCAAGCGATCTTGCCAAAATCCGAACCGACATGGAATCGTTGGTCGCTCGGAAACTGCAATTGTTCCCGGACGACAAGAGACAGATCGTCAGTTCCAGGGTTGTAATGGTCGGGAGCGACTACCGCATTGAGGTTGCGTCGGCCTCCATGAAGTGACGATAACGAACCCGGAGTCAGCCGATGGACCAGGATCAATTCAAGGCTATGCAGCCATTGCTCGACAAGATTGCCGAGCTTGCCGAAAAGCAATTCAACTTCGAGGAGCTACGTCGAACTGTTGTCGAGCTTGGAAATATTGTGGGTCTGAGAAAGACCGTTTCCGTGAGCATCGTCGTAGACGTGTTCGATGCGGAGCGGGAATGCTCCCTTCCATTACTAACCACCGGGTTGTCGGTCAGTTCCGGCGAAGAACCGTTTCGCACTTGGAGCGACTCATCGCCGCAACGCTACGTCGTTGATGGCGGTATCCAGATGGTTCCTCATGATCGCTGCCCAAAGTGTTGGCAATGCTGGGATTTCAAAGGACAGAACTCCTTCTGCCCGAATTGCGGCATCACGATGGGGGACGAGTGCAAGCTTCTGCTCGACACCGATCAGTGTCCTTCGTGCAATGAAGGGAGAGTGACCATCTCCAAGCCTCAGTGCGATAAGTGTGGTTACGTGGTTGATCCCAAGAAGGTGGTTTGGGGATGAGCAATCCAGCGTTCAGGATCGGAATGAAGAGAGGACACCCGAAGTTCAGCAAAAGGAACCACCGATGACACGGAAAAGTAGCTCGCCGTTGAAGCTTCAGAAGCTGAAGGGCCAGGTCAGCGTCCAACTCTACACCCTCGATGTCTTCATCATCAGTGGCCGTTCGCCAAGAAGAATCCGGTGATCTCTCGGACCATCCAGATTCGTGGCGACCAAACGCTCGAAGATCTTCATGACGCAATTTTTGACGCCTTTAGCCGGTCGGACGAACACATGTACGAGTTCCAGTTCGGTAAGAAGCCGATGGATTCAAAAGCACCGAGGTACGTTTTGCCCGGTTCGTTCAAGGCGGACTACGGCGTGGGCAAGTTGCCTGCGGGCCGGGTGGATCAAAACACTCTCGATACGCTGGGACTCAAAGTGGGCCGCAGATTCGGCTACTGGTTCGATTTCGGCGACGATTGGTGGCATCAGATCAACGTCGAGGCCATTGAGGACGTAATGCCCAATGGCGTATACCCGAAAGTGACCAAGAAAGTCGGCAAGAGTCCGCCTCAGTATTCATGAGTAACAGAGGCACGAACCATGTCAGGCAAAACCGATCCGTATCAGGAGCTTCTCCGAGTTCTGAAGGAAGCCGTTCGGAAGGGCGTGTATTCCATCGGTCTCGAATACGAGGGACGGGAGTTGATGGTCTATTATCAGGTCGGAAGTGCCAGCCTCGGCTCAGCCCGCATTCCCAATGAAATGCAACGCCCAGTGATCGATGAACTCGTCGAGCGGGCGGGTCTGGACCGCAAATCCAAAGGGAAACTGCAAGTCACGCTGCTCGGCAAGAACTTTGAGGTCGTTGTGGAAGAGTATGACAGCTTCGGGGAATCGGCATTCAACCTCACATTGAGAGAAAAGGAGACAGCGGGTTGATAAAATGAACCGCCTTGGTGGCTGTGGCATAATTCAATGCGAGTGCTGAGGACGACAAGAATTTGGTCGATTGATTCTTCCACCAGAGCGACGAATCCGGCTTCGTGGCGAAGAAGGTAAAGCCGAAGACCCGGAAGAAACCTGGGTGAGTCTCTCCTCGAACTTGCTCCGTGTTCCGATTCCCCACTTTCTCAAAAGGACGAATTCCGATGCGCATTGACTCACGGTTTCTGTTACCGAGAGCGGGTCGTTGCCTCAAGATGGTGTTACCCACCACTGGAGGCATCCTTTGCACACCAAGATCAGCCCGCAGACGAAGCGCGAACTCTTGCAGGCCTTGCGGTCGCGATATCAGACGGCGACCAAGCTTGAGAAGTCCCGGATTCTGGACGAGTACGTTGCTCTCGCCGAGTGCCACCGCAAACATGCGATTCGATTGCTGACCTTCATTGCCCAGGCCGAGTTCGACCAGCACCGGCCCCAGGTCATCGTCGGATCAAGCAGAGGCGGAACCGGGGCGATGAACATCAACAGCGGCGATACAGGGCGTCTATGTCGTCATCTGTTCCCCCACGCCGCCGCGGGGCCGGGGCGATGAACATCAACAGCGGCGATACGAAGCTCGTGCTGCTCTGCCCGGCGTTGAAGAAGTGCGGCACTGCGAAAACTGTCGAGCAGGACGCCGTGATCCTGTACAGCCTGGCCGGCACCGGCCGCCGTTCCGCAATCCGTTCCGGCAAGGCGCGACCAGAATAAGGTGATCTTGTGCCATCGAGTGCGCCGACCTACGTTGTTCAGAAGCATCACTCGCGGCCTTTTTCACGGATAGCCACGCCATGCCGGAAGAATCTTCAATCGACCCGCTGCGCACCATCGTTCGTGCGAACGCGCCGGCCCCGTCAACGATCGACCGCACTGGACAATATCAGTCCGGTTCGACGACTGCCTCCTCCGGCCGGATTCCTCAAGCTCACAAATCCTCGTGGCCGTCAATACCCGGTTACGAGATCCTCCAGGAATTGGGCCGCGGCGGGATGGGGGTCGTTTACCTGGCACGCCAGTCGAGCCTGAAACGGCTGGTCGCCCTCAAGATGATTCGCGGTGGGGCGGATGCATCGACCGAACAACTCGAACGGTTCAAGGTAGAAGCCGAAGCCGTGGCTCGGCTGCAGCATCCGAACATCGTTCAGATCTTCGAAGTGAGCGAACACGAAGGCAACCCGTTCTTCGCTCTGGAGTATGTGGAGGGCGGCAGCATGGCCGCGGCACTGGCTGCGGGCGCCTGGACGCCGACCGAAGCGGCCGAACTCGTCGAGACCTTGACGCGAGCCTTGCACCATGCCCACCAAAAAAGCATCGTCCATCGCGATCTGAAGCCCGCCAATGTGCTGCTGAGCCCGGACCGCGTACCCAAGGTCACGGATTTCGGGTTGGCGAAACGTTTGGAAGACGGCGACAGCGGCCACACTCGCACCGGCGCCGTGATGGGAACGCCGAGTTACATGGCACCGGAACAGGCGTCCGGGCGCATCCATCAAATCGGCCCCGCGACGGATGTCTATGCGCTGGGTACCATCCTGTATGAATGCCTCACCGGCCAGGTTCCGTTCAAGAGCGATTCGGTGCTGGATACGCTGGAGATGGTTCGTTCCGCCGATCCCAAACCGCCCTCACTAATTCGGCCCGGCGTCCCTCGCGATCTGGAAACGATCTGCTTGAAGGCCATGTCCAAGGCACCGGAGGCCCGGTATTCGTCGGCGCTGGCGATGGCTCAGGATCTGGAACGCTTTCGTGCCGGGGAACCGATTCTCGGTCGCCGTGCCGGCACGATCCAGAAGTTCGTGCGGCAAGTTCGCCGGAACAAGGCCTTGGTGACAGCTGCCCTAGCGGTCCTCGTTGCAATCGGAACGATCTCCATCGCCTTGTTGAGCAATCGCTCGTCTCGCGAATTGCGAACCGTCGAGGAGCGGGTGGCCCAGGATCTGGAACACTCGACGTGGGACGCGGCATCGGGCGACGCTGTCGAGAAGGACATCGCCCGGTTGACGGCGCTGGACGCAAACCGCGGAGAGGTCGCACACCAGAAATTGATCGAACGATTCGCGGCGTCGATTCAAAGCGATTTGAAGAAGCCGCGCGTTCTCGACTCCGAAGTTCCCGGACTGGAATCTCGGCTAGCCTGGTTAACTTCGCGCGATGCCGGACTGGCTCGGAATCTGGAAGGTGACCTGCGTGCCCGATTACGAACGTGGCAACCGATCGTGGACCTGGCGGCACCGTTCGCCGGTGCGATGGATCAATTTCCACCGAATGCCGTTCGGATGGAGGCGGATCGCCTCATTTCCACCCAGCACGTGATCGCGACGCGCATTCCCTCGCTGGGCACCATCAAGGTTGCCGTGGATTTCGATGGCGAGTGGTACAAATCGGCTCAAATTGGGATGCTACTTGGCTGTCGGCCCGATGGTCCACAAGACCAGACAAACGGATACTCGTTCGTTTTGCGTCCTGCCTGGTCGCGGAGCGATCCGGATGCGGCGCCGCGATCGGGAACGCCGGCGTCCTTCGAAGTCAGCGATGGGTCGGCGGCGCTGGAGATCCTGCGCGACGGCGCGCAACTCGGCGTCGCGCCGGTTCAAGTTCGCACGGGGCCGATCCGCTTGACGGCCGAGCGCGATGGCGACCGCCTTGCCATCCAACTGGATGGCGCCGCGGCAGTCCCCTTTGAAGATCCCGTTCCGCTGCCGTCGGTCGCATCGTCCACGCTCGCGATCCTCTGGCCGCCGGGGACCGCGATCCGCCGATTGCGCGTGGATGGCCAGGTCATCTCCTCGGCGGCCAGCCGGTTGGAACGAGCCGACGATCTGTATGGACGCGGCAAACCGATCGATGCACTGGCGATGTACGAGACCTTTGCCCTCGAAGCGAGCGACCCCGCGGTGAAGGCCGAAGCGCGCTACAAAGCGGGGTTGTGTCTCGTTCAACTCGATCGCGGGTCGGATGCCGCCAAGCTCTTCGAGGAAGTGACCACGGGCACGAGCCCGCGCTGGGGCGTCATCGCGGCTTTTCAATTGTGGCTGCTCAAGTTGAAAGCCAAACAGTTCGAAGATGCCGAAGCCGCGCTGGCCGTGATCAAGATTCGATTCCCAAAGGAAACCATCGCGCGTTACGTCCCGGTGTCCATCCGCACCGATATCGACGCTCAGTTCGTGATTCCGACGATCAATTTGCTGGTCTTCGATCCCAAGATGATTCCCCAGTTGGAAGCGGCCATTCAACTGGCCGAAGTCCTTCAACTGAAAAGTGGAGGCGCCGAGCAACAGGCACTTGCGCTCGTCGTGGCCTACGCACTGGCCGGAGAGTATCGCAAGGCGCGAACGATTGCCGACAAGTATCTCGAAGCGATATTGGATCAGGGGCATAGTTCCGGCGGTCGCGAATCGCCGCACTGGATCGCTCGCTGGCATGCGTGGATGAGCCGACTGGATGGCCAGACGACCGGGTACAACGAGCAGATCGCCAAGCATCTCGGTCGCCCGCTCCGCGAGGGCGAGAGTGCGGAAGAACGGAAGCGGGCCTTCATCCCGCTGCGGTTGGAGAACGCTCGCAATTCCGCCGCGGCGGGGAAATGGGACGCCGTCGAGAACGAACTCGCGGCTTACTTGGCCGAGTATCCGCCCCCGTTCGACAACTACGCGTTTTACTCGCAGGCTTATTTCATGAAGGGTTTTGCGCGCCTGAAGGCCAACGACACCGCCGGTGCCGAGGCCGCCTGGAAAACGGGTACTTATTCCCAGTACGTGAAAGGGTTCCCGCCCGAATCGCGGCCCGCGAGTGCGCTGCCGCCGAGTCGAAAGGCGCTCGCCGAGAACTGGGCCATGGCCGCGCTCAGCAATACCCTCACGGACGAGGACGCCCTCAAGATCGTCGAGACGCTGATGACCTCGTTCGGTGCGGAAGCCGTCACGACTCAAGTGGCGGCAGCCTTGAACTTGTCGCCGGCCGTCGTGCGCGGAGTCTGGACGTCGCCGCGCGGACGAGAGTGTGCTCGTCGCATGGCGTTCCTCGACCTCACACCGAACGAGTACTTCTGGACGGCGCCGCGGCTGATCGTCTATGAAAAGTTGAGGCAGGAACTGCTCGGCGGCACTCCCACGCCGGAACAAGATGAGGTACTCTGGACGGCGAGCCTGAAGACCTGCGAGGCTTTCCGAACCGGCGAACTTTCCAAGTCGCAGTTGTTCCAACTGGCGCTCGCCTGGAAGGGCACCACCAACCTCCTCGGATGGGGTGGTTTGTCTTCGAAACTCAAACCGGAACTTCGCGGGCCGGCGGCGTACGTCCTCGGGCTGCGCTATCTCAAGTTAAACAAACCAACGGAGGCGGCCGGCATGTTCAAGACGGCGGCCGCGGATGCTCCGATCAGTTCGCCGCTGAAGAAACTGGCCGAAGCCGAACTCGCGAAGAGAAAGTGACGTCGAGCTTGAGGCACCAGTCACTTACTTCACTTCGGTTAAGGCCACGTCTGAGGTGTGGTGGTCGCGGTGGCCCCATTCATTGGCAGACCACCATCTTCGCCTTTCAATATCGCCGGATCGTCGGCATTCTCACGGCAAACGACCTCCCATTCTTCGAGGCTCTCCAAAACCACACGCGCCGACAGAACGGATGGGAGAAGGCGATAGCCGTCTCCTTCTATTCCTGGTTCAAGAATGCAGTTCTATCCGCGGCGTACGCAGAGGATGGCCAGTTCGACCGAGCATTGAAATGGGAGAAGAAAGCGCTCGAATATTCCTCGTACCAAGACGCGGTTGGTCGGACGAGATTGAAATTATACGAAGCCAAGAAGCCGTTTCGTTTGGAATGAGCGTTGAAGCGGGTGAAACTGCCGGGTCCACTCAACGGCTAAGAAAAAGGGCCCTCTTTCGGAGGGCCTTTTTTGTCAGGCGCGGTAGCCGGCAAGCCGGATGTTGCCGCCGAGGAAGTTGAGGGCGAGCAGGATGGTCCAG
>JAYTGQ010000823.1:0-9872 GCA_043733345.1 Schlesneria sp.
CGTCAGCCCCCCGGTTCTTCCAAAGAGGGCTTACGCCCAAGAACCGGGGGGCTGACGCCGCCCCGCTCAGATGTCTCATCACTAACCGCGCGGAGTTTATTTGCTCTCATTGAAAATACGTCTGACGTGTGACGGCGAACTGATAGCCACCGGCCACGACCTCCACCACAAAATACGTGCGACGAATCATGCCGATCGGGCGGCCTTTGTAGTCTCGTTCGAGTTGAGCCAACTTTGATTCGGTCGCTTTGGAGTAGAAGTGAAAGATGGTCGTGTCTGGCCCCACTTCGATGTTCGCTCGTTTGAACAGCTCGACATCGGCACCGCGACGATCGCCTCCTTGCCACGTCATATAGAGTCGTTGCTCATCTTTTCCCGTCTTCACATAGCGAACATCGGGGACGGGCTGGTTCAACTTCGAGAGATAGGCCAATCGACTGTCGGGCAGCAACGCCCCCAACTCGACGCCGAAGAAGCCGAGTTGTTTGGCGTATTCATCAATGCCCGCCTTGTCTCCAAACCGGACGAACCAGCGCTGTTCGCGCGGGAAGCCGCCGGTCCCGCCTCCCACGCCAAGACCCTTCCGACCCGTTCCTTTTGCACTTCCGGGGCGACCTTTGTTTTCGATGCCGGTATCGAATTGAGGCTGAGTCTGATCGGACGCCACCGCCAAACCGACTCCCGATTCCGCCGCGTTGGCGACGGTCGAAAGCGCTTCGGCGATCTCCACGCGATCCGAGACCTCTTCCACAGGAGCGGCATCGCGCACCTCGGGCAACGGGGAATCGACTCGCAATGTTTCTCCGGGTGTTCCGTCCTCGAAGCCGCCGGGGAGTTCGACCAACTCCATTGTCACGCCTTCCGGAGGCGGAGGAAGTCGATCAGCCAGCCACTTCGTCACGACACCCAAGCAGACGATGCCGATCGCCGCGAACAAGACCATCGACCACGAACTCGCCCGGTCGTAGAGCGTCGTCTTGAGGACGGGAGTCACAATGGAAATGGGTCTCGCGGACATGCGGCTGACTCAATGCTCCTGACGGTGCGATCAAACGGGGAGGGGGGGCGGGAGTCTGACTACTTGGGAACAGGTTCTCAACCGAGTCACGACCTTTGTACCTGTCTTGGAACGACATCGAGGTTTGTAGGATGGGCACTCTTGCCCGTCCGGCTTTGGCACTGAAGAGCGGACGGGCAAGAGTGCCCATCCTACAAACGATTCACGGTGCGGACTTTCAACAGCAATGGCTTGTGAATGTTGGATCATCGCCGAGTTCCCATTTGCTTGTGGACGACCTCTCGAAGTCCGGCATTTCCTAATGCCGGACTTCCCTCCAGGGTGCTTCTCACCGGAGGGAAGTCCGGCTAACAAAGCTAAGCCGGACTTCTGGCACCTCGCAATTCATCAACCGCTACCGCGCGAGCAGGCTCGCCCCTATACTCCTCGCCCTCACGAACAGGTCTTGGGCCGAGCGGACGGGCATGGCACGTTACTTCAAATACAAGTCGCCGGACGAACTGGTTGCGGACGCGGCGGGACTCGGTTCATCGCTGTCTCTGTCGAATGATTTTTCGCCGCTGTTCGAGCCGTGCCAGCTTGGGTCGCTCACCGTCGGCAATCGGCTGTGCGTGCAGCCGATGGAAGGCTGCGACGGCACACTCGACGGTGGCCCCGATGAGCTGACGTATCGCCGTTACCAACGCTTCGGTGCGGGCGGGGCGAAGCTGATCTGGGGCGAAGCAACGGCCATCGACGAAGCCGCGCGGATGAACCCGCGCCAACTCTGGCTGCACGACGGAACGGCTTCGGCTTTGGAGGACATGCTGAACGGCTGCCGTCAGACGCATCGAGAGTCGCTGGGAGCCAACGCCGAGTTAGCAGTTGGCTTACAGCTCACGCATTCGGGGCGGTTCAGCTATCTCCGTCCACAGTTGGCGACGCACGATCCGATCCTCGACCCGCTCACGATCGACAAATCGACCGGCAAGTTCGTCGATGAGTCGTACCCGTTGTTGACCGACGATGACCTGAAGCGGATCGAGGACCAGTACCTCGTGGCCGCGCGACTCGCCGCCCGGATCGGCTGTGATTTCATCGACATCAAGCAGTGTCATCGGTATCTGCTGTCCGAGTTGCTCGCGTCGAAAAATCGTCCCGGTGATTACGGTGGCAGCTTGGTGAACCGGACGCGGCTCGTTCGCAACGTGATCGGTCGCATCCGTGAGGAACTTCCGTCGTTGCCCATCGTCACCCGGATGAACGTGTACGACGGCATCCCGTATGTCCGACGCGACCGGCTTTCCGAATCGCAGCGGCCCGCGTTTCCGAATGGGATCGACGCCGAGTTGCTCGCGGGGATCGGAGTTCCCGCGCCGCACTCATTGCCAATTCAAGCGGGTTTCGGCGTCGATCCGCTCGACCATCTGAAGAGCGATCTGACCGAGCCGCTTCAGCTCGCGAAGTGGCTCCGCGACTGGGGCGTCTCCGCCATCAACGTGACGATGGGAAACCCCTACGCGAACCCGCACCTCGTCCGTCCCGCCGAGTTCCCGCCGGTCGATGGCTATCACGCGCCCGAGCATCCACTGATCGGAGTCCTCCGCCACTTCCACGCGACCGCCGCCATTCAAGCCGCCGTGCCCGAGTTGCCCGTCATCGGCAGCGGCTACAGTTGGCTGCAAGATTTCGCGATGCAGGCGGGAGCGGGGAATGTGCGCGACGGACACTGCGCCATCGTCGGTCTCGGTCGAGCCACTCTGTCGCACCCCGACTTCGCAAAGCATCTGCAAGAACACGGGGCAATGAACCGCAAGCTGATCTGCCGCACGTTCTCCTACTGCACGAACCTGATGCGGGCGAAAGACCACCCGCTCGGCCAGTACGCGACCGGCTGCCCGCCATTCGACAAAGAAATTTACGGCCCGCTGTGGAAGGAAGTCGAAGCCAAACGAGCTGTTCAGTAGAGTCCCAACACCAACCCGCAGCGTAAGCGAGGGCTTCGGGAAAACCCGCGTGGAATCGTCCTCGCTTACGCTTCGGGTTAGTGTTTCAAACGCCGCAAGTCATCGAGAAACGAGCCCGCACCATGACTGAACTCCTCACCGTTCCGAACCTGATCGCCCTGCTGACCCTGACCGCATTGGAGGTTGTGCTGGGGATCGACAACATCATCTTTATCGCGATTCAGGCGGGGCATCTGCCGGTCGAACAGCGCGATCGGGCGCGAAGGTTGGGGCTGCTGCTGGCGGTCGTCTCGCGTGTGATGTTGCTGTTCACGATTGGTTGGGTCGTCCAATTGAAGCAGCCGATTGGGACGTTGCTCGGGCACGAGTTCACCTGGAAGGATTTGGTTGTCCTCGCCGGAGGGCTGTTCCTGATTCGGCAGGCCACCGTGGAAATCCATCACAAAGTCGAAGGCCACCACGAGGAACAACACGGTTCGACTCGTGTCTCCACGCTGAAAGCGATGCTCATTCAAGTGACGATCATGGATGTCGTCTTCTCGTTGGACTCGGTCATCACCGCCGTCGGGATGTGCAAGGAGGTGCCCATCATGATCGCGGCCGTGTTGATCGCCGTCGTGGTGATGCTGGTCTTTTCGGGAGCCATCGTTCGGTTCGTCGATCAAAACCCGGCGATCAAGTTGTTGGCACTCTCATTCCTGCTGCTGATCGGTGTGTTACTCGTGGCGGAAGGATTTCATCAGGAGATCGACAAAAGCTACATCTATTTCGCGATGGCCTTTTCTCTGGGGATCGAACTGATGCAGATGCGGTCTCGGCACAACGACTGGAAACGCCAGAAGGAATTGCCGCTCGACGCCCCGTCTTCGACGCCACCGCACTCGTGAACGCCACCAACCCGCAGCGTGTGTTTTGAAGTGGCGCTGTTTTGGATTTCCGCCCCCACGGGGCAGCGCTAAGTTAGCCCGGGCCAGCGACCAACGGGAGCGCCGCCCTGGGTTCCCAGAGTCCTCGAATTCAAAGCCCTGAAGGGGCGGTCCTAAAATGCTCACAGGAATAGTGCCGCCCCTTCAGGGCTTGAGGTTCACAGTCATTCGCCAACCCAGGCCGTTGCCCTGGGCTGGCATAACATCGCCCCGTTGGGGCTGAAAACTCAAAGAGCGCAACTTCAAAACTGTCGCGTCAGGCTTCGACGGGTACGCTTTTTCTGGCCACTCGCCTAAGAATTGGCCGCGTTGTTGAAACGCCTCGCGCCTGAGTCGGAAAACGATGCTAGGTTTCCACACGAGTCGTTTCTCGGCAACACACGGCTGCGTTCGCCTCAGACATCACGCTGCGAACGAGCTTGGCTCATCCAGAAGCGATTCCCACCGGGACTCAGCTTTGTCGGAAAACGATTAGCCGCTGGGCGCTAGCCCAATGGCACTCACGTTACTAACCCGCAGCGTGAGCGAGGGCGATGACATGAGGCGTTTCCCCTTGTTTCCCTCGCTTACGCTGCGGGTTACTGAGGTAAAGTAAGTGCCGCTGGGCGCTAGCCCACGGTTTCCGGCAGAAACCGGACGCTAGCGCGTTCCGGCTGATCGTTTTCCGACAAAGCCGAGTCGCGAGGGGCAATTCCGCCTCTCACCTTTTCCGTCCTTCACACTCCACGATTTCAGAGGGCACTCGACGTGACAACGTACTTGGTAACAGGCGGCGCAGGGTTTATTGGGTCTCACCTCGCCACGCGGCTGGTTCAGGACGGGCATGTTGTCCGCGTGCTGGACAACCTTTCGACGGGATCACTGACCAATCTCTCGCACTTGGAAGGGCGAGTCGATTTCATGCAGGCCGACCTCTGCGACCTGAACGCGGTGACGCGGGCGGTGCAAGGTGTGGAAGTCGTCTTTCATCAGGCCGCACTCGCGTCGGTTCCGCGCAGCGTGGAGACGCCGCTCGAGACGCATGCCGCCTGCGCCACGGGGACGATCAATCTGCTCGACGCCTGCCGTAAAAACGGCGTTCGTCGCGTGGTCTATGCCGGTTCGAGCAGCGCCTACGGCAACCAGCGGACAATGCCCAAGCACGAGGGGCAAGTTCCCCAAGTATTGTCGCCGTATGCCGCGTCGAAGCTGGCAGCCGAACTGTACTGCGAGGCGTTTGCTTCGACGTACGGCCTTGAAACCGTGCGGCTGCGTTACTTCAACGTCTTCGGGCCGAGGCAAGATCCGAACAGCCCCTACTCCGCCGTCATCCCGCGTTTCGTCGCGGCATTGTTGGCGGGCGATCAGCCGATCATTTACGGCGACGGCAGTCAGTCGCGCGACTTCACGTTCATCGACAATGTGGTGCAAGCCAATCTGCTCGCTTCGTGGGCCGACGACGTGAGCGGCCAAGTCTACAACTGTGCTTGCGGTGAATCGCTCGACCTCATCACGCTGTTGCGAATGATCTGCGAACAACTCGATCTGCCATTTGTCCCGTTCTTCGCGCCAGCGCGCGTCGGTGACGTACAGCATTCGTGGGCCGACATCTCGGCCGCCAAACGCGATCTCGGCTACAGCGTGCAGGTCTCAGTACAAGACGGCTTGAAACGAACGGTCGCGTGGTATGTGGCGCAGCATCAACAATTGAAACAGGGAGCCAGCAGCCGCATTGTGCCGCTCTGTCCCGTCGGTGTTTGACTCGAACGCATATCAAAACCAGCCCGATGCGCAAGCAAGGGCTTCGCGTGCAATCAATGCGAAGCCCTCGCTTGCGCGTCGGGCTGGTGGTTCGAGGCAAAAATGGGTTTTGCAATGTGTCCCCATGACCAATGACGGCATCTCACAAAAGTGAACATCGTGAAACGAAATCTCGAATTCCACGCCGACGCCCTTCCCGGTCACGTCCATCCGGATGATGAGGCCGAAGGTCTGCCGATCAACTATCTGCAGCTGGCCATTCATTACAAATGGCGGTTGCTGGTGGCGGGGATCGCGGGCCTGATCCTCGGGCATCTCGCCTACGTGCGATCGGGGCCGGAATACGCGGCGTTTTCGCAGGTGAAGGTCTGGAAAAAGAATCCGCCTCCCGTGCGGGAAGACGACCGGATGCTGACCGGTCAGGCCAAGCCGAGCGATCACATCCCGGACATTCTGAGTCCCGTGTTCATCGCCAAGGCCATTCAACTCGGAGAACTCGACAAGCTGCCGACGTTCGCCGGCGAAACCGACTTCGTCGAAGCGGTTCAAGACGGATTGAAGGTCAAGCGTGTGGCGGGCAACGACCGCTCGGTGCAGACGGTATTTGAAATCCGCTACTCCAGTCCCCAAGCCGCCGACGCCCGCAAGGTGGTCGAGGCGATCATCGCGCAGTACGCCGTGCATCTGAAGGAAGTCAGTCTGGAAGAGTCCACTGAAATGCAGGGCAAGGCGAGTAAGTCGGTCGAGGACATGCTTGACAAGCTGCACGCGGCGGAAGCGGCTTATCGCGAGTTTATCCTGACGGTTCCCGAGGAATATCGCGCGGTGCTGGGACCGAAAACGAGTGCGACGCAAACGTCGAACATCGCACCCGAAGACGTGATTCACACGCTGGGCGAGGAACGGAATCGCAATCGCGTCCGACTGGCGGACCTCACGTCTCGACAAAAGGCGATCCGTAACGCTCAAGCGGCGGGAGACTCTCAAGAGGCACTCGAACTTCAAGTGCGTCGGTTCCTCAACGCCGACGGTCGCAGCGGTGAAGACGCCGATCGCCAGTTGCAGATCAGCATCTATCAGTCCCAACTCCTGCCACTCATCAACAAGGAACGCGAGCTGTCCGAGCAGGTCGGTCGCGACAACTTTGAGCTCGTGAGCGTCCGCCGCAGCATCGAAAAGATTCTTCAGACGTATGCGAAGTTGGGGCTGAAGTTCCCCGAGGGAGTGGAGGCATCGCGATTTGCTGCTGCGCGCGGTGTGCAGACCGATTTCGTCGCGATCTATCTCGACTCGCTCCGCCATCAGGTGGACGAACACCAACTGAAGGATCGCGAGTTGGCGAGCATGATTCAGGTCGAGGGCGTTCGCGCCAAAGAGTTCTCCGGCTATCTCGCCACCGATCAGAATCTCCATGCGGAAATTGTGTTGCTGCAAGATTCGTGGAAACAGCAGCTCGACGTTCAGAACAGCGTGGCGACCGAGAAGGACACGAACGGTTTCCGAATGAAAGTCCTCGCGCCCGTGAAGCACGAACTGGCGATCAAGAAGCTGATGAAGTTCTATGTGGGCGGAATGTCCGTGCTGGTGATGCTGATGGCCGTCCTCTGTTTGGTTCAGGAACTGCGGGATCTGCGGCTGAAGAGTGTCCGCGACATCCGTGTCTGTCTGCGTCAGCCCGTGCTGGGAAGCGTGGCGGCGTTCGACGTGCCGCATGATTCGGGACGTGGCCCACATCCGGCACTGCGTTACCTGCACGCGCCGAATTCCATTGAGGCCGAGAACTATCGTTCGATCCGCACGGCGTTGCTCGTTACCGCCGACAATCATGACGCGCGCTGCGTACTCGTCAGCAGCCCCGAACCGGGCGATGGCAAATCGACGCTGGTCTCGAACCTGGCCATCGCGATGGCTCAGTCGGGCAAACGTGTGTTGCTGATCGACGCCGATCTGCGCCGACCGACCATTCACAACCTGTTCCGTGTCTCGCGCGAGATCGGCGTGACCGAAGTCCTGTCGGGTGAGATCGACTTCTTGAATGCGGTTCGTCCGACGACCGTGGAACGCCTGAGTCTACTCGTGGCGGGAAGCTCGCCCACCAACCCGGCCGAGCTGCTCTCGTCATCGCGCCTCACGCAGATGTTGCATGACGCGAAGGGTGAGTTCGATTTCGTTTTCGTCGATGCCCCACCGCTGCTGGCGGTGAGCGATCCGTGCATTCTCGCGCGACACACCGATGGGATGCTGGTCGTGGCCCGCATTGGCAAGAACACCCGCACGTCGGCCGCGCGCGTCCGCGAACTGATCCAGAACCAAGGGATCACCGTGCTGGGCACCGTCGCCAACGGTGTCATCCCCGGTCAAGATCGAGGCTACAGCTACAGCCATTACGGCGAGTACGTCTCGAACGATTCAGTGCAATCACCGGCGGCGCGCGAGATGGCCGGAGTGTGAGTACGGCGAGCGAGCAGGAGGGCGAGTGCAAAGTGTCACAGAGCGAGAGTTCTCTACGATTTTGCACTTTGCACTGATCACTTCTCACTATGCACTGATGCCGCCAACGCACGCACGCTGGTCTGAAGCGGCAAACCTACCCCGCGCGGCCGAGATTGACGCAACGTCGTTTAACCGAGTGGGCAACGCCCCGCGCGTCCAGCGACGTGGAATCGTGTTTCGCCGCAAGACGCGCGGGGCGTTGCCCACGCGGTTAAACGAGTCTTTTCTGACCGCGCGAGGTGTGCGTTGATTTAGGGGACGCACGTTCCTCGCCGCAACCGACAAACAGTTCACGTCACTTCACGGACTCGGCGTTCCAGGTCGGCCAGTTCAATCAACGGCGCGGAGGCTCCCCGCACCATCGCATCGAGCGCGGCGGGATCCTTGAACGCGGAGCCGGTCACGAGGCAAACTATGTTCGCATGGGGATCGAGCAGTCCCGCGCGGGCGGCTTGCAGCGCTCCGGCCACTGCGGTCGATCCAGCCGGTTCCGCGAAGATACCCTCCTCGCGAGCCAGTCGTGATTGCGTCTGCCAGATGAAGTCGTCGCTCACCAGATGGCCTGTTCCACCGCAGCGCTGACACGCGGCGATGACTTCGTTCCCGTCAATGACCGACGGAACTTGCAGGCCGCTGATCTTGCTCGTGCATTGAATCGCCTGCGCCACGCTCAGTCCCGCACGCAGCGGTCCCGAAATCGTGTCGTTCCCGTCGGGCTGCACACACTCGACGCGCGGCAGCCGATCCAATCTGCCTGCCTGCTGAAGCTGCTCGAAACCCAGAGCCGTCGCCAGCACCAAGCCACCGCCACCCGCCATGCAGAAGACGTGATCCCACGCGGCTCGGTCGAGCGACTTCGCTTGTTCCGCCAGTTCGTGGCCGATGCTCTTCACGCCGCTCATACCGACCGGGCAGAAGGCGAACGCACTGATTTGCATCTGCGTTTGAGGCCGCGCGCTGAGCGCCCGCAGGCAATCGAGTACTCGATCCGACACGACGTTGTCGAGGCCAAAGCCGCGCACGCGATAAAGCTTCGCGCCATAGGCCAGCATCTGCTTGAGCTTTCCGGCAGGTGCCCCCTCGACGATCGCGATCTCACACGAGATCCCCGCCACGGCACAGTACGCGGCCAGCGCCGCCCCCGTGTTGCCGCTCGATGTCGCGATGCACTCAGTCTTCCCATGAGCCACCATGTCCGAGACCGCCGCACAAGCAAACCGGTCCTTGTACGAACCGCTCGGGTTGGTGATCTCCAACTTGAAGAACAGGTTCTTCAAACCCACGCTCGGCCCCAACCGCCGCGATCTGACGACCGGCGTGTTTCCCTCGCCCAGAGTGATCCGCGCCGCAGCCGGAACCGGATCGAACCATTCCGAGAATCGCCACAGTCCGTCGTTCATCGTTCGAGTCCTTGTCGTTGTTTGCTGGAAGTGTGCCGCGCAGGCTGGCGGTACATATTCGGCAATGAGTGAGACATTGGCGAGCCGCATGCCATCAGGCTGCGAGTTCTTGATCAACGCCGGAAACCCGTGGCCTGACGGCGAGCGGAAAGAGTGATCAGACTCATACCAGCCCGAAGTGTGAACGAGGGCATCGATCGACTTCGCACTCGCTCATTATTTTGAAATCGCCACATTGAGGATTTCAGCCCCTAGTGCCGCGTCACGTCTTAATTTTCGGGTTCAGCAAATCAGCCGGAACGCGCTAGCGTCCGGTTCTAACCGTGGGCTAGCGCCCAGCGGCTGATGG
>JAYTGQ010000824.1:0-3678 GCA_043733345.1 Schlesneria sp.
ACCAACCCGAAGTGTGTACGAGGGCGCAGTCTCTCGACGCCCTCGTTCACACTTCGGGTTGGTGTGGCACGGGTAAACTAACTCCTGCCGATCGCCTACCCACCGAACAGACTCACGATGCGCGGGATCAGGCGCTCGAACGCTTTCGCGCGATGGCTGATGTGCCGCTTGACGGCGGCGTTGAGCTGCCCGAAGGTTTGATGGTACTCGGGGACGAGAAACAGCGGGTCGTAGCCGAAGCCGTTGGAGCCGTGATAGTCCGTGAGGATTCGTCCCCCACAGCGCCCTTCGGACTCAAGCCGAATCGTACCGGTCGGGTCACTGAGTACCGCGTAGCAGACGTAGTAGGCCGTTCGTTTTTCGGTGGGGACGTTCGCCAACTCGCTCAACAGTTTTTGGTTGTTGGCGGCATCGGCCCCTTGCTCTCCGGCATAGCGGGCGGAGTAGATGCCGGGAGCGCCGCCGAGAGCATCCACGCACAAGCCGCTGTCCTCGGCAATGACCCACACACCAAGACTCTTGGCAACTTCCGTCGCCTTTTTGGCGGCGTTGGCGGCGAACGAATCGCCGTCCTCATCGACCTCGGGCACATGCGGGAATGACTCGACCCCGATCAGCTCGATCCCATGCGGAGTCATCAACTCGGCGATCTCACCGATCTTCTTCTTGTTACGGCTGCTCAAGACGATTTGGGGCAGGGAACTCATGAGAACAGGACTCGCACGGTTGTTTCAAATGATGGGTGAGCGAGGCGGCGGCGGCCCAATGGTTCTGCGTTGGTTGAGGGAGCGGATTCCCAAGAACCTCAAGTTCGAGTTTTGGTGAGCCGGGTGGCGTAAGCCCCCGGACTCTTCACGACAGGAGTCCGGGAGCTTACGCCCAATGGCACTCACTTTGTCATTCTGTGAGCGGCACGGCGCTAGCCGCCGGTGTATTTCCAAGTGAGATACCGGCGGCTAGCGCCTTTGACCCAAAGTGAGTGCCATTGAGCTTACGCCACCCGGCTCACCAAGAATGTTTCATCGACGACCGTGACAGGTATAACGCCACCCCATTCGCCATTTTGCCGGAGGCGTCGCAACTACATTCGCCAGCCGTCAGCCAGAGTGGTTTGCTTGGGAACGACGATGATCCCGTCTTGAACGGCGACGAGTGAGTCAGCGGCCGCAGTCAGTTCCGGTTTGGCTTCGATGTGGACGCCCTGCCCGATGCGGCAGTTCTTATCGACGATCACGCCGTCGAGGTAGCTGTAGTCGCCGACTCCGACGGTGGGCAGCCCGGCCGCCAGATCTTCGGCAACTTCAGAGTCGGTCTGGTAGGCGTCGGCTCCCATCAGGATGGAGTTCGCGATCGTGACGTTCCGCCCAATCTTGCACCTCAGTCCGATGACCGAGTTCTCGATGACCGAGCCTTCACCAATCACGCAGCCATCCGCGATCAGGCTTCTCGAAATGCGAACGCCATCGCATCGCGTGGGTGGCAAGAAGCGAGCGTGCGTGTAAATCGGGGCATTTTGGTTTTCGAGCGTGAACGGTGCGTTGGGCAGCGTCAAATCGAGATTGGCCTCGTAGAACGAGCGGATCGTTCCAATGTCCTCCCAATAACCGTCGAAGAGATGGGCATGGACTTTGTGAGTCCGAATGGACATCGGAAAGACTTCCTTGCCGAAGTCTTGGTAGTCCGAGTGCGTCAATAGATCGACCAGTGTGTCTCGGTTGAACAGGTAGATCCCCATGCTGGCGAGGCAGTCTCGCCCGTGGCTCTTGATCCCCTGCGCATCAATCCACGCCGGATCGGTCCTGACAAGTTGATCGATCTCAGCGTCGCTTTGAGGCTTTTCAAGGAAGCCTTGGACGCGCCCTTCATCATTCACACGCATGATGCCGAACCCGCGAGCCGCCTCGCGCGTGACCGGCAGTGCGGCAATCGAGACATCTGCTCCCGACTTCTGGTGTGTCGCCAACATGTCCCGGTAGTCCATGCGGTAGAGCTGATCGCCCGACAAAATCATGACGTAGTCCACGTCCTTCTGTTGCAGATGCGCCAAGTTCTTGCGAACCGCGTCGGCGGTGCCTTGATACCAGTGCTCACCCTCCATCGTCTGCTGAGCCGCCAGAATTTCGACGAACCCTCCTTCAAACCGATCAAAACGGTATGTCTGTCGGATGTGTCGATGGAGGCTCACCGAGTTGAACTGCGTCAGCAAATAGATGCGGTTCATTCCGCTGTTGAGGCAGTTTGAAATCGGGATGTCGATGATGCGGTATTTGCCCGCCAACGGTACGGCCGGCTTCGATCGGTGCTGAGTGAGTGGGTACAGACGAGTCCCCTTGCCACCCCCGAGAATGACCGACAACACATTGCGCATCGACGAACTCCTTTCGCGAAACCAAGGCCCCCCGTGCGACGGGAACTTCCACGCACGGGCCGAAATGAGAAACCAAACGACTCACACGGACGGAACGTCTCGCGGAGGTGGCAACAGGTTATCGTTCGGGAGAGAGATTTTGGAGTGACGGACGAATCGACAATTCGATCCGCCCCGGTCAGGGACCGACTCTGCCAGCGAACTCACATGCTTGATGCGCGAGCCAGCGACCTTAATGCGCGAGCCAGCAATATGGTCAACGAGCAAAAGAGACCGTCAAAGCACAGTCGGGGCATGCGACCGCCTTCCAAAAGCTCGACTGGCCAAGCGAGCCTTGGCCCAGCACCGCACCCGCACGTTGTCCTTGCCGCGTGTGCTCGCGCCGAGCCACCAGTCACCCGCCACTTCCACCACGGAGATGCGGTTCCCCTTCTCATCGGCGGTGACCGGAGCGGCCGGTGCCGCCGTGACGAGGATTCGCTCACGAAAGCGGAACAGCTTCAGCAGCTTCTCTTCGCCGCCAGCCGCCGCGACGACTTGCTCGACGAGCTATTTGGAGTCGAACTCATCCGCGTTCAAACACCGAGTCATCACGATCATCGCCATCCAACTCAGACCCATTTGTTGCAGCATCTGTCGCCTCATGAAAAGTACCGGTGAGACGAGAGGCGATCTTGGGGGAGCATGCTGATCCTCTCGCGACCGTGAGTGAGACGTTTTAGGCGAGCCGTGTGCCGTCAGGCCACGGGTTCCTCTGACGTGATCTAGGTACTGTCCCGTAAATCAGCCGCAGGGCGCTAGCGCCGGTTGTTTTGTCGAGAACCGGGGCTAGCGCCGCGCGGCTAATTTGTTTTACGGGACAGAGCCTAGAACCCGCAGCCTGACGGCATACAGCTCGCCAATCTCTCCTCTTGGGCCGCGTGAGACAGAGCATTCTCAACACGTTTTCGTCGGCCAACGCCCTCAACGCAAGCCGGACAACGTGTGAATCGCCCGCACTCATGACATCCGGCACTTTATCTCCAAGAGACTCTGCTGGTCCCGCTGCGATTGCACGTCACGAATTGCAGCCTCATGACATCCGGCACTTTATCTCCAAGAGACTCTGCAGCACCAACACGGCGGCGATTGCCTCGCGCTCCCGAATGTGAAGTCTCCGTTCTGGACATCGATCGTGATGCGGGAGCCTTCCTCGAACTCGCCGCTGAGGATCGCAACGAAACAGGTCGGGCATTGCTGTGAGATCGATAAGATGTATGGGAGTCTTGGGTCTGATGAGCCATTTACTGCACGCTCTTCTTGTCCGTGGC
>JAYTGQ010000825.1:0-9842 GCA_043733345.1 Schlesneria sp.
TAGGCACATTCCATGTGCCGTTCACCGAATTCCTCGGCGAATCACGGTCTCGCGGACGGCACACGGAGTGTGCCTGCTACTTTTGTCGGACACGTCTTCCTCAACTCAACCGAGCGCTCTGCCATGCACTTGTTCCCCATCGCAACGAACCGTGTCGTACGGAGTCGAGTATTCCAATCGTGGGCGGTCGCAATCGCTTGGCTAAGTCTGGCGTTTGCCGGCGCGGTACAGGGGCAGAGCGATGATCCACCTCGGCTGCCTGTTCCCAAGGCGGAAGCGCTGAGAGCGGCAGAGAAGCAAATTCGCGAGATCTTTCAAACCGAGTTCGCTGCTGCGAAGAAGTCATCGGAGAAGTCGGACTTGGCGGGGAAGCTGTGGAACCACACGGTGAACACCGACGAAGATGCCGTCGCGCGGTACGCGCTGTTGGAGGCGGCTCGGGTCTTGGCGACCGAGGCGGATGACAACAAGTTCGCCTTCAATGTGATCGACTCGCTGGCGACGCAGTACGAAGTCAACGGAGCGGAGTTGAAAAGCGCGGTCCTCTTGGCCAATGCGAAGGGGATTCGGGACTCAACCGGGCAGGTTGAGTTCTGCGAGTTGATTCAATCGACGGTCGAATTGGCGGCGCGTGATGAGCAGTTTGAAGTGACGACAAAGCTGGTGCCGCTGTTGTTGGTCTCAGCGGGGAAGCTGAAGGACGCCACGCAGCGAAAGGGATTCCAAACTCGTCATGTCGAACTGAAGCAGCTTCAACCGCAGTGGGCGGCTGTCGCGAAAGCCAAGCTCACACTGATGAAGTCGCCCGAGGATGAAGCGGCCAATACGAACTACGGTCGCTACCTCTGTTTGACGGCGGGCGACTGGGACAAAGGGCTGCCACTGTTGGCCCGTGGAACGGCCACGAAGTTGACGGCTGTTGCGCGTCTGGATGTCGAAACGCGCACCACGCCGGAGGAACAGCTTGCTCTCGCCGATGCGTGGTGGAATCTCGCGCAGCCCGAGTCGGGGATTGAGAAACAGCAACAGCTACTGCGCGCGAACGACTGGTACACCGCAGTCGCTCCCGAACTGAAAGGCTTGTTGCGCACGAAGACCAATCAGCGGATGGAGTCGATCAAGAAGCAGTATCCCGAGGCGGTCGAACTTCAAGCGCGGACGCGTTCGCTCCGCGATGGGACGCTGGTGTTGAAGGGCTTCGGATTGTCTTCCGGGATGTCGAAGACGAAAGGAAAACCGGCGGCTCCCTTCTCCGGTGAGCTTGACCGTGAATTGGTTCCGAAGCTGTTGAACGCCCGCGTCCAAGTTGGCATCAAGACTGTGGGGCAGGACAAGTTGACGTTCGTGTCGCGAGCGACCGTTCTCCCCGCGACGCCGTTCGCGATCACTCTGGTCAGTCTGAATTCCAAGTTCGTCGGTCAGGACACGATTGTGACCGAAGACTTTTTGAAGATCGCGCAGCTGGCCCGACTCCAAAGCCTGCATTCACACGGCGTCGAGTTTCCAGCAACGCTTTGGAAAGAATTCCATTCCGGAGAGACGCTGACACAACTGTCGATCGTCAACTCGGGAGCCAGTGATGCAACCGTCGCGGCTCTGCCGAGATTGCCGCACTTGAGAACGCTCGATCTCTCCGACTCGACGGTGTCCGACCTGGCTCTGGAACGCATGGCCACGTTCCCGTCACTCGAATTTCTGGGAGTCAGTCGGACAGGCGTGACCGCGCGCGGGATTGAGTTTTTGGAAACGACGAAGCTGACTCAACTGCGGGCGGAGAACCTCCATCTGAAGGATGTGGATTTGGCGGTCTTCACGAAGTTGGAGCATCTTGAAGAACTCAGTTTGGCTGACGAGTCGCTCACGGGCGAAGGCTTTCGAGTTTTCACAGCGCCGCTTCCCTTGAAGCGACTCAACCTGCGCAGCGTGCGACTGAGTACGGCGGGTGCGGCGCGGATCGGGCAAATGGCCTCGCTCCAATCGCTCACGTTTCATGAGGTGGCGTTCGACGAGGCGAAGCTCAAAGCGTTGTGTGCGGAGTCGCGAGTCGAGTCGCTCGGCATCAACGACTCGACGCTGCCCGAAGCGGCGCTCCGTCACCTGACGGCGAGCTTGGATTTGAAGTCGCTGAACTTGGACGGCACCAAGGTCACGGGTGCGGGATTCAAAGGGATGATGCCGCTCCGAACGGTGGCACTGATCTCGCTAAACAAGTCCGCGTTGGACGATGCCGGGTTGGCCCACGTCGCGCGAGCCTTCCCAAACGTGACCTCGTTGTCACTGAATGAGACGGACATCACAGACACCGGCCTGAAGGCCGTGCTCAAACTGACGGACTTGAATTCTCTCGCCCTCGGTCGCACGCGCGTGACCGTCAAAGGACTCGCGGAACTCGAGTCGCTCGCGTCCTTGAGCACACTCGTGGTCCCCAGCAAGATTTCACCGACTGAGATTCGGGCCGCGCTGCCACAGTGCCGCAATGTGTCGGGTTACTCGAAGTAGACGAACACCAACCCGCAGCGTGAGCGAGGACGAGTGGTCCGCTCATTGCGTCGATTTCCTCGCTCACGCTTCGGGTGGGTGTGAGTTCACCCGCGTTACTTCGCGAGCCGGTCGTGGAAGCGGAGGAAGCCGCTTTCGATTTGATGGAGGTCGGCACCGAAGGCGGCTCGAAAATCTTTGAGACGTTCGTCGGCAGCATAAGGCTGGAGTTGGTCTCGCGCGGCGATCGTTCGCATGTAAGCGGCGAGTTCCGTGGAGCGGCTTTCGGCGAGATAGAACATCAGCGCCCACGCTTCGCTGTACGCATCGAGCGCGGTTCGCTGAAACGCGCGGTCGTCGCGAACGAAGGACTCCAGCGAAGCGGGAACACGGCGTTGTCGCCGATAGGCTTGGAACCACTCGAACCGCTCAGGGTTGATCCGGTCGAGTGATGATCCGCCCGATTGCTTTGTGCGGATGCCTTCGGACTCGAACAGCGTGGCGAGTCCCTCGACCACCCATTGCGGACTCGGCCCGATGCGCGAGTGGACTCCCGTGTTGAAGGCGACTTGATGAGTCGCCTCGTGAATCACGGTGTCATCGGTGTCGTTGCCGTTCGGGTGGCCGGATGCGGTTCGGTCATACAGCGCGACGCGGTTCGACACCGGCAGGTAGTAGCCGACAACGCCCGGTTTGGGATTCGCTCCTTCGGCGCGGCAGTACTTGGTGAAGCTGGCTTGATCGGAAAGGACGACGGCCACGAGCGGGAACTCCGGCTCCTCCATCCGAAATCCGCGCGGGACGAAGTACAAATGGAACTGGCGGTAGACCTGCTCGAACAACTTGGCATAGCGCTCGGCCGACTCCTTGCGGGCGACGACGAGGTAGTGCGAGGTCGCTTTGACTTCAAAGTCGCGACCGAACTCGGTCCTGAGTTGGTCGCGCAGTTCGAGCGACGGGAACGGACGGAAGCGGGGATCGACTTCGCTGCAATCGTCCACGTCGTCCATGCGGACCCGTGACATCCGGCCGTCGCGTTGGAAGACCCAGCAATCACGGTCATCGGCCGCGACGATGCGTCCCGAGAACTGTTCCTTGCCGATCTTGATTTCGATCAGCGAACGAGGCGGCTCGGCCCGGCACAACGCGTTGGTTCCCAGCCCCGTGATGAGGCACGCGACCACGAACAACGACGTGGCCTTCACCGGTGTGATCTGCATGACGCGCCTCTCCGCATTTTCAACTCGCCGCGCGGGCAACTCGTCCCGATCAAAAAACGTAGCTCACAATTCGCGGGGGCTGGCGGGTGGACTGAGTGCTGAGGACCGTTTCCGTTCATTCCGTCGCCTCAGTAGACTGGCCGCGTCTCTGAAGGAGTTCTGTTGTGAGAGTCCTGATTCGTGCGCTGGTTATGACGTTTGTGCTGGGCGTGGTGAGCCTCGTCGCGCAGGAGCCGCGCGCGGCGGAGAAGCAACCCACCGAGGCACGCTCGTCGCCATCCGCTTTGTCGTTGCGAGTCACGGTAGAAGCGCGGTTGGGCGAGTTGGAAGCTCCCCGTTTGGCAGAGCGGGAACGGGCCGAACAGCAGTTGCTCGACCTTGGTCCCGACGTGCTGCCGCTGCTTCCCGCGCCCGATCTCGTGCGCAGCCCCGCCGTGCGCGATGCGGTGAAGCGCGTGCGCGTGCAGCTCGAACGACGTGCGGCGCGGGAGTCGGCATTGGCGTCGCGCGTCTCGTTGCGCGGCGAGTTCGCGATGGAGACTTTGCTGGAAGAGTTGTTCCAGCAAACGCGCAACCGAGTTGAGTTGTCAGAAGCGGCGCGCGTGGCCGTGAAGGCCGATGTGGCAAAACGAACACTGAACGTGGCGTTCGACAACCGGCCGTTCTGGGATTGTTTGGACGAAGTCTGCCAGCGGTGGCAACTCCGCGCGGAGTTCGACGCGCAACGAGCCGGGTTGTTGCTGACTCCGCGCCCACCGAGTGACCTCGCCGAGTTGGCAGTGCAGCGTAGCGGGCCATTTCGATTGGCAATCCACTCCGTCGAGGTCCGACCGGTCGTGGGAACGGCTGACCGTCGGTTGCTGCGCGTGGCGGGCCGCCTTGCCGTCGAACCGCGCGTCCGACCGCTGTTCCTGCATTTCGCGGCAGGTGATGTGAAGGCCGTCGCTTCGTCGGGAGGTACGGTTGCTCCTTGGAATCCGGCCGCGAAGTACGAGCTGCCCGTCAGCGATGCCGGTCGCGTTGTGCCGGTTCAATTCGACTACGTGCTGCCAGCGTCGGTGGCATTGCCGAAGGATGGGAAGCCGGATCAAGCGGCTGCGGCGTCCCGTCTGAAATTCAATCTGACAGGTCGAATCATGTTGCAACTGGCCGCCGGGACAGAACGGATCGTGTTCGACAAGACCTCGCAAACGGCGGGCACGGCGCGGCGGCGCGGCGGCGTCACCGTGCGACTGCGCGATGTGAAATTTGAGCCGTCCACCACCGATCAGCTTCACGCAGAGATCGGCGTCGCGGTGAGTTACGACGTGGGTGGACCGGCGTTTGAATCGCATCGGACGTGGATGTTCCACAACGCGGTCTACCTAGAAACGGCGGCCGGGCAGCGATTCGACTTCACGGATTACGATACGACTCAACAGGGAGACGGCGGCGTAGCCGTGGGTTATCGGTGGGAGAAACTCACCGCTCCAGCGACACGCTACCTGTTTGTCTATGAAGCACCAACCCTGATCTTGGACGTGCCGCTGGAAGTGAAGCTCGACGGGCTGGAAGTTCGGTTGGAATGATCGCCGCTGCCGGTTGTGCCGATTTTGAAAGGTCTCGCGTCAGGCCAACCCGGATGATTCACCCCAGAGCCCCCAGCGCGGTCTTTTCCCGCAACCCAACGAAGCCAGAACCGGAATGGCAAAATGATGAAGCACAAAATGATGGAAGAGGCACACAGGCAGACCGACCGCCGCCCGGCTTGATGATTCTGTACTTCATCATTTTGCCTAATCTGGTCTGCCGAAATTCTGCACGTCCGGCAAAGAAACAAAACGTGAGTAGTACAGGCGAGCCGCCCGTGCTACGGCTCGTTCGGTCAGTCGGGCGGACGCGTCATCCGGAATGGACGATTCCTGTCGGTCGCACCAAAAACGACTGGCGATCCGTCGCTGACGATTTTAGGCTACGCGGCCGACGCTCTGAGAAATCTCGTCACGAAGAACGGGGAGACTGGTAAGGTTGGACCGCTCGTCCCGCCGATGAAGGTTGGAAAAGAGTTGAGGTCTCGAGTCCTCGTTGATGCCGGTCGGTTCTAAAAGACCTGTTCGTGTTTCCGGACGAGTGCATTGTCAACGCTAAGAAATGGGGTTGGGTGGCCGGGGCTGGACTGAGGCTTTCCGAAGGAAGCCCCGGGGTTTCGCGAAGACGCTCCAACCCCGGCCACCCCACCACCAACCCCCAAGCTTAGTGTTGACGAAGCACTAGTGCCCGGTCAGGTCTTCAATTTGGGGTAGCCGAACTCGTGAGAGTTCCACGTTTTCTGAAGTCTCACGACTTCAGCTACCATAAAACTTAGGGCTGACAACGCACTAGACCTCGCGAGATTGGCCTGTCCGTCGTTTGTTGCTGCACCCGCATCCATTGCCACACCTGCTCACATCGAGTCACCGACATGGACAACAAGAAGTTTTTAACCATCGCTGAAGTTGCCGCCGAGTTCGGAATCGACGAGGCGGCGTTGCAGGGATTTGTGGACTCGGGCGAGGTGCGGGCACTCGCGGATCGCGGGACTTGGAAGTACCGCCGCGATGAACTTCAGACGCTGCTCGATACGGGCAAAGTGGCTCCACCCACTGCCGAAATCTGGTTGGACGACGCGGCATCTAACGACGAGATTCTGAAATTCGGTTCGGACGCCGACGATGAACTGTCGTACATCGAACTCGATGAAGAAGCGCTGGCCGAACACGCCACGATGATCACGAAGAAGAGTCCCTTCGAGGACCGCACGCCCGTCGATGAGATCAGCAATCCGGAAGATTGGTTCGCACCCTCGGACGCTCGCGAGATGCGTTCAGAGGTGACGGACCCATCACCGTCGGCGAGCGATGTTCGCATCTACACCGGTGATCTGAGCGACGATCTCGCTGTCGCTCGTTCGCTGCAATCGAGTGACAGCGACGTGCGATTGGCGGACGACGCGGTTCTGTCCGACAGCATTTTCGAGTCGGGCGAGACCTCGCAGAGGAGTGAGAGCGACAGCGATGTGCGTCTGGCTGGTGCGGGCAGCGGTGTGGTGGGCGGCACGAGTCCGCCAGCGGTTGGACTTTCAAGCGACAGTGACAGTGATGTTCGGATCGCGCCGCGCATGCTGGATAGCGATAGCGACGTTCGGATCGCGTCGAGCAAGCCGGCGAGAGACGGTCATGTTCGACTCACGACAGAGAGTGACAGTGATGTGAAGATCGCCGACAGCGAAACGATCGCGGCGTCCGACAATGCGGGGATCGTACTCGACTTTGATTTCGGTGCCGGGGCGACAGTGTCGGCGTCCGGATCGTCGTTGCGATTGCCTCAAACGGCGGCCATGAACGAGCCGTTTTCGGATCAGGATGAAGACGAACTCGGTTCCGGGGTTTGGTCGGGATCGGCGGCGGCGCTCAGTGGGCTGAGTGACGACAGCGATGTCACACTTTCGGAGGCCGCGAGTGGCTCTGAAGGTGGCAGTGCATTGCGTCTGGGAGCGGATGACAGCGGGATCAGTTTGTTCGGTATGGAAGAGAGCGGAATCGCCCTTGACGGGGGATCGCATCTGGGGATCCCTGGGGCAGGAAGCTCCGTTTTGTTGGGGGGTTCCGGCACCGGATTGGGAAGCTTGGCCGATGACAGCGGTGTGAGTTTGGCACCTGCGAATGATAGCGGTATCGCGCTGGCGTCGGCGGGGTCGGCGGCTTCCGTGATGGACGACGAAAGCGGCATTACGTTGGGTCTGGATGACAGCGGTTTGGCGCTGGAAGCAGATGACAGCGGGTTGTCACTGGAGTCAGCGGGTGACTCTGGAATCAGCCTCACGTCGCTCGATAAGACTCTGTCCGAAGGGGACTTCACGTCGTCCATGTTCGATGACGACGACGCGGGGCAGACTCAGACGCTGGACATCTCCAGCCAATTCGATGACGACTCCTCTTTCGACATGAACCTGTCCGACACGGGACGGACCGCCGAGCTTCAGATCGGCGATGAAGAGGATGACTTTGCAGAGACCGCCGCCACGGTCGTCAAGAAGGGACGCGGCAAGACGGGGCCTGGCTTGACCGAGGCGTTCAAGCTCGATGACTCGATGGAAGTGGAAGACCTCGATATCGCCGACGATTTGGAAGACCGGGTGGGGATTGAGGACGATGATGAAGTCGCCGAAGTGGAAGAGGACGAAGTCTTCGATGCCTCAGAGGAAACCTTCAGCGATGAAGTGGATGCCGTCGAAGACGACGATGGCGAAGGGTACATCACGGCCGCCGCAGGAGCGGCCGCTGCGGCGAAAGCATTCGGCCCCCGCGAGCCTTCTTGGGGAATGGGCATGTCCGTCGGTCTGATCGCCGGTTCGCTGTTCCTCGCGGCGAACGGATTGATCATGTGGGCGGGGGTCTCATCCATGTGGAGCGGAGCGGACCCAACGGGTCCAGCAGCCGGTCTGATTTCGCAGTTGGCCGGGATGATTGGCGGTTGATCGGAACGTGATCGCAATGACTTTGTATGGAGCCTGTGGCCAAGTGTGACAGGTTCCAATCTTCCTCGTGGAGCCGCTGGATATATCTCGCGCGGCCTCAGATGAGAAACTTGGCGAGCCGCTGGCCGTCAGGCGGCGGGTGCTTGATCGCATTGCGGAAACCCGTGGCCTCACGGCACACGGCTCGCCTCGAACAGCTCACTCAGGGCCGTGCGAGGTCTAACGAGTGGGCTGGCTCGATGATTGTGGGATTTCCCCCAGTTCAGCTCGCATCTGCGGTGTCAGGACGGTTCGGAAGCCGCAGTGAAACGTCCCGGACAACACATCGCCCTTCATCCGGGCCGAGACACGATAGCCCGTGCAGTAGTCGTCGCTGCACATGAATGAGCCTCCCCGCTGAATGCGTTTGGGAATCGCCGGCTCATTCGGATCGAAGCTGTCCTGGGGGCCGGTGGGATTGCGGCTGGGACTGATCGTGTAGTAATCCGGCCGATACCAATCGTGGCACCATTCCCAGACGTTGCCCGACATGTCGTACAGGCCGTAGGCATTCGGCGGATACGACTTCACCGGCGAAGTTCCCTCGAAGCCATCTTGCACGGCGTGCTTCTCGGGAAATGTTCCCTGCCAGATGTTGTTCGCCCACTTGCCATCGGGGTTGCGGTCCTTCCCCCACGGATACTCCGCCCCTTCGATGCCGCCGCGTGCCGCTCGTTCCCACTCGGCTTCCGTGGGCAAGCGTCGTCCTGCCCAGCGGCAATACTCTTGAGCGTCGTCCCACGACACATGAATCACAGGATGATTTTCTCGCCCTTCGATCGAGGACTGCGCCCCCAGCGGGTGTTGCCAATCGGCTCCCGGTTCGTACTTCCAAACTTGGTAGGGCCAGTTCGCGAAGTCCTTCCGCAGCGTGCGCATGTCGAATTGAGGATTGAAGCAAATCGAACCCGGCACCAGCATCGCGTCATCAATGACGGTGCCGGCGGGAACCTGAGCTTCGATGTCTTCCCGCTTTGGCTTGCGTTCGGCGATGGTGACGTATTTCGTCTCGCTGACGAACCGCGCGAATTGGGCGTTCGTGACCTCGGACTCATCCATCCAAAAGCCGTCGATGGCGACTTTGTGTTCGTGTCGCTCGTCTTCATGAGGTCCGTTCGAGTTCCCCATCCGAAACGTCCCGCCCGGGATCCACTTCATGGCGAGGGGCGAGCCACCGGGTGGATCCACGACAACTTCCGATGAACTGGAAATGGCACCCGCTGTGGCGACTGCCGGATCGGTCGATGAGCGACCGCGACCACTGACGGGGCCTAGGATCGCCATGACGACCACGCCGATGGAAGCCACAACAGCGAGAGTGAGAACTCCATACTTAGACATTGATCACCTTTCCAATCCTGAACTCTGCGGTGCCTGACCTCTTGGTTGAACATGACAATTTTTGCCGATCACCTTAACAGCCTGTTGAAGAACGTAACTTGGACGCCCTCGTCCGAGTGATTTCGAGCTAAAAACGGACGGACGAGGGCGTCCATCCTACGTTTTTCAACAAGCCGTTAAACCTCGCGCGGCACAAAGTGAGAGGTTTCCGAGCGGGGCGGCGTCAGCCCCCCGGTTCTTCCGAAGAGGGCTTACGCCCAAGAACCGGG
>JAYTGQ010000826.1:0-1151 GCA_043733345.1 Schlesneria sp.
GGCAAGCTGTCGTTCCCCGACGCGGCCAAACAATTTTCTGAGGCCCCCAGCCGCGAACAGGGTGGTGACGTGGGCCGCTTCGGATATCGAGGCAAACTCCCCGCGCCGGTCGCTCAAGCCGCGTTCGCTCTCAAGGTCAACGACATCAGCGAGCCGATCGTCTCCTCGTTTGGAGTCCACTTGATCCAAGTGACCGAACGCCATCCGGGCGACCTCAGCTTGGAAGATGTCCGCCCGCAACTCGTCGAACGCCTCGCCGATCAGCTCTGGCAAGCGACCATCGCTCGCGAACGCGCGACCGCGAAGATCGAGTCCCCCGCGAAGTGAGCTAGACCCGTAGGATGGACGCCTCGTCCGTCCGAGTCGTGCGGTAACGATGCGGACGGACGAGGCGTCCATCCTACGAGTGAGTCTGCAATCGCCTGCCATTCGCCGACGCAGTCGGCTGGAGTGTCAAACAGCGTGACGATCAGCTCATCGTTGTCTCTGGTGTCTCTCGTTTCCCATGCCGCCGCCGCATGATCCGCCAAACGCCCATCAGCCACAGCAGCGGGAAGCCGATGAGCAGCGTCGCGAGCAACCACGGTGTGGTCATGCAGGAGTTGGAGACTTTCTGATCGGGGCCGGAACGAACCTCGAACAGTTCCTTGTTGAGCAGTGTCGAGGCGGCGACGAATCCGGGGAGCGGGCGATTGGCGTGCAGCGGCTCGGCGTGCAGAAACGTCCGACGGAGTTGGTTCATCCAATCCTCCACCGAGATCGACGTGCTGGATGAGAACCGTTCGGAGGGAGTCATCGAAGCAGTGGGAACTTGGTCGCGAGCCGCGTTGACCCATTGAATCGTCTGAAACAGGCTCTCGGCATGTTGAGGATGCGGCTGACCGGAGATCTCTTGGAACAACTCTTGGCAGTGTTCCTTGGTGAACGGACGCGTCTGGCCTCCCTTGTTCGTCATGGCAGGATAGCCAAGACGGATTTGGAAGCCGGGTATCAACTGCGGACGGTTCGTCATGCCCGGCAGATGTTTTGAGAGGGCCGTCAGCAGAATCGTGTCACGAAGATAGACGTGACTGGGCGGCAGAAGGCCGTAGGTGCGGCCAGTCCCCGTGGCCATCATCGAGAAGCTGAATTGAGGTCCATCGCCCTTCGAC
>JAYTGQ010000827.1:0-1146 GCA_043733345.1 Schlesneria sp.
TCGCGACCGTCGGAACCTCTTGATGGGTTGATGACCGAGCCGGGCGTGGGCTATCGGTTGCGGGAAGGTTGAGCGGCGGGGTCATCCCGCCCGCGCGACATGGATGTGATGTACTGCAGTGCTCGCGCGCGTAGGTCTTCGCTTCGCATCCCGACCCGCTGCGCCATTGTCGTGGCGCGCTCCACGCTCCAGCCTTGGTCCAGCACGAGACAGGGCAGCAGCATCGCTCCGACGCGGTTCCCAGAAGCACAGTGAACGAACAACTGCTCACTACGGTTCGCACGCAGGAGTGCTCGGAATGAATCGAATGTGGAGTCCGAGAGTGACTCGCTTGTGACCGGTAATGCCAGGTAGCGCAGGCCCAACGCCAGCGCCACTCTTGTCTCCTCGAATCCGCGAATCTCCTCGGGGGCTCTGAGGTCGAGCACGATACGGAACCCGTTGTTCGCGAGTGCTGCGAGCGTGCTGCTGTCGGGCTGTCCGCCAGTTGCGAGGCCGGGGAGGGGACAGGCCCCATTGCGGACCTGTTCCAACAACTTCACCACCGCGCTCGAATCAAGTCGCGCAGTGGTCGAGTCCAACGCTGCCTGAGTCAGGTGCGTCGTCGCAGTTTGGGGAGGCGTCGCGAACACAAGCATGAAAGAGAGTGCGAACAATGTGCTCATGGACGAAGCCCCATTCGTTTGAGGATCCCCATCGCGGGGCAAGTCTTCGTGAAAGCGCTCTGGATCAGGTTCAGCCCGACGAATGCCGTGAACGCGAAGAACCAAGGATTGATCCACACGCCCAGCGCCACCGACAGCACGATGAATGTTCCAGCAATCAACCTTACCGCCTCTTCGATGCGCATTTCATCCTCCGATGTTCAGTCCGCTACTGCGGCCGGTGTAGCTGTCAGGGGAATGTCGTTTGGCTTCTGGGGGGGCTCATCCCCTCGCCGCGCCAAGTAGTACAGGACCGGAACCGCAAGCCGCGAGAGCACTGTCGCCGCAACTTCACCGCCGATGAGTGCAACCGCGAGGCCTTGGAATATCGGGTCGAACAAGATCACGCCGGCACCCACTGCGACCGCTGCCGCAGTGAGGACCATCGGTCGAAAGCGCACCGCCCCTGCGTCAATCACAGCGTCACGCAGCGTCCAGCCTT
>JAYTGQ010000828.1:0-9776 GCA_043733345.1 Schlesneria sp.
AACAGAAGCAAACGCAGGGAACGAAGGGCCGCGATCCATCAGACTTTGACGGTCTTGCCCAAGTCGCCTCCCGACTGATCCTTTGTTCCCTTTGTTTCCTTCTGTCCAAGATTGGGTTGCGGCTCAAGGCCGCGCTGGGGACATCGTCGATGCCACGCTGGTCAGTCAGTCGGAAACGAAGACTCAGAACACGCACCGCCAGCGTCGCATCGACGATGAACACGGGCCACCGCCAGCGTCGGCCGAAGCGGAGGCGAAGTTGTACCGCAGGCGGGTGAGGATGGCACATTTCACACTAACCCGCAGCGTAAGCGAGGACTGGTGTTGCCTCCTCGCTTACGCCTTTTGAAGTTGCGCACTTTTGGATTTCCGCCCCAACGGGGCAGTCGTAAGTCAGCCCAGGGCCAGCGACCAACGGGAGCGCCGCCCTAGGTTCCGAGAGTCCTCGAATTCAAAGCCCTGAAGGGGCGGTCCTAAAATGCTCACAGCAATAGTGCCGCCCCTTCAGGGCTTGAAATACACAGGAATTCGCCAACCTAGGGCGTTGCCCTGGGCTGGCATAGCATCGCCCCTTTGGGGCTGAAAACTCAAAGAGCGCAACTTCAAAACTTACGCCTCGGGTGAGTGTCAGCTTCAACCGCGCGCGGTATACAACCCAGCGCGGGACACCCGGAACCCAACGAAGCCAGAACCGGACTGGCAAAATGAGGAAGCACAAAATCAGGGAAGAGGCCCGCAAGCACACCGACCGTCCGGCTTGATGATTCTGTGCTTCCTCATTTTGACGTTTCCGACAGAAGTCCCCGTAGCACGGACGCCTCGTCCGTGCGTCTGAAATCGCCCATGGCATTCGCGCACGGACGAGGCGTCCGTGCTACGAAACGCTGTCCAAGTGACTTTTGTCGGAAACGTCCATTTTGCTTAATCCGCTCGGCCGAAATTCCTCGCGCCCGGCGAAGAAACGAAACGTGAGTAGTACAGGACACACCTTTCATGACGACTTCCGTTTCTCTCGACTCACTTCTCGACTCATCTGATGCCACGTTGTGGGAGGTCATCTCCAAAGGGGACGGGCCGGCGGGGGAGTTGCCTTTGACGGAGGAGATGTTGCTCAACTCGCCATCGGGCGATTTGTTTGGGCTGACGCAGAATGCCGGGATGGGATGGAACCCGTCACAACTGCTGCGGAAACAGTTTTTGATCCTCAGCACGCAGGGAGGGATTCGGGGTGAGGACGGCAAGCCGATTGCGCTCGGGTATCACACGGGGCATTACGAAGTCGGGCTGCTGATGCGGGCGGCGGCTGAGGAGTTGGATCGGCTGGAGGCGCTGCCGTTTGCCGGGTACGTCAGCGATCCGTGCGACGGGCGGACTCAGGGGACGGTCGGGATGATGGACAGCCTGGCCTTTCGCAACGATGCGGCGGTCGTGCTGAAGCGGCTGATTCGGTCGTTGCCGACGCGGCGCGGAGTCATCGGCGTGGCAACGTGCGACAAGGGGCTGCCCGCGATGATGATGGCCCTCGCCGCACAGCACGATCTGCCGTGCGTGATCGTCCCCGGCGGAGTCACGCTGCCTCCCGCGACGGGTGAAGATGCGGGGAAGGTGCAGACGATCGGTGCCCGCTTCGCGCACGGTGAGATCACGCTCGAAGAGGCCGCCGAGGCGGGCTGCCGCGCGTGCGGCTCGCCGGGTGGAGGCTGTCAGTTCCTCGGGACGGCGGCGACTTCGCAGGTCGTGGCCGAAGCGTTGGGGATGGCGTTGCCGCACTCGGCCCTCGCGCCGTCGGGGCAGCCGATCTGGCTCGATGCCGCGCGACGTTCCGCGCGAGCCGTTGTTGAGATGGAACGGCTCGGCACGACGATGCGCGACGTGTTGACGCTGGACTCGCTGCACAACGCGATGACTGTCTTCGCGGCCTGCGGTGGTTCGACGAATCTGCTGCTGCACATTCCGGCCATTGCGTTTGAAGCCAAGCTGACTCGCCCGACGGTCGAGGACTGGAGCCGCATCAACCGCCAGGTTCCGAGGCTCGTGGACTGCCTGCCCAACGGCCCGGTCGGCCATCCGACGGTGAGGTTCTTCCTCGCGGGAGGCGTTCCCGAACTGATGCTGCATCTGCGGACGCTCGGGCTGTTGAAGTTGGATGCTTTCACGGTGGCAGGTCGTCGATTGGGTGACGTGCTCGAATGGTGGGAGCGATCGGAACGTCGAACACGTCTGCGCGAGTTGCTCGTCGCGCGAGACGGCGTTGATCCCGACGCGGTCATCATGTCGCCGAGTGTGGCACGCGAACGGGGACTCACGAGCACCGTCACGTTTCCGCTGGGGAACATCGCGCCGGAAGGCTCGGTGATCAAGAGCACGGCGATCGACAAGAGCGTCATCGACGCCGACGGCGTCTATCGCAAGACGGGGCCGGCGCGCGTCTTCACCTCGGAGCGCGATGCGATTGCGGCGGTGAAAGGGAAGGGACGGCCAGCGGAGAAGACGAAAGGCAAGACCCCTCTCCCTAACCCTCTCCCGACCACCGAAGCGGCGGTGCCCGAGGCGAGGGGCGAGGGGACAGGAGAAGCGAAGACAGAAGAACCCCTCACCCTAACCCTCTCCCCGCAGAGCCGGGGCGAGGGGACAGGAAATGAATCCCATATTGCTGACCTTCAACCCTCAACCCTCGACCATCAACCTAACCTCACGCCCATCAAGGAGGGAGACATCATCGTCCTGATGTGTCGCGGGCCGCTCGGCTGCGGCATGGAGGAGACATATCAGATCACGTCGGCCCTGCGTTACTTGCCGTTTGGAAAGCACGTCGCGCTCATCACCGACGCGCGGTTCTCGGGAGTCTCGACGGGCGCGTGCATCGGCCACGTCGGGCCGGAGGCTCTCGACGGCGGGCCGATCGGAAAACTGCGCGATGGCGATTTGATCCGCATCGAAGTCGATACCCGCAACCTGACGGGGTCGCTCAACTTCATCGGCACTTCCGAACGCGAAGTGACTCCTGCTGAGGGCGCAACAATCCTCGCCGAGCGAACGCCCGCCCAGCCGCTGCACTGCGATCCCAAGCTCCCTCCTGAAACGCGATTGTGGGCGTTGCTCCAACGCGCGGGAGGCGGCACATGGGCGGGCTGCGTCTACGACGTGGATCGGATCGCCGCGGCTCTCGGCGCGAGTCATCTGCGATGATCTTTCCGCCGCACGGCTTTCGCCCGTCTGGACGAGGGAGACAGAAAGAGAGCGACAGAAAAATGAATCCGATGGTGTGCTCCAATCAGGCGACCGGCTCGCCAAGAATGATTCAACACTGGCCGTGCGAGGTCTAACAGGCTGTTAGACTGCGTGCGGCCGAGGCTGACACTAACCCGAAGCGTAAGCGAGGAACGCAACACATCTCCTCGTTTACACATCTCCTCGTTTACACATCTCCTCGTTTACACATCTCCTCGTTTACACATCTCCTCGTTTACACTTCGGGTTAGTGTGCTGCAGCGGCAAATGTCTCACTTTGGGCCGTGCGAGATGCAGCAGGCTGTTAGACTGCGAAGCCGGGCCACGATATGGCCATACACGTCTAAAACGATTTGACGAAAGGGCGAGCGGTATGGCGACTGTGGATTACACCTGCGTCTGCGGGAAACAGATGCGGTTTAAAGGGGAACATGCGGGGAAGCGGACGAAGTGCCCCGATTGTGAAGCGACGATCGTCGTGCCTGCGGCGGAGGCGGACGACGCGGAAAACGATGATCCGGACAATGCGGGTGCGACGACGATGACTCGCGAGCCGTCGTCGATCACGCGCGTGACGGGACGGCGCGCCGTGGCGTCCTTTGGTGGACAGATCGTGCCATCAATGTTCGGGACCACGACGCTGGAACTCGACGGAACGCGACTGATTGAAACGACGCAGGGAATCCTCTCGCAGCGCCACGCCGAGTTGCTTCTCACCGAAGTCGATTCGGCCGAGTTGCGAATTCAACCGAATCCCGCGTTATTGGGAGCGGGCATCGCACTGCTACCGTTCTTTGGTTTAGGTCTCATCGTGCTGCCGTTTTATTTTCTGGTGAAGTACCGGTTCCTCATCATTCACAGCGGCAGTAACACCACCGTGGTTGCATTTGCGGGGAACGATGAGCCGTTCCGAGATTTCATGCACAACGTGCTCACGGCGGCGGAAGTGACCAAGCACTACCGGCGTTGAGGCGGCGTGATTGTGTCGCGAGGCGGAGCGTCGCAGAGCAGCCGTTTCAAAACCTGTTTGTGCCTCGAACAGCGGTTCTCCGCCACTCCTGAGGATTGAATCTGGACCGCCAGACCGCCACAGGATGTTGTGGTTCGTGTCTCCTGCGGGGCGTTGTCCGGGAAAGTTTCGGAGTCCCGTTTCGCGGAGACCAACCCGCAGCGTGAGTGAAGAATCTCCTCAAACTCAAGTTTGTACCTGACCTCGCTGTCAGTAGGGCATTGTGCCATTCGCGGTCTCTCTTCATTCGCTGTCGATCTTGAAAAGTGGGAGTCCTTCGACAGCGAATGAAGAGAGGCAGCGAATCACGACCGTCCGTGCCCGACGTTTCCCCCGAATCCCATGGGGAAAGGCGGAGAACGACGCCCACAAAATCAAAAGTGCGCAACTTCAAAAAGCGTGAGCGAGGGCGATCACGCTTCAGAGTGACAGCGATTCCACTCTGGAGAAACCGGCGTCCTTGCTTACGCTGCGGGTTGGTGTCAGCGTTCTATGCCAGCAGCTTCGGCATGACGTTGCCGTGGACATCGGTCAGCCGGAAGTTGCGACCTTGGAATTTGTAGGTCAGCTTGAGGTGATCGATCCCCAGCAAGTGCAGGATGGTGGCCTGCAAGTCGTGGACGTGAACCTTGTCCTCGGTTGTGTAATAGCCGATCTCATCGGTTGAGCCGATCGTCTGTCCTGCTTTCACGCCCGCTCCCGCCAGCCACATTGTGTAGGCTTCGATGTGGTGATCGCGGCCCAGCAGTTTTTCGCGATCTTCGCCCTGCGGCGTGCGACCGAATTCACCACCCCACACGATCAGAGTCTGGTCTAACAGACCGCGTTGCTTGAGATCCTTGATCAGCGCCGCGCAGCCTTGATCGGTCTCGCGACAACGTTCTTCCAGCGACTTGCCCAACTCGAACCCCGCGTTGCCGTGGT
Source organism: Schlesneria sp. (assembly GCA_043733345.1). GTDB lineage: Bacteria > Planctomycetota > Planctomycetia > Planctomycetales > Planctomycetaceae > Schlesneria. The sequence goes on from JAYTGQ010000828.1 coordinate 5,165, forward strand.
GATCCCAGTCGGTGTGATAGAGCTGGACGAAGCGCACGCCCCGCTCGACCAACCGCCGCGCGAGCAGGCAGTTGTTGGCGAACGAATGTTTGCCCGGTTCCGCTCCGTAAAGACCGAGCGTCTCCTTGGTCTCACCTTGAAGGTCCATCAGTTCCGGCGCGCTGGTCTGCATTCGGTAGGCCATCTCGTAGGAGGCAATGCGCGTCGCGATTTCGGGATCGGCGGTCGTTTCGAGGCGGAGGCTGTTTAGATCGTTGACCGCGGTCACGAACTCGCGTTGCCGGTTGTGATCGACTCCCTCCGGGTTGGCGAGGTTCAGGATCGCCTCCTTCCCCGACCGCAGCGGCACACCCTGAAAGTTCGTGGGGAGGAAGCCACTCGCCCACAGCGGTGCCCCGCCGCGCGGCCCACGCGGACCCGACTGCAACACGACGAAGCCGGGGAGATTTTGAGACTCACTGCCGAGGCCATACGTCGCCCACGCGCCCATGCTGGGGCGACCCATGAACTGCGGCGAACCCGTGTTGAGGAACAGTTTCGCCGGACCATGATTGAACACATCGGTCGCCATCGACTTGATGAGACAGAGGTCGTCGCTGACGGTGGCGAGGTGCGGCAACAGCTCGCTGATCGCGGCCCCCGATTCACCGTGCCGTGCAAACTTGCGAGCCGTCCCGAGCAGCTTGGCGTCGGGCTTGATGAAAGCGAACCGCTTCCCTTTGACATAGGACTCGGGGATCACTTGGCCATGCAACTCGCGCAGCTTCGGCTTCTCGTCGAACAGGTCAAGCTGGCTGGGACCGCCCGCCATGAACAAGAAGATGACCGACTTGGCCTTCGCCTGATGATGCAACCCGCGACTGCCGGGACTGAATCCCGGAGGCTGCATCTCAGCGGATTCACTGCGTTCGCCACCCAGCAATGAACCGAGCGCCATCGCGCCGAGGCCAACTCGACAATCCTCAAAAAAGTGCCGTCGAGTCGTTTCGCGCAGCCCCCGTTGTTCGTACTGAGCGCGTTGTTCGGGATTGAGGTCGGTCATGGTGAGTACCTGTCGTGGCGGTGGGGTCAACTTGGTTCGCGGATTGGTCTTCAGGGCGCGCTTGCGTCAGAGCCAGAAATCCGTTTGGGGAACATGGTGGCGATTGTTTCCATCATGCGGATTGAACGACGAATGGACTTCAAGTCCACCACTCCGGCGAACATGAGAACTACCAAAGAAGACTGCGCAAAACTCAACTCGCGACTGGAGTCATAAAACGTGGTGGCCAAGGCGAACACGATGCAAAGTGACGTGAAGAAAATGCAGGAACGTTGCTCACGGCGCAACTTCACCAGTTCATCTTGGACTCGATTCAACACAGCCGATGCCTCGCCGTTGTCAGTCATGGTGTTCCCCTTTCGCCTCTCAACTTTTTCCACTTCGCCTCGGCCTGCGGTCCCCAAGGAGTGTCGCCGAAACGGAAGACGACTTCGCTGAACAGGTTGGTCGCTTGCGAGCGATCTCCGAGCGATTCGAGTTGCTCGGCCGACTGAAAGCAAGCGCGCGCGGCCAAGTGGCGGTCGGCATCGTACACCAGCGGGAGCCGGAGCAAGGCCGCTGCCGCGCGTTCCGGTTGCCGCTGCTTGAGGTAGGTCTGGCCGAGGACGAAGTACCCGCCCGACCGCAGTTCGTCGGGGAGTTGTTCGATGGCCGATTCCCAGCGTGTCAACTCGCCGGGCGTGGCTGTTCCCGCCTGCATCCGCTGCCGCCAGAGCTGCATCTGTGCGAGGCGCTGGACGCGGACATCGGACTCGCGCGCGAGTGATCTCAACGCCGCACCTGCGGTATCACTCGATGCGGGATCGAACAGGAGGTGACTCGCGCCGAACAGCTTTGAGACCGGCGAACGTCCCGCCAGCCACGACTGTGCTTCCACACGAATGTCATTGCTGGGAGTCTCTGCCGTCCAGGCGAGCGGCGCGACGGAGAAGTGAAACGTCTCCGGATCGGAATCGGCGATCGGCAAGAAACGTGAGACGGCTGTCCGATAGTCGCCACTCCACAACGCACACTTCACGAGCAGAGCCAAGATTTCACGTCGAACCCACGCGCGGTCTTCGTCCTTCAACGCGGCGCTCAGTTCCACCGCCGCTTCGTCCGCGCGTCCGCTTGCGAAGAGTTCCCGGCCTGTTTCGTGATGGGCCGTGTACGCGGTCTGAACCTCAACGACCTCTGACCGCGCATAGCGACGCAGGCTATCGCCAATACGCACGTGAATCGTCAACTCACGGCCGGTGTAGTCTTCGACGAGGCCATTCAGAGGCAGACGGCTCTTCCCCGGCTGCTGGATCACGACGCGATCTTCGGCATGAAGCGGGGAAGCGGTCATCGCCCATAGCGAAAGGAGGGCCGCGAGTGGAAAGGCAAATAACCACCGGACACGAAGCGGCGAGGGTGAAGGTGTTTGACCACGGATTTCACGGAGAACACGGATTAAGCAACCGTCGCGAAAGGGGGGTGAGTTGCGTTTGATCTGTACGATTCGTGGCATCTGCGCCATCCGTGGTTCGTGGTTGTTCGGGTGGAGTCCAGCGCGAACTCATCGTGAGCAGTGTCGCCTGTTGAGTACGCGCGGACTCTAGGACTGGTCTCCCGTCGCGTCAATTCGGGTTGCGCGGGAGTGATCCGTGAGAATGATCGTGCTTTGTTCGCCTTGTCGTCGTGCGCGAGCCTCACCTACGATGCGTCGCGTTAACGACGTTGGGTTTTAGCGAAGTCTCCCATGGGAATAGAGCATGACGCAGCGAATTTTTTGGGCGGCGATGGTCTTGTCCCTCGGGTGGCTGCTGGGGGCGATCGAGTTCGCTGCGGCACAGGCTCCGAAGACGAAGCTCAAGCCGGAAGCGGCGGCGCTGACTGGAACGCCCGCTCGTTCGCGATCGACGTTCATCGAGATCAAACTGCTGTCGGGGACCGAAGGGGGCGCGTTGCATGGTCAGCAATGGTTGAAGCTGATGCAGCCGCTCGACGTGTCACTCCAGATTCAAAAGGGTGGTCTCGACGACATGCCGGAAGTGCGCGAGCGAGAAGTCGGCACGTTGCGTTACGTCACGGCCATCGGGACTTTGGATCGAGCGGGCAAAATCACGTTTCCCGACCGCAGCTTCACGATGTCGGACGGGGCCAAGTTAAAGGAATGGATCGACTCACTGAGAACCTACGGGGCACAAGGCTCACCCGAAGGGCAGCCGCTGTGGGGATTGACGAAGGATCAGTTCGCTCGCGTGTACGACAGCCTCGGCAAGGTGGCCGATGCGACTGTGATCGGTCTGCCGATCCGGGAGGCCGTTCTCAAGTTGCCGCTCCCCGAACAGTACCCGTTGAAATGGAGCCAATCGGCCAGCGACGCATTGAAGACGCGCGAGACGCGCAGTGCGGTCAGGCAAGAGTTGAAAGGCTTCAGCGCGGCGACGGCTCTGGCCATCGCACTGAATGACTGCGGGCTGGGCTTCCGTCCGAACCGAACTCCGAGCGGCGGATTGGAACTGCTCGTCGAACCGCTTGGTCAGCGCGACGATTTCTGGCCGGTGGGTTGGCCATTGCAACAACCGCGATTCAAGGCGGCTCCCAAGTTATTTGCGATGACCACGATTGAGTTGGATCAGGTGGATCTGAGCGACGTGCTGCTGGCCGTGTCGGAGTTGTCGGAGACGCCCGTGATGGTGGACTACGCGGAACTCGACAAGAAGCACGTGGACCTCACGCAGTTGAAGGTCTCTTTCAAACGAGGGCAAACCTCATGGAGCGTGGCTCTGAAACAGCTCGTCATCCCGCAGAAGCTGTCTCGCCAAATCTGGCAGGATGAAGCGGGACGCGTCTTCGTTTGGATCACGACCAACCGCCCCGGCAACCGCTCGGGGAAGGCTGCGGAGTGAGAGCCGATCCGAGTCGAGTGATGAAAACTTCACCAATTCGCGTCACCTCGCTTTCAGACAGACGACTCGCGCCGTATGACGCTTCGCACACAACGGACCTGCGATCCGCTAGCAGCCTGTTGAAAATACAAGCCTGAAGCGCGAGCGAAGGATTTCTGAGCCTAATTCGTCCGCATTTGCGACATTCTTCGCTCGCGCTTCAGGCTTCTATTCCCTTTTCAACACGCTGTTAACTCTTGGTCAGTTCGAGTTCTCACGGCCAGCTTGTTTCACTGAAGTGTTTCGGTGACAGACAAAAAGGCGCGTAGCCACTTGGTGCAATCAATACCGTCCGGTTGCCACACTTCGCATCGTTGATGGAGATTCCTCTTGTTCCCGCTCATCCCCCAAGCAGTCTTTCATCGCTGGTTCATGATCGTGATCGGGATCGTAGTTTGGGGCCATCTGTCGGAGAATGAGTTGCGTGCTGCGGAGCAGGCTCGCGTGGATGAAGCCATCAAACGTGCGCGGTCGTTTCTGCTGACCCAACGCAAGGGAGGGGCGGAAGCGAGTCTGGCCTGCTACGCGCTGATCAAATCGGGGACCGATAAGAAGCACCCCGATATCACGGGGACCGTCGAGGCCATCATGGCCAAATGCCAAACGGATACGTACCGGCCGGGGTCTCACTTCAATTACGAAGCGGGTGTCGATG
>JAYTGQ010000829.1:0-3642 GCA_043733345.1 Schlesneria sp.
GCCCCCCGGTTCTTGGGCGTAAGCCCTCTTCGGAAGAACCGGGGGGCTTACGCCGCCCCGCTCGGAAACCTCTGACTTTGTCCCGCGTGAGGTATAGTTGGCTGCGGCTTGCCAACGGAGCCGAGTGTCGGAGCAACTCATCGGGACAAGAATCGCAGGCACAGCATGGCCAAGCAACGCCGTATCGCCACAGTCGTCACCAAAAAGAGACTCGATGAGCCTCAGTCCGACTTGGCCTACTGGCTATCCCAACCTCCGGAAGCAAGGCTCGCCGCGCTGGAAGAAATTCGCCAAGAGTACATTCGCTGGAAGTACAAAGTTCCGCCTCGACTTCAACGTGTCTGGAAGATTGTGAAGCTGCGATGAGTCAACTGGCGACACGGCAATAAGTACAGTTTGAGGCGCACTCTTTCCCATGCACATCGTCCACTACATCACTCGGCTCATCGTGGGCGGGGCGCAGGAGAATACGCTGCTGACCTGTGAGGATCAGCACAGCCTGTTCGGCGACAAGGTGACGCTCATCACGGGGCCGGGGCTGGGGCCGGAGGGGTCGTTGGAGGAGCGTGCTCGGCGGGCGGGGTTTGATCTGCGGATCATCGACTCGTCACGGCGGGCCATTCATCCGTGGCATGACTGGCAGACATATCGCGAGCTGATCCGGATGCTGCGCGACATCAAGCCAGACCTGCTGCACACGCACTCGTCGAAGGCGGGGATCATCGGGCGAGCGGTCGCGGGGACGCTGCGGCTACCGTGCGTTCACACAATCCACGGGGCGGCGTTTCATTACGGACAGAGTTGGCTGGCGCATCGCACGTATCAGTCGCTCGAACGCTGGGCGGCGCGGCACACCGACAAGTTCATCTCGGTCTGCGATGCCATGACCGAGCAGTACGTCGCGGCGCGAGTCGCTCCGCGCGAGAAGTTCGTGACGATTTACAGCGGCTTCGATGTCGAACCGTTTCTCACGCCACCTCGACCGCCCGATGAAGTCCGTCGCGAGTTGGGACTGCTGCCGGACCAAATCGTCATCGGCAAGGTGGGCCGACTGTTCCCGCTCAAGGGGCACGAGTATGTCCTCCGCGCCGCGAAGACTGTCATCGAACGCTGCCCGAACGTCCGCTTCCTGTTCGTCGGCGACGGCAGTTTGCGTCAGCAGTTTGAAGCGGAACTGACCGCGAACGGCTTACGAGATCACTTCGTGTTCGCGGGCCTCGTCCCGCCGAGTCAGGTTGCGGAGTTGGTTCACGCGATGGACATCGTCGTCCACACGAGCGTCTGGGAGGGACTCGCGCGCGTCCTCCCACAGGGCTTGATCGCGGGGAAGCCGGTCGTCAGTTACGACACCGACGGCGCGAAAGAAGTCGTCATCCCCAACGAGACCGGCTATCTGTTGCCGTCGCAGTCGATCGACGAGTTGTCGAACGCCCTCTGTGAACTCGCGACCGATCCCGCACTGAGGCAACGCCTCGGCACAACCGGCCGCGCCCGCTTCCGCGAACAGTTCCGCCACCAGTTCATGACGCAGCGCATCCGCGAGGTCTATGCAGAGGTGCTTGATCAGTCGGGTGGGCGCGGGTGAGTCCATTTATAATGGCACTCGAATGAATTGCACTCGAACGCGGCTTGTAGGATGGGCACTCTTGCCCGTCCGGCTTTGGCGTTGAAGAGCGGACGGGCAAGAGTGCCCATCCTACGCCGCAGCCGTTCCGATCCATCGCAGTCACTTCAAGAACCGAATCCGTTCGGTGTCGGGCATGCGCAGGTGCATCTCTTGGTCGCCGATGCGCAGGCGGCCGGGCTTGGAAGGCAGGTGGACGAGGAACGGTTTGCCCAAGAGCAGCGAGCGATGGACGGGGGCTTCATCCCAGCGGCGGCTGTCGTGAGAGAGCGGGCTGTTGTCGCCGAGCATGAAGAAGTCGTCGTCGCCCAATTGATGCGGGCGGTTCACGCCATGCCGGGCGCGCGACGACGTGTAATACACATCGCGATAGAGCTTCAGTCGATCGACGCGCACGTCGAGGCCACGTGCTCCGAAACGGACGGCACTGCGCGGCGCGGGCGTTCCGGCGGGAGTCTCGAATGGGAGTGGCTCCAGCACCACCTGACCGTTGACGGCGATCGCGACTTGCTTGTCGAACAGTGAGACCTCGACCGTCGCCTCCTTGTCGAGCGACGCGGGCCAGTCACCCATGAGCGCGGGAGTATCACCGGCCGCAGTGAAGAGTCTCACTTCACGGCGGCTGACATCGAACACGACGGTGAAGTCCTGCGAACCATCCGTCATCTGGATGGCGAACTCGCCCGAGCCACGTTCCCACTCGACACGCGCGGAGAGCATCACGTCTCGCACCGGATTGGGGACCGCGCCCCCTTCGTTCGGGTTGTAGCCGTAGCCATCGACCAGCGGCGCGATGTGTGACGCCGCTTGCAACTCAGTGAGAGCCTTGCGAAACGGAACGTCTTCGGTGAGGGCCGCGATGCGCTGAGCCATCTCGACGGGAAGCACGCCGGTGAATCCGAGCGACGCTGTCTGCGGATCGAACCGCAGACCGATCGACGGGACTGATGACGGCGGCAGATCGGCAGGCCATCTAGCCAAAGCGACCGAGGTCTCATGCAAGCCTCCCGCGCGAACCCAGTGGAGGTACTCGACCCAATGAAACGGTTCGCGATCGGGCCGACGCTCGTTCCCCTCCTGCAACTCAAACCCGTGGTTGGCCACCTGCCAACCACCGGGCTTGGCACCGGAACTCACATCGACCGCTTCTTCGATCACCGGTTGCCAGTGAGATTGAAAACCGGGATCACGATCAGGCTGATGGTCGTGATTGTGAACGAGAATTCGCATCGCCCGCTGGCGGTCCCAGTCCTTTCGCGCCCGTTGGCCGTCGATGAGGACATCGCCATCACTGAGCTGAAGCTTCTCGCCCGGCAACCCGACGACCCGTTTGACATACGCTTCCGTCGGCTTGGCCGGATTGCGGAAGACGACGATCTCCCAGCGCTGCGGCGAGCGATACAGATACGCCTGTTTGTTGACCAGCAGTTGGTCGCCGTGATTGCGCGGCACCTCGCTCAGGTCGATCGCCCGCTGTCCGCAGTTGGGACAAATGGCGCGCGCCCGACCCCGCGCGAGTTCCTCCGATTTCGACTCGTCATCGGTGTCGTAGGCGACTCCAAATGGAAACGTCTCCCCGCACGTCGGGCATTCGACCCGCTTGTGGAACCCCAACAGACAGGGCGCCATCGAACCGGTTGAGATCATGTAGCCTTCGGCCGCGAACGTGCGGAAGAGCAGCACGGCCACGAACAGGGAGATGAACGATTCGACCAACGATCGCACGGCTCCGCGTCGATCGGCATCGAATCGCGGGCTGCGACTCGGACGCGACTCCGCCGCGCGGGTCGCCGATCCGGTGTTCTTGGAAGCCGCTGTCGAAGCCATCTCACCCGCCATGGAATCTGTGACGCGGACATCCTTGTCGCACGCTCAAAGTTGCAACCTACCGGTCACGAAAGTCCGTTAGCAGCCTGTTGAAAAAGAGAATAGAAGCCTGAAGCGCGAGCGAAGGATGTCGCGAATGCGGACGAATTAGACTCACAAATCCTTCGCTCGCGCTTCAGGCTTCTATTCTC
>JAYTGQ010000830.1:0-3641 GCA_043733345.1 Schlesneria sp.
GCACAGGACTGGAATGAGATGGAAGTGACGGTGAAGGACAACGTCGCGAGATGTCTCTGCAACGGCGAAGTGCTGGAGGAAGCACTCCAGCTTCCCGAGTCGGGCCCGATTGGTCTCGAAGGAGACGCGGGGCAGATGGAGTACCGCCGGATTCGGCTGATCGAGTCGAACTGACGGCCTTGTAGGATGGGCACTCCTGCCCGTCCGCTCTTTCATTCCCAGCCAAAAACGAAAACCGGACGGGCAGGAGTGCCCATCCTACGATCGCTCACGCTTCGGGTTGGTGTGGGAGCGACCATTGGCGGATGACGACGTTCTCGGACGCGGTCGCTTCGATGAGGAGCGCTGCGGAGAATTGATCTGCCACGTCGAGCGAGTGCATGCTCCACCGAGCGGCTTCGTTGTTGTGATCAACGCGGCCGGGTTGTTCGGCGACTTCGATGAGGCGTGCTGGTTCAGTCGGGTTCATCGCGACCGTGAACTGGCTCAGCGGGAACGACAGGCCAAAGCCGGTCGCCTTGAGATACGCCTCTTTGCTCGTCCAGCCGCGATAGAACCCGGCGAACTGATCGGCGGCGGGAAGGCTCGCCAATTCGACCGACTCGCGCGACGAAAAGAACCGTGCGGCGAGCTTGTGGATGCGGACCTTGGCATCGTGATGTTCGAGGTCCACGCCAACTCGTCGTCCACCGCAGACCGCGATCAACGCGAGGTCCGTCGAGTGAGAAACGCTGAACTCCAACGGCAAATCAGGAACATTCGTCGCCAACTGCGGCTTGCCGTGAAGCCCGTAAGTGAACTCAATCTCGGTGGCCGCTTGGCCAAGAAATCCTCCCAGCAACTGGCGCAGCGCTACACGGCAGGCCACGAATCGTCGGCGCGGTTCTTCAAACTTGAACCGATCCGCACGGGCCAATTCATCGTGAGAGAGGACGCTGCGGAGGGACTCGATCTGACTTGGGGGCACACCCAGATTCAGTCGCACGACATGCACAACATCGCGGCTGAGCATCAGCGGTGCGGACAACGGTGGCCAAGCGGGATCGTTCATGACCGGGAAGGTAACGCCGCATCGCAGCCGGTTGAAGGTCGGGAGTTTTCGACGGCGCACGTTTCGAGGCCGACCACAAAACAGAACGAGCCAGGTCGCCGTCGATTGGCGATCTGGCTCGTGTCATTGAGTGTGGTGCTCAATTTGTCGTGCTCCCGAAAGTGTTGTGAATGGCCCCTTCGTACTCGGGCGGCGAGTTCCTTGGTCTCGGTGAGACTGCGCCGCAGTGTGACTTCCATCCTGACTCGGTCACTCAGACGCGGCTCATCCTGCGGCGTGTCGGTTATGGATAGAACGGACTCCGGCCGTTGGCCACAGCACCTCGCGACCGATCAACCGACGTGGTCTCGAAGCCGCGCAGGTTGCTCGCGCTGTATTCGTCGTCGCCATAGTAACGCGGTGCCCGAGTGGGTTGAGGAGCGGCTCGGTAGGGGGCTGCTTCGTAACGGTAGTCAGGTTGGTCGTACTGATAGCTCGGTCGGTACGAACCATAGCCTTGAGGTGCCATGTATCCCTGCGGAGCCGCGTAACCTTGGGGAACTCGATTCGGAGCCGCGTACCCCGAGTCGCCGTTGTCCCACGGAGCGTTCTCGATCGGCGGGTTCGAGTAGTAGCGAGACTGAGAGACACAGTTCCCGTTTGCGCAGCCTCGGCCTGCACCGGAGTACTGCCCACAGCTCAAGCAGGCATCACCGCGCGGACCATAGTTCGTCGTATCGCCATAGCGAGGCTGATTGCACACGCCGTTCGCACAACCGGGCTGAGCGACATAGCCGCCGCTACGGATCGAGCAACCGGCGGGACCGCATGGCGAGACATAGCGCGGCTGCGGATTGCATTGTCCGATGCCGGGTGCGCCCCAGAAGCCTTGAGCGTGAGCAGAGCCAGCCAACAGCAACAAGCCGCCGACTCCTGACAACAGTGTGGTGAAGGTTTTGAAGTTCATGATCCGTTCCTTTCCGTCCGCCCTGAGCGGTTGATGCGAGCCGTGGCTCGCTGCTTCCGACAAACAGCTTGTTGATGACCGTAGGGTAAGCGTCTCGCTTGCCCGTGGTTGCTCTACCTCGCGCGGTCCGTGATGAGACATCTGAGCGGGGCAGCGTCAGCCCCCCGGTTCTTCCGAAGAGGGCTTACGCCCAAGAACCGGGGGGCTGACGCCACCCCGCTCGGAAATCTTTTACGTTGTGCCGCGTGGGGTAGAGAACGTGTGGTTCCAAGAAGAGGACGGGCAAGCGAGACGCTTACCCTACGTCTTTCCACAAACTGCTCAGCCAATCCGTCGTGTGAGAGGGATCGCATTCGTCACTGAAGCGGGTTTCATTCGTGAGTGGGTTCTCGCCACTCGGCCTGTGATCGACACTGATCACAGCGGAATCACTATCGCAACGTACGTGCCATGCGCCCGATTCATTCCGACTCGGCGCGACAATCTCGACCTGTTGCTCTCGCGCGGTAATGAGGTGTGGTTGTCCCGGCAACTCCTGCCGTGATGCGCGCCTGTCAGTCATGAAGTGCGGTCGTCACGCGCAACGGCGTGGTCGAAGCGATGTCAGCGCGAATCGACTCGTCGCTCGACGACGCGCGTGTCTCGTAAACATTTCATTGCGAGGTCTGCTCGCGTGTCGGTCTTACAACTCGGAGTCGTGTCACGCTGAGCGCGGCGCGAATTTGAAAGGCTTACACCGTGCGAATGGGCTGGTTTCTAGCCTCAGATCAAAATTGGGGTTGACACGTTCTCTCTGGCACGGCGGCTGCATTCACTCTCGAACCAAGAGCGGCTCGCCACACGACCGACAGCCGCCAACGACGAATGGAATGGTCGAACAGACAACCAAAGGGAATGAAGCCATGTTGATCCTGACGCGGAAACGAGACGACTCCATCAAGATCGGTGAAGACATTGTGATCCGAGTGATGCGCACCGCACGCGGCAGCGTGAAGATTGGGATCGAGGCCCCCGCCTCGGTCCGCATCGTGCGCGGCGAGTTGAACGAGTTCGGTGACATTGCCGGTGCGAGCGACTCGGCCGGTGCGGCGGATCATGCCGAACAGCACGACGACGACTGCGATGGCGAACACCTGCACGACGAACTCGCGCTGGCCATGCACTCGGCCTACGACCTCGAAATGGTGATGCAGCACTGAGGCTCGAAGTACTCCAATCATTCTGAGCGCAGCCCCACCGGGCTTGCCCCGGTGGATACAGGTTTCTGCACTACTCGCGAACGGTTTGAAACCGCCCCTCTGCTTTACATAAGAAGAATCAAGTAGTGCAGAGACCTGATTCCACCGGGGCAAGCCCGGTGGGGATTGTGCTTGCCCTCACAACAACACTCATCGCGTCGGAGTTGATCGACGCGGCAAACATCCGGAAGGAACCGAATCATGACTCAGGCTCAACGATCATTTTGGAATGCGTTTTGGTTGGCAATGGCTCTCGTGTGTGCGGCCACGGTGGCGAATGCCCAAGAGTTGGGAAGCCGTTCGTCGCGCAGCAGCGCTGATTTTGGAGCGGCTCCCGATGAGCTGCTCTTCCCCGTTGCGATCTCTTCGAGCAGGACGGCTGTTCGCGGTGTCGAGACCGACCGGA
>JAYTGQ010000831.1:0-1141 GCA_043733345.1 Schlesneria sp.
ACGGAAGCCGATGCCATCGGGCGAGGTGGAGTGGCCTGGGTCGCCGCCGCGAGTGGTCTGGCAGTCTCGACTGTCCGGAAAGGGCGCGATGAAATCCGATCAGGCGAGAAGCCACAGTTAGTGCGGGACCGACGACCAGGTGCAGGCCGTCGTCGGCTGGAGACTCTGAACCCGGATCTCGTTGTTGCTTTGGAAGCGTTGGTGAATCCGTCGACGAGAGGTGACCCTGAGTCTGCGTTGCGGTGGACCTGCAAGAGCTTGCGAGTCCTGGCGCGCGAACTGGGTCGGAAGAACTTCCGAGTCAGTCCAAGCAAGGTGGGTCAGTTGCTTCGAAGCAATGGGTACAGCCTGCAGGCGACCTCGAAGGTCAAAGAAGGCTCCCAGCATGCTGACCGCAACGCTCAGTTCGAATTGATCAACGGCAAGGCGACGGAGTTCATCGCCCGCGGCATTCCCGTCATTTCGGTCGATTCAAAAAAGAAGGAAAGCCTCGGTGAACTGGCCAATGCAGGCCGCGAATGGCAACCGAAGGGGAAAGCAGTCGAAGTCATGAGCCACGACTTCGAGACGTACACGGCCCCGAGGGCGATTCCGTACGGGATTTACGACCTTGCCAAGAACTCCGGATTCGTCAACGTGGGTGTCGACCACAACACTCCGACGTTTGCCGTTCGGTCGGTCGAACGCTGGTGGGAGCAGATGGGGGCGGCGCTGTATCCGAATGCCAAGGAACTCCTCATCACTGCGGACGCAGGCGGCAGCAATGCTGCAAAGTCGCGATTGTGGAAGCTGAAACTTCAGGAGGCCGCGGACCGAACCGGACTCAGCATCCACGTGAGCCACTTTCCGCCGGGCACGAGCAAATGGAACAAGATCGAGCACAGACTTTTCTCGTTCATCTCCATCAACTGGCGTGGTCACCCGCTGACGACCTACGAAACCGTTGTTCAGCTCATCGCGGGGACCACGACCGCGAAGGGACTGAAGGTGAAGGCGGAGTTGGACTTCACGAAGTACCCGCTCGGAATCAAAGCCTCGGACGAAGTGATGCGCCGTCTTCAGCTCGAACGCTCCGTGTTCCATGGCGAATGGAACTACACGCTGCGACCTCGCTCACCTGAGCAGCTGGAAGTTGCCGCGT
>JAYTGQ010000832.1:0-3632 GCA_043733345.1 Schlesneria sp.
ACCATGTAAAACGCCTACACATGCTGGTGGGCCGGCGCTCGAAGCGAGCTTGTCCCACCCTACTTTGATGGCGGATCCGACTTCTGTCGGTCACCTCAAGGATGTCCTCATTGAGGTCGGGTTGTGTAGAGACCAATGGGGCCAGCCCGGTGGGGTTCGCTTGTTTTAGGGTTAGTAGTACGGGTTTCTGCGACCTTCAAGAACCCGCAGCCGTACAGCGTACGGCTCGCCAAGGTCTCACCGACGACCGCGTGAAAGCCGTTCGGGCCGTCGCTATCATCTCGTCCCGTTGGTTTGAACCGCGTCTCGTACTCTTGTGGAGTCTCACCCGTGAAAGTGTTTCGTCTGTTTGTGGCCGCTGTGGTCGGCTGTCTGTGGTCTGTGGAAGTCGCTTCGGCGGCGGACAAGTCCAAGATTTTGATGCTCACGCAAAGCAAGGGCTTCAAGCATGGTTCCGTCAACCGTGACAACAAGGACGGAACGAAGAAAGACCTGTCGCCATCCGAAGTCGCGATGACGCAGCTCGGTCAGCAGTCGGGGCTGTTCGACATCACTTGCACGCAGGACGCCGCCGCCGACTTCACCAAAGAGAACCTCAAGAAGTACGACGTCGTCGTGTTTTACACGACGGGCGAGTTGGACATTAAAGACGCCGACCGCGACTACTTCCTGAACGAGTGGCTCAAGCAAAAGGGACACGGCTGGATCGGCTTTCACTCCGCCACCGACACCTTCCGCACCGAGAACCCAAACCATAAGTGGTACTGGGATCTGAGCGGCGGGACGTTCAAAGGTCATCCGTGGAATGCGGGCGAACTGGTCACGATCAGCGTTCACGACACCAAGCACTCGGCGATGACCGCGTTCGGCGACGAGTTCCAGATCAAGGATGAGATCTACTGGTACACGCACTGGGTTCCCGAAAACGTTCACGTCTTGATGAGCCTGAACATCGCCAAGTGCCCGACCAAGGGTGGCAAGAAGAAGGTCAAGGACGGCGACAAGGAAGTGGAAGTGATCGAGGCCGAACACGTCCCCGTCGCGTGGTGCCGCTCGTGGGGTGACGGCAAGGTCTTCGTCAACAACCTCGGTCACAACGAATCGACGTGGACCGACAAACGGTTCCTCGACTCAACCACCGCCGCCATCCGCTGGATTCGTGGCGAAGTCCCCGGCGACACGACGCCCAACCCCGAAGTCTCCAAGACTCAGCAAGCCAAGGCACTGCAAGACGCGGGCGTGACGAAGTGATTCGTCGCGATTGATTGCGACGACGATCAATAACAGCGGTCGCATCGACCTTCGATGCGGCCGCTCCATTTACGACGCGAAAACGAGTCCATCACGCGCCGATCATTTCGAGTTCAACTCGCAACTCAAAGGATTTCACGAATCGGCGTTCCTTCCGTGAGGATCGGGACGGGGCGGCCGGAGTGATCGGGGAATGAGAGGCTCGTGTCGATCCCCATCACTTCGTAGATCGTGGCGAGCAGGTCGTGAGGCATCAGCGGGCGCTCGATGGGGAACTCGGCGCGGGAGTTGGTTTGGCCGACGACCGTGCCGCCACGCAGGCCCGCGCCCGCCATCATCACGCTGATCGCGTCGCCCCAGTGATCGCGGCCGGGGATTGGGATGCCCGGTTGGCCGGTGTTGATCTTCGGCGTACGGCCGAACTCGCCCATCACGATCACTAGCGTTTTGTCGAGCAGATCACGGTCGATGAGATCGTCCATGAGCGCTCCAACCGCCTTGTCCACCGCTTCCAACTTCCCGCCGTGACCGACCTTGATGTTCGAGTGATCGTCCCAGTGAGGCATGTCCACGGTGACGAACGTGCAGCCAGCTTCAACCAATCGGCGAGCCATCAGCGTGTAGCGGCCCCACGGGTTGTCGCCGTACTTGGCCGACAGTCGCGGGTCTTCCAGATCGAGATTGAACGCCCGGCGCGCTTTCCCGCCAAGGACCATCGACAGCGCATCTTGTTGATGCCGGTCGATCGTCTCCATGACATGCTTCTGATCGACGGCGCGGTTCATCTGATCGAGACCTTGCAGCAGCGACCTGCGACTCTCGGCGCGAGATGCCTCAAACGATTGAAGGCTATCGAGACACTTCGGCCGACCGACCTTCACGTTGTACGAGTAGTGCAGGTACTTCGATTCGGTATCGACATCGAACGGGTTGTACGCCGCGCCGAGATACGCCGCCCCCTGATAGCCGGGAAACAGGTAGATGCTTTGAGCCGCTGGCAACCCGACATACGCGGGCATTCCCGGCACGTTCGACCCGCGCACGCGCGAGACATACGAACCGACCGACGGATACTTCTGAGGCAGATCGGCGGTCGTCGAACCGAAGCGGCCCGTCAGCATCCAGTGGCCACCCGCGAAGTGGTCGCCCGTCCCGTGATGCAGCGACCGGATGAAGACCATCTTGTCGGCATGCTTCGCGTGCTGCGGCAGGGTCTCGGATAAGAAGATGCCCGGCACATTGG
The DNA here is from genome assembly GCA_043733345.1 of Schlesneria sp. Taxonomy (GTDB): domain Bacteria; phylum Planctomycetota; class Planctomycetia; order Planctomycetales; family Planctomycetaceae; genus Schlesneria. Next base: position 2,495 of record JAYTGQ010000832.1, read on the forward strand.
TCGAGATCGCGTCGAACGGACCTCGGTACTCGGACGGTGCTTCTGGCTTGGGGTCATACGTTTCAAGTTGGCTCGGCCCACCATCGAGCCAGATCAGGATGACCGACTTGTCGTTCTTCGTCGCCGCCCCAGAAGCCCGCAACTTGAAGAGGTCTCCCAAGCCCAGTCCGCCAATCCCCAGCGTCCCCGCCTTCAAAGCGGTTCGCCGTGACATCCCCGAACAGTTGGCGAACGGGGTTCCGGTTTCAATCTGCAACATCGTGGGGCCTCATCGGGGCAGTGGGCAGGGATCAAGTAAGGCGGCATTCGCGAGACTTTGCACTACGGGCTTCTCGCTCAGCCCCCAGACCTGAAACCAGCAACCCCACCGGGCTTGCCCCGGTGGATTCAGGTCTTTGCACTACTTCCGTGTTCACGCGGATCAGTGACGCAAGTAGTAGTGCAAAAACCCGCGAGCCACTGGGACAAGCCCAGTGGGGTCGCTTGTTTGAAGTCTACAACATCATCGGCACACCATATCTCCGACTTCACCGATGGGTCAATTCGGATGAGAGTGAATGCCAGAGGGTGGGACCGGCAGCGAAAAAGCTGCCGGTCCCACCCTCATGGAGTTCACAGAAATGATGACCCGTAGGATGGACGCCTCGTCCGTCCGAGGTTTCCTCGAATAGAGCCGGGCGGACGAGGCGTCCATCCTACGCTGCTAACGATTTCGAGGACGGCCATCTCAAGTGAGTAGCAGCCGTCGGGCTTCGTCCATGCCAGCGGCGGGACGCCCCGATTCGCTCGCGGCGACGCGGGCCAGCGCGATAAGGTGTCTCCACTTGAAGGCCGCTCGCGTTTCGGCGAACTCGTGACTGACGGTCCGATAGAACTTCTCGGCATGCAACGCGCCATCCTCGCTGATCGAGTACTTCAGCAGGACATCGAAGACCGGACGCGGTGACTGATCGAGCTTCAAGTACGCCGCGACTGCGGCACACGACAAGGCTTGATCGTTGGCCAAGATCGCCGCATCGAGCAGACCGAGCAACGAGGCTGGTGTCGCTTGAGCCGACTTGGTGACGAGCCTTTCGACGTGATCGGCTAGCGGCCACGGCTGCCATTTGAGGAAGTCGCCTCCGCGTGAGATGCGGTC
>JAYTGQ010000833.1:0-3627 GCA_043733345.1 Schlesneria sp.
GTGTCATCCAAACCGGGGCTAGCGCCCTGCGGCTGATGGCAGCCTGCTTCACTTCGGGAAGTTATTACGGCCCCGTTTCTTAAGGCCATCACAGCCCAGCGCGAGGCATCATTTTACGAAGCAGGCGGACAACGAAGGACGCGACGACTCAGGTCGAACGGAGCGACGGAATGAACATGCAAACACAACAGACTTGGATGTGGCGGACTTGGTCTCGGCAGACCTTGAATTGCATCGCGGTCTTGGGACTGAGTCTCGTGGCGAACACGACTTCGGCGGCACCCACCGTGAAGGAGACGATGGCATTCGTCCCCAAGCAGAAGGATGTCGAGTTTGAGACTCCCAAGCTCGAGGAGTACGCCAAATGCAAAGTGGAACTCGATCGCAAAGGCAAGGCTTCCGGCTGGGTGGTTCTCGGCGTGAATGGCCAGATCCTGCGGAAGTTCCTCGACACGGACGGTGACGGGAAGCTCGATCAATGGCGGTACTTCAATCACGGGATCGAGGTCTATCGCGACATCGACACCAATGACAACGAAAAGGTCGATCAGTCGCGCTGGCTGAATCTCGGTGGCTCGCGCTGGGGGATCGATCAGAACGAAGATGGCCGCATCGACGTGTGGCGCATCCTGTCGGCAGCCGAAGCGTCGAAGGAGGCCGTCCGCGCCATGGTCACGGGCGACGATGCGGCTTTGCAATCGGTGATGATCACGGCCGAAGACCTTAAGGCTCTGGGACTCAATCAGGCGATGGCCACGAAGCTGTTGGAGTCCTCGGCCGACGCGGGCAAGAAGTCGCGGGCGATCCTCGCCAAGAGCAAGTCGCTCACCGGCCAAACCAAGTGGTCGCGGTTCGATGCGTCGATGCCGAGTCTCATTCCCACCGACGATGAAAAGGCAACGGCCGATCTGCTCGTCTATGAAAATGCGGTCGCCATCGTGGAGACTCAGGGCAAGTACGCCGCAGTCCAAGTCGGCGAGATGATCCGTATCGGTGAGGTCTGGAAACTGACACAGGTTCCGCAGCCGATCGAAGGCGAGAACGGATCGATCGTCACGGCGGGCGGCGTCCTGATGCAGCCCTTGATGGCGGCAGGCGCGGCGGGAGGACCGGCCGGTGGTGGAGCTTCACCCGAGGTCGAAAAACTGCTGGGTGAACTGGTCAAGATCGAACAAGGGCTGACTCAGCCAAACGCTGATCGCGCTGCCGTCAGAGAGTTAATGAAGCGGCGCGGCGACCTGCTGAATCAGGCGATCAAACTGGCTGAGACCGACGACGAAAAGCTGCTCCTCACGAAGCAACTCGTGGACGGCTTCGCCTTCGCCGCACAGGTCGGCACGTACCCCGAAGGAGCCGCCGATCTGAAAGCGATGGAGCAAGACCTCCGTCGCCGTTTGCCCAAGTCGCCGCTCGTCCCCTACGTCGTCTTTCGCCGGATTCAGGCTCAGTACTACGTCGGCTTGCAGGAGTCGGAAAAGGACAAAGAGAAGGACAAAGAGAAGGACAAGCCGGCTGAAGTTCAGAAGGAGTGGATCAAGGGCTTGGAAGAATTCATCGCCGAGTTCAGCGACTCCGAAGACTCGTCCGATGCGATGCTTTTGCTGGCGCATCACGAAGAATTGAGTGCCCGCAGCAAGGAGGCGACCGAGTGGTATCAACGCCTCGTGAAAGAGAAGCCCAAGACTGAAGCGGGCCAACGCGCGCTGGGAGCCTTGCGCCGCCTCGACCTCAACGGCAAGCCGCTGGTCCTGACGGGGCCGGGCTTGGACGGCGGAACGATCGACATGCGCAGCCTGCGTGGCAAGAACGTCCTCGTCGTCTTCTGGTCGAGCGAATACGAGGTCTGCGAAGACGACCTGCCCGACCTGAGAGCGCTCTATCAGGCCCACAAACCCAAGGGGTTCGAGATCGTCGGCGTCTGCCTCGACATGAACAAAGCCGCCGTCAAACCGTACCTGACCCAGCACAAGATGACGTGGCCGCAGTTGTATCAGCCGGGAGGACTCAGCAGCCCGATGGCGATGGGCTACGGAGTGATCTCGCTCCCCACCATGTTCCTCGTCAACGCGGAAGGAGTCGTCGTCAGCCGCAACACCTCAGTGCAAGAAGTCAAAACGGCCCTCACACCGAAGGCGGCATCGGGCAAGTAGGCTCACCGCAACGAGGTTGGTGTCTCACTCGAGCCGAGAGACTATTGAATCACCCTGTAGGACGGGCACTCTTGCCCGTCCTGCCGTTTCAATAGGCTGCCAGCTCGGCCGCATCCCCCCGCCCCGCTGATGATCTGCCTCGTCCCCACTGGGTTCCCATGTATGTGCAGGCGGGAAACGACACCAGGTTGAGACCCCAGAACAAAGCCTGATACGGCAGCATGAGCATGTTCGCGACGGCCGCCGCCGACAGAATCGAGCCGATCACGTAGCCGTGAACCGGATGCCGCCCCGCTCCGATTCGCGTCGCCACCCAAGTCCCCGCCAGCACGGCCAGCCCCCATCCGGCTGCGGCGATCACGTAGGCGTCCGCCGGAAGTTTGGCGATGTGAGCCTTACAAGCCTCCATGTCGTGGAGATCGACTCCGGGAGCAGGCGGATAGACAACCGCCCACACGGCCTCGGTGCCCACGATAAAGAACATGGCCGCCGCAAGGCCCGCGATGACGGCCAACACGCTGCGAACAATCGAACCGATCATGCCTTCCTCCGCTCCCCAAACCCAAGCATGACGTGACCGACAAAAGTAAGAATCAGGCGACCGGCAATGGACGGCCAACAGGAGAAACGCCCAATCCATCGCGGGAAAGGGCTGCGGTGTTCGACAGTTCGCCACGCTGAAGAATACGCCGACCGGATGCCTGTTGGCGTTGACGGGCGTCCTCCAAAATGGCCGCCATGTCGCCGTGGAATTTGTCCGAGAGTTGTTCACGAATCGCGTGAATGTCTCGGATGGTCGAATCGCTATGGGAGGGGTTAAGTGTCATCGTCCACCATTTCTTCGGGAGTGCAGATGAGTGGAATGAATTGGCCGAGGTCGTTCAAAACCGCATGGATTCTCGGCAGGATTCGAGCATTGGCAATGTGCGTACAGTTCCACGTCAGCAGGTAGTCTACCCGATGGTACGCAGCGATCGCGATGTGCAGGGCATCGAACTGCGCCTTCTTGGGAAGGATGGCACGCGCCATGATTTCATCCGCGATCTTCTGAATTTCGGCATCCAACGCGAGCAACGGCAAGTCTTGAAGAAACGCGATCCGCTCTCCTGCGAGTGCCGGGTCGCCAAGAGACGCTTCGTCGATCACATACTGCGAGGTGACCAGTTCGTACTTGGTTCGCTCTTCGTCCCACCATCGCCGCGTGAGTAGCTGACGCGCAGCCGCGACAACATGAGCCGCCGGACGTTGCTTCAAGTAACTGACAACGGAAGTCTCGATGTACACGGAGAGCATTGCTGACCCTTGTTGTCGAACGACAGGCTCAAATTTGCAGGGCCGGTTTCATCGGCTAATCTTGGTTTTCGTCATATTCGGCTGATAGAACCGGCCCGACGAGGCTGAGTTTCCGACCACGACAGCCAGATCGGATCGGCCGTCGCGATGTCGAGCAGCACGTTCGTGTCGAAGAGAAACCCGC
>JAYTGQ010000834.1:0-3627 GCA_043733345.1 Schlesneria sp.
ACACTCCGCAGCCCGCACTTCCGTCTCACGTTGAACAAGCATGCGGTGCGAGTCGAAGGCCGCGGCCACGGCCACGGCGTCGGCCTCTGCCAATGGGGAGCCAACGGCCAAGCTCACGCCGGAAAATCGTGCTTCGAGATCGTCCGGCACTACTACCCCGGCGCGATGCTCGTCACCGAAGAGTGACCGCAACCCCCAATCCCATTCGCCAAATCTTCATCAATGGGAGAGTTCAACTGGAGTTGACTTGGGTGTACTTGAACGCAATCCTGACGCCGGATCGAACACCTTCCACCGTGTTTTCCTTTCATGGAGCGTCTTGCTATGCCAATCAGGCCTTTTCAGAACAGATCCATCTTGGAGAACTGATTAAATCCGTGGACGACGGACGCGATCCAGCCGACCTGTTCAAGTTGCCACTCCCGTTGAGAGGACAGGTCGATTTGCGACTGAGTAGGCTCAAGGCTGGTCAGGGTGCCGCGCAAACGGTCGAGGGAGGACGAGCCGGTTCTTCCATTCAAATGCGCGACGCCTTCACCCGTCTGGACACGCTCCTGCACGACGGCTTCAACTTCATCCGGGGGGCTGCCGAGTTATCAGATTTCCGACGCGGAACGGTTGAGCCTCTTCATCACCTATGGCTGGGACGGCGGCCTATTGGGTGAGTTCAACGACGCTCGCGTCGAGTTTCTGGCGAACCAAGCCATCACGGCGACGCCGCAGATTGCGAACACCGCCCACCGTTACCCGACGGCGCTGCTCGACCTGATCACCGCGCAACTGGCCATCGTCAACGCGACCCAGCCGACCGCCACGGGCGGGACCGCTCAACTCGCCACGGCCGAGCAGGACGAGGCCCTGCGTTTGATGGAGGCTGTCACCAGCCGAGTCCGGTTCTACTACTGCTCAGCCTCAGACGACCGCGAGAAAACGCCCGAACTGGCCCGGATCGGCTTCCAACCCAAACGCGACCCCAACGCCGCGCAAGCTCAACCCCTCCCCGATCCCCCCGGCCCGACCACGTTCAACGCCGCGACCCAATCACTCGCGTTGGAAAGCCTCCCCGCCCACGCCACATCCCTTCGAGCTTACCGTCAAGCCGCCAGAGGCCAACCCGAACTCGCCGGTGAATCGGACACCACCACCGTCTCCGTCACCCAATCCAGCCCCCTCACCCCCGGCGTCACCTACGACCTCTGGCTCGTCGGACTCAACTCCCGAGGCGAAGGCCCGGAAAGCAATCACGTGACGCATGTCGCCACTTGAGGCGTTGGACCATCAGAGTCGAAACAGGATCCCCGTCCCGTCGTGAGTTGAGAACTGCCCCCATGAAAGTCAGTGAGGTCATCCCCCTGATAGAATCCGACGGCTGGCAACTAATAGTCGGACAACTTGAGATTGCGGGGTTGACCTCGTTTAACCGCGTGGGCAACGCCCCGCGCGTTGATGGGGAACAGACTCGAACATCGCTTGGCGCGCGGGGCGTTGCCCACGCGGTTAAACGACGCAAGGGGGCAATACAAAGTTTTTCGACCACTGGTGGCGACGCGAGGAAGTCACCGACAAGACAAGTTCCCACCAAGCCGGGCAAAGTGACCATCGCCGGGAAGCAGGGCGATCGCCTTTTTCAATGTAGGGTGGGACCAACTCGCTTCGAGCGCCGGCCCACCATTAGGAAACATCGAGAATTCATGGTGGGCCGGCGCGGCGAAGCGCCGCTGGTCCCACCCTACAGGTTGCACAGACCCAACAAGGCGATGGCCCTGGCCGGGAAGCCCTCCGTGAACGTCCCGCCCGGAACTTTGAACAGCATTTTGAAGCAAGCCGGTTTGAAGTGAGGTCACGTATGAAGTACGCCGTCATGATCGAAAAGGGACCGACCAGCTACGGAGCCACCGTTCCCGACCTGCCCGACTGTGTCGCCGTGGCGGAGACTCTGGAGGAAGTGGGAACGCTCATTCGTGAAGCCATCGACTTTCACATTGAGGGCCTGCTTCAGGACGGACTGCCTGTTCCCCCGCCGATGACCATTTGCGAATACGTCGAAACCCAAGCCGCCTGACTCACGAGCCACCCGCCGCGTCGTTGGAAGGTCGGGAAAGGAGATTCACCATGAATGCCGTTCGAGCCGTTTGGACCAACGGTCGGATTCTGCCCTCGGAATCGGTCGACTGGCCGGAGGGAAGCCAATTGCGAGTGGAACCGCTCGCCCCGCCTGGTGAGAAGACTGGCTTGTCGGAGGATGAATGGCGGGACGATCCAGACTCCATCGCGGCCTGGATTGAGGCGGTGGAACAGATCGAGCCTCTGGTTTGGGCGGAGGGTGAGGAAGAAAAACTGGAACGCTGGCGAGAGAAATGCCGCCAATTCAACATCGAAGCGGTTCGCCGACAGATGGATGTCTTGCCCGAAGGTGACATGCCATGAAACGTCACGACCTGTTGGACACTGGCATCGCTCAAGACGACCAAGCCAGGCGCAGTGGCGTTCGCGAGCGGGCGATCGCGCAGCGTCAGGCCGGACATCGGATGGGGATCTGCGTCCCGGTCTTGGGAGAACTTTGGAGCGGCGGCGAATGCAGTTCGAGCCGTGAGCGCAACTTCGCGGCGCTCCGGCAGGCGCTGGCAACCCTCATCATTTGGCCCGACACGAATGCCGCCGCCGAAGAGTTTGGGCGCGTCTTTGCCGATTTGAAGCGAACTGGCCGTTCCATGCAGCAAATCGACATCCAGATCGGAGCCATTGCTCGGACCTTGCCCAACTGCATCATCGTCTCGAAGGATTCGGACCTTTCGGCGATCCTGAATGTGACCGTCGAAAACTGGGCGACCTGAGCGTCGCCCCGAGTCGAACCAACTGGAATTTGCCTGGCCCTGCGACGTTACATGTTCCCGGCCAATCCCCGTCAATCCGCCTTGCTCGCGGAAGGCCCCGAGGAAGAAATCCGACGCCTGCAAGAGGCCATCAACCTCTATACCGCCCGAAATGAACTGGCCGAACTCCATGCGTGACGCATCGCGAACCAAACACTTATCGTCCTTCGCGACGGCGACCAACACGAACCACTGGCGGCTCAAAGCTGCCGCCAGTGGCACCCGGCGAAGACGCCGACCCCAGCCACCCCGCCCGCAGAACCACAATGGGCACAATCAATATCAGCTAAACGTCACGGTAGAAGTAAGACTCCAATCAACAATCTGAATGATGACTCCGGAGGCCAGACTGTGTCACACTCAACGCTTCGTGAGGCCGCTCAGTGTTATAGGCCTGACGCCAATTTATAGACCTGACGCCACGTTATAGACCTGACACCACGGATCGAACGCCTGTTGCGTATCAAGCAGGTCACTGAAGCTGCGGTCACGCAAGACCTCGGCCGCCAGCGTGCGATGGAAACGCTCGTCCTTCCCCTGCGTCTGCGGATGATACGGACGGCCGTGGCTGATCGAGATTCCCAATCGCACCAGCCACGCCGTCAACAGCCTGTTGAAAAACGGCTGTCGGGAGGGCGAGGCATGTCGGGAGGGCGAGGCTCCTGCCGAGCCGCGAGAAACAAGCGACTTTCCTCACGCACACGGCTCGGCTCGCCCTCCCTTTTTCAACAGGCTGTTCAGCGCGTCCACGGTT
>JAYTGQ010000835.1:0-3624 GCA_043733345.1 Schlesneria sp.
GGCACCCTCGATTCGGGTGAGCGGTTTACCACGACGGACGCCAACGGCAACTACAGCTTTACCAACGTCGGCCCGGGAACGTTCCGTGTCCGCGAAGTGCAGCCTGTCGGCTCGACGCAAACCACTGTCAACCCGGCTGACATCACGGCCAGCAGCGGCACCAACATCAGCGGCGTGCTCTTCGGCAACTTCCAACTGGTGTCGATCGGCGGCACGAAGTTCCAGGATACGAATGGCAACGGCATCCGCAACGCGGGTGAGCCGGGTTTGCAAGGCTTTACGATCTTCCTCGATTCGAACAATAACCGCCTGCTCGACACGGGAGAGACGAGTACCACGACGGACATCAACGGCAACTTCAGCTTCTCGAACCTGGCCTTGGGGACGTACCGCGTGCGTGAGGTTGTGCAGAGTAATTTCGTGAAGATGACGAACAACCCGGCGGACATCGTCGTCACGACCAGCGGCGCGAACGTGACGGGAACCCTATTCGGAAATATTCCGGTGGCCAATCTGGTCCAGATCAGCAAGCTCCTGCTCACGGGCAAGAATCTGCAAAACCTACTGAACGGCACCTTCGGGCGCCAGGCCAATTTCGTGGCGAACCTCTATGAGACTTTGCTCGGCCGCGCTCCCCTGCTCAAAGAGTTGACGTACTATCTCCGGCTGCTGTTGGCCGGCTTCACTGAAAAGCAACTCACCGCCAAGTTTAAGGTTGATTATAAGCTCAAGCCCTGAGTCGATCAGGCCGGCAGGAATCTGTGGCTGTGCTCTGACGAGGACTTCGTCCGTGCGACGCAGAATTACCAGCCGAACTGCAGGCCAGCGTTGATTCCTTGTGCCCAGAGACTCGTATCATGGAAAGCGAAGGCTGGCCGCGCCGGTCCGACCAGCGTACCCGGTCCGGCCGGGGTCGGCAGTTGAGTCGGGTTGACGACGGGATCGATCTGGTCGCCTGGCCGCACGACGCTGCTCCAGTAGATCAAGGTATAGCCCACGTAGACGCGAACATTATTCGTCAATTGGCGCCCGACATTGATGCTGCCTTGGTCAACCGTGGAGAATTTGTCGCGGCTGTAGGTGCCGATGTTTGTCGGCAGCGCGAGCAAGCCGCCCGGCTGGGGGTTCGGTGGGCCACCTGGGCTGGTGAAGACTGTCGTCCCGTTAATCCGAACCTCCTGGTGCGTGTCGCCGAGGGCAACTTGGCCTGTTACGTTCGTAAACCAAGCCCCCCGATACCATTCCCCGCGTGCGCCAATTTGTCCGCCATAAAAGCTGTTGCGCGTTTCAAAGCGGTCCGTCACCATGATCGTTGAACCGGGAAGCGGCGGTGGCGCTGTGGGGAGAAACGCAATGTTTTCGGTGATGACGAGGTTTTCATTCAGGTTGAGATACTGGAAGCCGCCGATCAGGTCCACTCTGTAGCCAGATTGGTTGATGTAACCAGGCTGGTAACCAACCGTCTGGCAACAAGATGTCGAGCAGCAATTCGTCGGGCAACTGCAACAAAGGTTGCAGATCCCGTTCAATTGGGCTCCCTGAAAAAAGCTGCTCGAGGAGACGAGCGCGCTGCCGCCGGAGATGCCGGTGATGGAAATCTGTTCGCGGTCTTGCAAGCCGGTGATGGCATTGATGAATGGACGAGCCAAGACCAACGACCCAGGCGCGCCGTCCGAACTCGCACTGAAGTTTTCCGAAGGGCCGTTCAGGAAGAAGTAGCTCGCTTCGATGCCGCTCGTTTGGCCCTGGTTGAGCCACGACCCCATCGTGAAGCGGCCGCCCGGCTGCATGTTGTAACCTTGGTTGCCACCATAGAGAACGGCCGTCCCGGGATCTCCAATGGCTCCGCCAGTACCACCCGTCGTGTCGGTCGTCACCAGTGGAGGTGTATGCCCCGGCTTGATCGACAAAAACAAGAGATCGGCACTGGCCCAGTATCGGCTTCGATTCCCCGAATAGAGGTAATTACCGACGAGTGGCGGAGGTGTCCAGTTCTCAGGCGGCGGTGCCGACTGGGTTAGCGGTGTCGGCAGAATCTCGGCGGAGTCCGGCTGCACTTGGCTGGATGCTTGGATCAAAGGGGCGGGGAATGATTGTGGCTCTTGAGACCAAGCCGAAGCCGCGCTCGCCACCAGAATTGTCGCCGCCGCGAGATATCCGTTTCTCATGTGAGGATCTCCTTGTCCAGATTTGAATGTGCTGTAGATTCGATTGGGTGGTCAGTTCGTTTCTGACGCTCGATGCCCGTTCGCTGCGAACTCTGACCGGCCCAACAGAACCGAACGAGTAGTACAACTTTTCGACTGGAATCGAGCCGAAGCCGCGTAGTCGTCGAAGAAATCGCGTTTTTGGTTGGTGCGCGGGCATGCGATATAACTCGTGTGCCGCATGTGCCGCATGTGCCGCGTGTGCCGCGTGTGCCGCGTGCGCCGAGCAGAAAAGGGGATAAGTCCAATTAAACTGGACAGCGGCGGGCGAAGCGAATCATTCCACCGCCATGCCACGCGCAGCCCGCCACGCTCCCGGAGGAATGATCTTTCACGTTCTCAACCGTGGCAATGCTCGCGATCAGATCTTCGATCAAGAGGCCGACTACGCCGCCTTTTGAAAAGGTTCTGGCCGAGACTCAGGAGCAGGTGTTCGTTCGGATTCTGAGCTACTGCCTGATGCCGAACCATTGGCATCTGGTGCTCTGGCCGTTGCAGGATCGCGACTGGGGCCGATTCATGCAGCGGTTGACAACCACGCACGTGCGCCGGTGGCACCTGCATCGCCGGACGGTCGGGACCGGTCACTTGTACCAGGGCACGTACAAGTCGTTTCCCATCGAAGAGGACGATCATTTGTACACGGTGCTTCGAGATGTGGAACGGAACCCGGTGCGGCCGACGCTCGCGGAACGCGCCGAGGAATGGCGCTGGAGTAGCCTCTGGCGTTGGGAGCATCCGTCAGAGAACGATGCCAAGCCAGTCCTGTGCCCGTGGCCGATTCCACGTCCGACGGATTGGGTCGCCCGAGTGAATCGAGCGTTGACGAAGAAGGAACTCGATGCGGTGCGGACTTCGGTGGTGCGCGGCCACCCCTTCGGCACTGACGCGTGGCAGGAGTCAACGGCGAAGCAACTCGGATTGGAGTCAACATTTCGCTCGCGTGGCCGACCGCGAAACGCCGAGAGCGATGAGAAGAAATGAATCTATTGGACTTATCCCCTTTTCTCTCCCTATCCCCTTTTCTCTCCCCGCGTAGAAACAACGGGAGGGTGCGACATCTGACGGGCCTGTTGCGGAGTTGATCCGGATCACATGACTGTAAAGGTCAACGACTTGGGTTCTGCCAGCGGATTGCCTGCGAGGTCTGTGAGGCTCGCCGCGATGTCGAAACGATAGCTGCCTGCGGCGAGGTTTGCGCTGAGGTTCACGCGCACCGTCGAGTCATCAAGCCGAGTCATCGTGTTGATCGGGATGACTTGTCCGGCCGACGGGCCGCTCGTCAGTGTCAGCGAGTAATTCCCCTTTAGAAGGAAGGGACTTTTCATTGGCTCCGTGAACCGGACATCGAACGTATCGGTTGTCGGAATGGCCCCCGTCACACTCAGGGACGCATGGGGGGCTGCCGTATCAGGCG
>JAYTGQ010000836.1:0-1135 GCA_043733345.1 Schlesneria sp.
TGGCGGCGTGGTGCCCATTCGCGAGGTGCGACAGTTTGCGGAGGCTCACAAGATCGCGCTGATTGAAGACGCCTGTCAGAACCCGGGCGCGTTGATTCATGGGCGACGCGCCGGGACGTGGGGCAATGTCGGCGTGTTGAGTTTCGGTGGGAGCAAGCTGCTGACAGCCGGACGGGGCGGAGCGATCATCACCTCGCGCAGTGACATCGCCGAGCGGATCAAGCGATACACGCAGCGCGGCAACGAAGCGTATCCGCTCTCCGAGATGCAGGCCGCGATCTTACTGCCGCAAGTCGAGCAGCTCGATGAACGGAACGAACGACGCCGCGTGGCTGTTCAGCGGTTGTGTCGCGAACTCGGAGACGGGACCGCGACAACGTCCCGATCGGAAAATGCCTTGCTCCCTCCCCTCGGCGGGGAGGGTCGGGGAGGGGGGCCGATGCGCGAGATGACGTTGCTACTCCATCGTCCCCCCTCCCTAACCCTCCCTGCCGAGGGGAGGGAACAAGAACCTGACAAGAATGGTGTTGTAGCCACGATCCTCCGCGACTTTGCGGGACTCCGGCCATTGCAGCTTCCGACGGGCGATCTGGCACCCGCTTACTACAAGCTGGGCTTTCAGTATCGCGCGGAGGAGTTCAGCAACATGCCGCGCGAGCTGTTTGTGAAGTCACTCCGCGCCGAAGGAATCGCGTTTGATGTTGGCTTTCGCGGGCTGCATCTCATTCACGCCAAGCGACGTTTTCGAGCGGCCGATGATTTGATCGAAGCGACTCGCGCCGATGCTGGGATGCTCACGCTACATCATCCGGTGCTGCTGGAAAGCGAGGAGTCGATCGACGAGATTGCGTTCGCCATTCGCAAGGTCCGTGACGGGACCGCTGAAATTCTCAGTCGTGTTCCGTCAGGGTGCGACAACGAGGTGAACGATGACCCATGATCTTGAATCGCAGCCGCAGTCCTCGAACGGCGGGGGAGCGAAGCTGCCGTCGATCAAGCCTGCCGCCCACAGTCTCACTGAAGCCGTGGCACATTGCCAGGTCGTGTTCGCGCACGCTTGGATGGTGCGGACGTTTGTGAAGCACAGTGAGACCGTCGAGGACTTTCCCGAGCTGATGCAGGTCGTGCGGACGGT
>JAYTGQ010000837.1:0-1134 GCA_043733345.1 Schlesneria sp.
TGATGAACTCACGATCCGCATGGCCGAGGTCGGCGAGAACGCCGGGAATCTGGATGTCGTGCTGTCGCAGTTGGCCGACTTTCACGAGCGGGCGATGGAATTGAAGGACCGCGTGTTCTCGGCCCTGCTCTACCCGCTGATCGTGCTGCTGGCGTCGTGCGTCGTGTCGATCTTCCTGATGACGGTCGTCGTGCCGATGCTGTTGAAGAACCTGATTGAAGCCAATCGACCGTTGCCGTGGCCGACGCGGGTGTTGATGTTTCTCAGCGACGGGCTGGTGCTGCACGGCTTCTGGGTGTTGTTGGGGACGACTCTGATTGCGGGGTCGGTCAGTTGGTGGCTGGCCTCACCGACGGGGAAAAAGTGGTGGTACGGTCTGTTGCTCAAGCTGCCCGTGGTGGGTGAAATGGCGCGCAAGCAGGCGGTCGGACGGGGGGCGATGATCATCGCCGTGCTGATGCGCAGCGGGATCGAGTTCTTGCAGGCCATTTCGATTGCCGGGCGTTCGATGAAGAATGTCGTGCTACAACAGGCGCTGGAGCAGGTCGCGCGGGATGTCGGTCGCGGTGTGGAGATCGCCGATTCACTGCGGATGACGAACTTGTTCTCACCCGTGGTGGTGCAGGTGTTCGCCGTCGGGCAGCAGACGGGACGATTGGAAGAGATGCTGGAACGGTTGGCGGCGGACTTCGATCGGCAGGTGAACAGTCTCTCGGGACGACTGGCCTCGGTGCTGGAACCGATTCTGATTCTGCTGCTGTCGGTGTTTGTCGGGTTCATTTTGTTTGCGGGGCATGAAAAAGGTGTCAGGGGGGACGGAAAAGGGGTCAGGACCGAATGGCACTGTCGTGGCGGGTTGTGCGCGGACATTGAGCCGGGACCGGGCGGCGGGATTTGGAAATCTCGGCCGGTTGGGATTGATCTGGTGGGTTTGGCTGGCCTGGGCTATGAAATGTTTGGCCCGCCTTGGTGATCGCTGTCTATCGAAGCCAAGGAAGGTCTCTCGATGGATGATTTATCAGATAATACGAGGCGCGTCAGCGGCAGTTCTGGCGGCGGTTTCCAGCGGGTGGTCGCGGCGTTTATGAACGTGCCCGGACTGCCGTTGGCCTCGGTGTTGTCGGCCGAGCGGGT
>JAYTGQ010000838.1:0-1132 GCA_043733345.1 Schlesneria sp.
CGGACTTTGCTATAGGCCACGACTCCAACCCGAGGCCGAAGAAATGAGACCACCGATTTCCCGGCGCGGCCGGTGGCCGCAACCCAAGTCGCCTTCAACGCTCCCCGTGAAGAAAGCCGAGTGCGATTGAACGGCTGTCTCGCCAATCCACACCGCACTCGCGATCGGCTGACTTCACGCGGAGCGATGAAGGCGACTTTGATGCAGAAGAATTTGCGCAGGACAGGAAGAAACGAAACGTGAGTAGTACAGCGCGGCTCAGCCGCAACCGAAAGGAACAAGAAGATGGCGGACAAGAAGATCGGAGACGAAGCATCTGGACCTCGCTTTCATCTTCTTGTCCACCATTTTCTTGTTGATGTCTTCTGATCGCCTCTCGTTAATGAAGCGGGATTGTGACGAGCAGCCACGCGGGAGGGCATCACTTGTTGACAGTGCGGAAATCTGCGCGCCCGGCGAAGAAACAAAACGTGAGTAGTACGGATGGCACGGATCAGACCAAGAACCCGCCGCCGAACATTCTTCATCTGTCTTCATCCGTGGCATCAGTGTCATCCGTGGTCAGTCTTCCACTTCTGAACCAAGCTGCTGAAGTCGAATGAAAATCCGGAGACACTCTGTAAACTCCCCTCCGCGAGAAACACTCGCTCGGCTCTTGTGGTGACTCCGCAGGCAGCAGCCTCAACTCAACATGCCATTCGTGCTTGGCACAGCTCACCAAGGATGAAGCGGCTGCTCCGCTCTGACAATCAAGGATGGTCTGTGACATACGCGCCCTTTTCCAATGAGGCCTCTCCCGCTCGTGGCTTCTCGAAACGCCCGGCGGCTCCTGTGGCGAGTTCCCCCGCACACGGATCGGGATCGCTCAATGACCTCAATGCCTCCCAGCGCGATGCGGTGACGACGCTCTCCGGCCCGCTGCTGGTTCTCGCCGGAGCAGGGACGGGCAAGACGCGCGTCATCACGTTTCGCATGGCCGAACTGATCCGCAGCGGAGTCGAACCAAGTCGCATCCTGTCCGTAACCTTCACGAACAAGGCCGCGAAAGAGATGCAGGAACGGATGAGCAATCTCATCGGCAAGCGGCTGCGATCGCGACCGCAGCTCTCGACGTTTCACTCACTCTGCGTGC
>JAYTGQ010000839.1:0-9716 GCA_043733345.1 Schlesneria sp.
CCTGTTGAAAAAGGGAGGGCGAGGCTCCTGCCGAGCCGTGTGCGTGAGGGAAGTCGCTTGTTTCTCGCGGCTCGGCGGGAGCCTCGCCCTCCCGATCACTGTTTTTCAACAGGCTGCTAGCCCTCTCCCCCACGGTGTTCTTTTCCTGAAAGACAGGCGGGGGAGAGGGGATAAGCGGTCGTTTCACCGGTTGAAATGCCCAGTGGTCCTTCGCGGACGAGCCACCTCCCGCACCGGGCGCTTCGTCCGGCCAAGGCGAGCCGAGTTCGAGCCACTTCTTGATGAGGGCAATCTTGTCGTCGGGCAACTTGCTTTTGGGAGGCATCTGCGTCTCGCCATCGCGATAGCTCAACACCTTCATCAACAGCGAACCGTCCACGTTTCCGGCGACGACAATCGGCCCGGTGTCCGATCCCTTGGTGAAGCCGCGCTTCGTGTCGAGCCGCAGTCCCGCTTCCGACTTCTTCGCGCCGTGGCAGGCGGAACAATGTTCGATGAAGAGCGGGCGGACTTGCTTTTCAAAGAACTCAAGTTGCTCTGGCGACGGTGCGTCGGCCGCCAGCACTGGCGAACCGATTCCCCAAACGAGACAGCAAACGACGGCGAATCGAACGGCAGAAAGCATCCGGCGAAATTCCTCATTCTGGGCGAGCCGGTTGGGGTGGGAGACTCTGGCGAGTCTTATCGGCAGGCAGGCGGGCTGGCCGAGATTGTGACGGAAGAACCACGACGTCGCAATCGGGATCACCGCGTCCAGGCGAGCCATCGCTCGAACAGCGACTTCACGAACGGAGTGAGTCGAGTCTTGTTGTAGGTATCACCGCACTTGCGGATTGCCTCGGCGACGGTCGGGTACGGATGAATCGTTGCGGCGAGGCGACTTAGGCCAATGCGGTGCTTCATGGCGAGCACGATCTCACCGATCATCTCACCCGCGTGGTCCGCGACGATCGTCGCACCGACGATCCGATCCGATCCTGCCTTAACCAGAATCTTCACGAAGCCGTCCGTCGAGCCTTCCAAGATCGCGCGATCGACGTGACGAAAGTCCTGCACGAACGCCGTCACCGCGATCCTCTGCTCTGCTGCCGTTCGCTCGGTCAGTCCGACCTGTGCCACCTCGGGCGACGTATACGTACACCACGGGATCACGAGCGCACTCGCTTTGGCTCGACCGAAGAACAGCGAGTTTTGAATCACGATCCGCGCCATGAAGTCGGCCGCGTGAGTGAACTTGAACGGCGAGCAAACGTCTCCCGCCGCGAAGATGCGCGGGTTCGTCGTGCGCAGCCGGTCATCGACGACCACACCCTGCGCATGGTCGTACTGCACGCCGACCGCTTCGAGGTTGAGGCCCTCCACGTTCGGAGTCCGTCCGGCCGCGACGAGGATTTCATCGGTGGTGATTTCGTGGGCTTCCGTGCTTTGTCGAACGAGGAGTGTCTTTTGCCTTGTCCCCTCGCCCCTCGCCTTGGAGGGGAGAGGGTTAGGGTGAGGGGTTCTTTGATTTGCAAGTGGCTCCGAAATGGAACCGTCATCACCGTCCGGCCCCCTCACCCTAGCCCTCTCCCCCACTGTGTTCGTTTCTTGAAAGACAGGCTGGGGCGAGGGGACAGGAGAAAACTCCGTACTCGCAACTCGCTCGACAACCGCATCGAGCAACACGCGCACGCCATCTCGTTCGAGCGACGCTTGCACGAGCCGCGCGGCGGCTTCGTCCTCGCGGGCGAGCAGTTGCTGTGACTTCTCGATCAGAGTCACCTCCGAGCCGAGCCGAGCAAATGCCTGAGCCAACTCGCACCCGATCGGGCCACCGCCGATGACGACCATGCTCGACGGAAGCTCTGTCAGGTTGAAGACCGTTTCGTTGGTGAGGCAGCCAGCCTCGGCCAGTCCCGGCGTGTCGGGTCGCGCGGCCCGCGCACCGGTCGCGATGACCGCCTGCTTGAATCGCAGCGTCTGTCCCGCGACCTCAATCGTGTCCGGCCCGGCGAAGCGACCCTCGCCAAAGAACACGTCCACGCCCAGGCTCTGAAAGCGCGCCGCCGAATCATTGGGCGCGATGTCGGCGCGGAGACGACGCAGGCGTTCCATCACGCGCGCGAAGTCAACCTCGCGCGCTGGGTCAACTCTTGTCCCCTCGCCCCCGTCGGGCACCGCCGCTTTGGGTGGTCGGGAGAGGGTGAGGCTGAGGGGGGCTTTGTTCACGCCGAACTCTGCCGCCCGACTTACGCTCACCGCCGCCCGCGCTGCCGCGATGAGCGCCTTCGACGGCACGCAGCCGACGTTCAGGCAGTCGCCTCCCATCAGATCGCGTTCGATCAGCGCGACCTTTGCCCCAAGTCCCGCCGCTCCTGCCGCCGTCACCAGTCCCGCCGTCCCCGCTCCAATCACAACCAAGTTGTAGCGTGCGGCCGGTGCCGGGTTCACCCATGTCGGTGGATGAACATGGTCGAGCAGGCGGGCGTGATGTTCGTCGTGGGGCAGCATCAATCCTCAAACCTCTCGAAACAACGGAGCAGATGGCAACCACGACCGGCAGCGGTCCAGGGTCATCGCCTTTTTCAATGTAGGGTGGGTCGAGTCTTCGAGGCCCACCGACTACCAAACGACTTACGGTGGGCCTCGAAGACTCGACCCACCCTACATCTTTGCTGGTGCGTTCCGAAGACTCCATGCACCCTACTGGTTTCGCAGACTCAACAAGGCGATGACCCTGCTCGATGGACCACAGCGGAGTTGGCTACTTGGCCTCGGCGGGGGCGTTTGTCGGGATGAGTCTCAGGCGGAGGTTGTACGACTTGAGTTCGATGGACGGTTCACTCGCGTGGACTTGGATGCTGTGGAAGCCACCGTACATCGAGGGCGTGGTCGAATCGTGGAGCCGTTTGCCCGACTGCTTGTGAATCGCCTGGATGCTGAGTGTGCCGTAGTTCAGGTTGCCTTTTTGTTTCCAACTGCGCGAGACGAACAGCATCACCGGCAGCGAGCGGAATCGATCGACGACGAGGTTTTGGTGCTTCACCTCCTGTTGCCACGCCAGCTTGCCGTCGGCGCGGTTCCAAGCGGAGACGGTGCCGTGAGCGCGCACGGACAGCAGGCTCTCGCCGTAATGGTGGACGCCGCTGTTGTCGGGAATGTTGACAACCAAATAGATGTGGTGGTCGTCAGAGACGGCAAACGTCTCCCCCGGTCGGGGCTTCGGAGAATTGGCCGGGAGTGGTTCCAAGGGCGTCCGTCGTCCGGTCGCGACCTCGATTCGTTCGGGCGCGCCACCCGGCGGCAAGATCAAGACTTCATCCTCGTCCAAAGGTGAGGCAAACGATTGCGAGGGGAACTCGGTCTTCCAGCCTTCGGACTTCGTCACCGGATGGACCAATCGCAGCACGGTCTTCGACTGTTTGCCAAACAGCTTTCGTGACTGCGACGGCTCCATCACCAGCAGTGAGTCGCCGCGTGTGAGCAGTGTATTCGTGAGCAAAGTTCCCAGCCCGCCCGTCTTCAGCGGCTGGCCGTCGAGCGCGCGGTACGCCTGCGCCTGAGTGTGGTCTTGCGGCACAAGAAAGACCGCGTGGTGCGTTCCCAGCACCTGCGAGTATTGCGGCAGACCGTCTTTGCGCCAGAGTTCTTCACCGGTACGTGGGTCGAGGGCTGTGATCGAGCGGCGACCGTACAGGCACAAATAATTCGGCTGGACCACCGCGAGTCGTCCCGTGAACTGAGCCGACTGCATCAGTGACATCTGGCGACCCGAGTCGCGACTGGCGAGGAGCATCGCTTGCGGCGGGGGACGAGACGCATGACGCCAGGCTGGCCCGCCCTCACCCACGCCGTCCAGCGGCTTGGACCAGAGCAGCCGTCGTTCGGTCGGCGAGAACATGTGCAGCACGTCGTGATTGACTGCCGCCAATTGATGACCCAGAAAATCGGTCGAGACAAACGCCTCGCCCTGATTGCGTGATCCACTGCGTAGCGGAGCGAGCCACGCGAAAGAGCCGTCGTAGAGAGACTCGAATGCCAGACGTTGCTCTTGCGCGTGGACTTCGATGCCCAGTGATCGGAAATACGGGAGCGACGATGTGAGCGAGACCTCTTGATACGGCGGCATGTATTGCACGGTCCCTTGCACGACCTGCAAGGGGCGGTCATCCCACGGGCGGATCGGCGGGATGGCCGGGGTTGGAGACGCTTTGGGCGAAACCCCGGGGCTTCGCGAAGACGCTCCAGCCCCGGCCACCCCGCCGTCACGGTTCCATTCTTCGAGCAGTTTTTCGACGGTGCGACCGTCGCTCAATGTCACGTCGGCGAACTCGGCCACCAAGCGGCGACGGTAATGAGCGGCGTCGGCGGGCATCTGGAATTGATCCATCAATCGCGCGAGTCGCTCGACGGCGCGAGCAGCCACCGCGCGATCGGCATCGTCGGTCCACTTCAAGAGTTCAAGCTGGGCACCGCCGAAGTCACCCACTGCGGCCAGGTCGTCGATGATCGCGGCTCGTAGCGTTGCCGTGGCGGGATGGAAGGCGAGCAACCGCGCCCGCTGGATCGCAGCAGTCAGAACTGTCGCCGCCGCCTCGCGCGAGTTGGCCGCGACAGCGCGTTCGTGGAGCGCTTCCGCCAACAGGACTCCGACTGTGGAGTCGATCTGCGTTCGCTCCTCACCATGCGAAGTGGACCAGACTTCGGAGAGTCGCCCGGCAATCCAAGGAACACGTTGAACAGAGACCTGTCGGTCGTCGGTGCGAGTGATCGCGACGTTGTCTGGAGGGAGAGCGTTCAGCGACCAGTAGACATCGAACGCCGCCGCGAACCGACTTTCGGAAATGTGGCGATCGGCAGTCAACTCTTGGACGAGCAGCTTCTCATCGGGGAGAGCCGCGATCTCGGTCAGTTCCTTCAGCGCGGCCGCGTTGGATTTGGGATCGAGTCGGATGATCGCGGCGAGTGATTCGATGAGTGCCGCGTGATGGCGGACTCGTTCGTCGTCGGACAGGCTCGCGGTGGCGAGCGAGCGTAGTAGCGGCAATGCGGCGGCGTGATTGCGGTTGAGCAGATGGACCTCGGACTCACGCAGCAGCGCCCAAGGGTCGGCCGGGTTGATCGATTTGCGGCGCTGAATCTCGGCGAGCAACGCTTCGCGCTGACCAAAGCCGACCGCGCCGAACGGGCCGACCGAAACGAGCTTGCCTCGGTGCATCGCCAAATTCCCTAGCGGCGGATGCTTGGACGGCACGTACGTTTGCAAGGCGGTCTTCCCCGTTTTGAGGTCGATCGTTCGCAGCTCACCCGTACTCAGCGGGATGTAAAATTGCTCGTCCACCGCGAGGCCACGTCCCGACGGACGGGCTTCGTCGCCGAGTGGAACGGTCCAGAGCGGCTTGCCGGTGGCGAGGGCCAGTGCCCCGATCTCATGCCGTCCGACCAGAATCACACGGTCGTCAAAGACTCCCGCCAAGTAGAGCCACGCCTCTTTCGGCTGCTCCCACAGCTTCTTGCCGTTCAGCGTGTTCAGCGCGAGGATCATCGACTCTTCAGGCGGCGTGTAGACCACGACGCTCCCCGCGATGATCGGTGCTGAGGGGGACCATTGCGACGCGAGGTCTCGCTGCTGAACGAAGTGCCCTCCTTGGTCTCGATCCTTCGAAGCATTTACTGGCTGAAAGCGATGCGCCCACAGGACGGACTGTCTCAACCGATCCACGGCCACGAGCCAGCCGACCGTCGTCGGACAGATGACGATCCCACCACTCGAAGCGATCGGAGCCGAGTACCAGCGTCGGCCGATGTCCTGTTCAATCTTCGTGTCGGAGTAGGCGATCAGTTGCGACCAGCGCGGTGTTCCCGTAGCGCGGTCGAGCGAGGACAGTCGAATCTCGTCCCCCTTGCCGATCACCACGAGCAGTTCGTCACCGTCAATCGCCGGGACACCGAAGAAGTAAGAACCGGCGAGCGGCAGGTCGAATGACTCCAACGATTCGACACCGCCGACGCTCCACAAGGGCCGTCCTGTGCGAAGGTCGTAGGACACGAGGCGATTCGATTTCCAAGGGATCCCGTTCGGATCGGGGGCCTCGTTCGAGCCGTCCCAACCGAAGTGTTGTCCCGGCTGGTTGCGAGTCAGAATGCCGTGGTCTTCGATCACGAAGACTTGTCGCCCGTCGCTGCTGATCTGGTTGTAGTTCCCGTCACGAAACATCAGGTTCATCAGGGGATGGTTCTCGGCGGCTTGTCCTTGGTACTCACTGGCATCGACCTGAAACTGATTCGCACGGAATCGCCAGGCATCACGCGGCTCAACCTGCTGCGGCGGCAACCCCGCGATGATCCGTTCGGGGGAGACGCCTTCGATGCTCTCCCACTGCGTCTTGCCGGATTCCAGATCGACGGCGCGCACGCCACGCAGGTCTCGGTAAAGAAGCTGCCCGCCGACGACGAGCGGCATGGAAGTGAGAATCGGCGCGCGGTCTTGATCGAGCAAGTCCTGCAACAGCCATTGCACGCGGCGGCGCACGGTGTGACTGGTCGTCATCGGAATGGACCAGAGCGGAGAGAGCAGTGGCTCGCCACCGATCGCTTTCCCAACCCGAGCCACCGTTCCGTAAAGCTGCGTCCAATCGGCGAGTGCGATCGCTCGCGTCGAGGTCTTCCAATCGGAACTGCTCAACCACGTCGTGGGATCCACGGGGCCGGAGCCAAGCCGAACCGGCGCGGCGGGGGAATCGTTCGCGCCGGAGACCAGCGTTTGACTGGCCTCAATGCTTCCCGATTGCCTGAACGCAAATGCCGCCTTCAACCGCCACGTCGGCTGCTTCGCAAACGGAGCCGGTGAACGGGACAAGTCTTCAAACCACGCGGCAGCCAATCCGAACTCAGCCCGATCGAAGTGCAGTGAGCCAAGATAATTGGCCGCTTCGTAACCGGCGGGCGTGTGAAAAAAACGGGTGGCAACGCTGACGTAATCGACGGCGCGACCACTTCGTTTGGCGGCGGCCAACATCTGCGCAGCCAAGCCGGAGTATTGGGTGCGATAGTCATCGAGCAGTTCGGCGGGAGCCGCGCCGAGCAACTCGTTGGCCGTTTTTCGCACCGACTGCCAGCGCCCGTCAGGGAGTCGATGAAGTGAGTCCTCTGGCAAATCGAGCAGCCGTTGCAACAGATCCTGTCCGCTCTTCCAGTCTTTACGCTGGATCGCCGCTTCAGCCGCGCGGAACACTTGTTGAACTTTGGGGTTTTGCGGCGCACGGCTGTCGATGTGATCGCGGCCAATTGCCCGATTACCGTCCGCGCCGTTGGCCGGATCATTCGCGTTCATTCCGTCAGCGGGTCGCCCTCCCTGACCAAACATATTTCGCAACTGCTTCTGCAACCAAAGCGGGTCCAATTTGGGCAGATCCTGCTCTGCGGGGGCCGCTTCTTTCGCCTCATTTTTCTCTGCCGCATCAGCCTTCTTTTCCGTCGGAGCGGCCTCGGGGTTGGCTTTCGTTTTCGGCTTGGCAACGTCGGCCTGATGCCAAACGAGCGGTATCAACTCCGCCACCAAGCCGTGCAGTTGCCCGATGCTCGTGACAGGACTGGCGTCCGCGCCCGACATCGTGAAGTGCATCAGTGCCGCTACTAGAATTAGACCGGCAGACTCCGTGAGCGATTTCACCCCGCTATACCGAAGACGGGTGAAGATGGCACATTTCACACTAACCCGCAGCGTGAGCGAGGACGTGAGTTGCGTTCCTCGCTCACGCTGCGGGTGAGTGTCAGCTTCTCCCGTGTGCGGTACGGCACACGGCGAGTGGTGAGGGCTCGATGATGGACGACTCACAGCCAACAGCCACGATAGGGAATCACGTCTCACGAGCATGTCACCGTCCTCGAATGCGGTCTGCACTGATCATGTTGTTCGGCGCGGTTGCGCCATCGCTTTGGGTAGCGATCCGATGTCGGATACACCGTGTCACCGAAGCCAAGCAATTTTCTACTTCACAGATTACATCTGCGGCACAAGAACTCAGGTTTAAGAAGTGCGGCGGAGTATACCGGTCGGCCCTCGCGAAACCAGAAGCGACGTGAGGCTGAGCATTGATCGGCTGAAAATCGGCCGATTCGTTGCAGGCATCCAAGGCCGTCGCTACACTCCCCGGCTCTCAAAAGGCTTGGATTTCGGCTGGATTGAGTGAGCAACAGTGGTTTTGCTCGCGTCCGCCCCAGCCGTGTTGGTCTTCGTATAAGCAACGCGAAAGGCGAATTACGTCATGTCGAATGAAGCGAAGCTGGTTGTCGAGCCACGTTCCGAGATGGGTTCGGCCGCGTGTCGTCGTCTCCGCAAGCGTGGTCTGGTTCCGGGTAATGTCTACGGTCACAATGCCGATCCCGTCGCGGTCATGGTGGCATCCGACGTGCTGGGCTTGGTTCTCAAAACAGGATCTCGAGTGGTCGATCTCGAAGTTTCTGGCAAGCAGGACAAGGCCGTCATTCGTGAGGTGAAGTGGGAAGTCTTCGGCCGCTACGTCGAACACTTCGATCTGCTCCGCGTCGATCCGAACGAACGTGTGACGATCACGGTGCCGATCGTGTTGAAGGGGACTGCCCCCGGTGCCGTCGGCGGCGGAATGGTCGAGCAACCTCTGCACTCGATCGTGATCGACTGCTTGGCCTATCAAATTCCCGATTCGATCATTGTTCGCATCGGTACGCTTGCGCTGGGCCAGATGGTTTGTGTTCGCGAATTGCCGCTGCCAGAAGGGAGCCACGCTCACGCCGCTCCCGACGCGATCGTCGTTCACATTGTTAAGGCTCGCGAGGGGCCTGAGGCTGCAGCCACACCTGGAGCATCGGAGCCGGAAGTCGTCGGCAAGAAGGCGGCGGACGCGGATGCCGCTAAGGATGATAAGAAAGACGACAAGAAGAAAAAGTAACGGGTTCGTTGAGCTTTGTGATGTGGTGCTGTTGAAGTGGCGTGGTTGATCTCGTCTTCGTCGGAGATGGGTGATGAAGATTGTCGTGGGGTTGGGTAATCCTGGCGACAAGTACGTGGGGACTCGCCACAACGTCGGATTTGATGTGCTGGCGGAGCTTGGGCACAGGTGGAGTGCGACTAGGCCCAAACTCCGGTTTGAAGCTGAGGTGTCTGAAGTCCTGTGTGCGAACGAGCGACTTTTGCTCGTCGCGCCCCAGACCTTTATGAATCTCAGTGGCCGCAGCGTTCAACAGTTCGTTCGTTTTTTTCAACTGCCGCTGACAGACCTGTTGGTGGTGGGAGATGACATTAACTTGAAGGTTGGCCAGCTCCGGATGCGGCAGTCCGGCTCGGCGGGTGGTCAAAAGGGGTTGCTCAGTATTTTGACTTGCCTTGCGACTGAGCAAGTACCGAGACTGAGGCTTGGTGTCGGTCGTCCTCCCGTGAATTCCGACGCGGCGGATTATGTGCTGGGGCGGTTTCGCAAAGATGAATTGCAACGGATTGATGAAGCCGTCGGTCGCGCTGCCTCCTCGATTGAAGTGTGGGTGAAAGGTGGCCTGTTGGCTGCCATGAACCAGTTCAATGCGGATCCAATCAGCGATCAAGGGACCACATCGGCGGAGGGTTGAATCGAAAATATCATTGCGGCAGGGTTCACTTAGGAGCTGGCTCGAAACAACTTCCTCGTTTAACCGCAAGCCAAAGGCGAGCGCGGAGGCGGTACGGAGTTGATGCACGGTGTCACCCCTCCGCGCTCGCCTTT
>JAYTGQ010000840.1:0-3614 GCA_043733345.1 Schlesneria sp.
CGTTCGATCAATCCATGCAGCAAGTCTTTCGCCGTGTTGCGGAGCAGCGTGGTCGCCAGTGCCGGTTCGAGCAGTCCGAAGCGGGGATCGAGTCCCGCCTCGACAGCCTGCGATCGGAGCAGGCTCGTGCAGAACGAGTGAATCGTGCTGACCCGCGCGGAATCGAGACCGCGCATCAGCGCGAGCCAGTGATCGACCTCATCCCGTTCGCACTGTTGCAGTCGCTGTTGGCAGGCCGATCGGATGCGATCCCGCATCTCCCGCGCAGCCTTGTCGGTGAACGTGATCGCGACGAGCGAGTGCAACTCGGCCGAGTCGTCTCCCGGTTCGAGGCTCTTCAAAAATCGCTGCGTCAGCACGAACGTCTTGCCGCAACCGGCACCGGCGGAGAGGGCGATCGAAACCCCGCGCGTCTCGATCGCCGCCGCCTGCTGATCGGTGAATCGGGGACGGGATGAAATGCTGTGAGACGGTGCTGTCATGGTGGGACACGTTGTATCAGGGACTACGGCACCTCGACAGCAAACGCGGGAGAACCTCGGCCTTTCAATGTAGGGTGGGACCAGCTCGCTTCGAGCGCCGGCCCACCGTGATGTCCAGTGATTGCCCCGCGCGGCTTCCCTTCATTCCGCCGCAACCCAAGTGAAAGGCACGGCCCCTTAGAAACGCAGAGGACGCGGAGATCGCAGAGAATGCCAGGAGCACCGTCCCCATGAATTTCCCCTCTCCGCGTCCTCTGCGCTCTCTGCGTTTCTAACCTCTTTGATCACACCCAAAAACACTCGGAACCAAAAATGCCCAGCCCCTAAAATCTGCGCGCCCGGCGGAGAAACAAAACGTGAGTAGCACGATGGTGGGCCGGCGCTCGAAGCGAGCTGGTCCCACCCTACAAGTTTCGCACGTCCCACTGGGCGATGGTCCTTCAAACGCGGGAGATGCGACGAGCCGAGCGGTGACTCAGCTCGGTGGCTCGGTCGCGCGGAGTCTCACGGTGAACGTGCTTCCCTTTCCGAGTTGGCTGGTCACCTTGACCTGTCCGCCGAACACCTGACAGTGGTGCTTGACGATCGACAGTCCCAGTCCGGTCCCACCGACTTCGCGTGAGCGTGCTTTATCGACGCGAAAGAATCGCTCGAAGATGCGGGTCTGGTTTTCCTTCGCGATGCCGACGCCGTTGTCCTCGATCTCGATCACGATCACGTCCGCATCTCGTTTCCAACGCACGACGATGTGTCCGCCGGGGGGTGTGTAATTGATGGCGTTGTCGAGCAAGTTGTCAGCCACCGTTCGCAAGCTCTCTCCGTCGGCCAGTCCCCAGACGAGATCGACGGGAGCCTGCGTTTCCAACAACAGGCTCTTCGACTTCGCCACTTCCTGATGCTCGTCGAGGCACTCGTTCAGGATCGCGCTGACATCGATCGCGGTCAGATCGAAGGCCGGTTCATCGGACTCCATCCGCGCCAGTTCGAGCAGTTCCAAAATCAGAGTGTGCAATCTATCGGCCTGTTCGCCGATGCGGCCGACGAAACTGCGATTGATGTTGGCGTCTTCGAGTGCTCCGTCGAGCAGTATTTCGGCATAGGCGGAGATCGCGGCGAGGGGCGTCTTCAATTCGTGCGACACGTTCGAGACGAATTCGTGGCGCAAGCTTTCGAGTCGCCTCAAATCAGTCACATCGTGTAGGACGAGGACTGCACCCGAACTGTCTACGCCCGAACTGTCTGTGCCCGGCAATCGAGACATGACGACGGCCAGCACCGATTGCGTTCTCGGCACGTCAATCTCGATCCGCTGTTGCTCACCGCTCTTCAACGCCTGACTGACCAGCTCTTGGAATTTCGGCAGACGAACGGCCTCCCACAGCCGGCGTCCCGTCAGACCGGTCGGCTTCAGATCGAGCAGCCTGATCGCAGCACCGTTCGCGAGCAGGATGCGTTCCTGAGCATCCACCGCGATCACGCCTTCGACCATCGCTTCGAGGACGATGGCCAGTTGCTGGTTGTTTTGGTCGAGCGAGTCTCGCCAACGCTCCAGTTCGATAATGCGAGCGGTCGTGCGACGGGACATGGCCTCAGACGCACTCACGAGCCGCCGAGGAAATGTCTCGGCGCTGTTGGGACTCACGCTGGCCAGTTCCGTCGCATTGGGATCGCTCGCAAGGAAGCGGTCCACTGCAACGGTGACTTCGTTGACCGGAACCACAACCCGCTGGACATATCTCCGTGCCAGCCACGCCGCCGTCGCCAAAATTCCCGAAAGCGTTACCGCCACACGCCAGCACCAACCTGGCCACTCGCTCGATCCCGCCGCAAGGGGTGGCGAACCGCAAATCCAAACTCCCGCCACCGCCGCACACGCGCCGCCCGCGACAAAAATCGCAAACGCACGCCAGAACTCTCGGGAAGACAACATGCAGACTCTCTCGACAATTAACGGTTTTTGAAAAGCGGGCCGATCAGCCTGTTGAAAAACGTAGGGTGGGACCAGCTCGCTTCGAGCGCTGGCCCACCCTCATGCGACCGCGTGAAATCGTGTTGGGCCGGCGCAGCGAAACGCTGCTGGTCCCACTTTACATCCTGTTCAGCCTGCATGATTCATGAGGAACCACGGAAAACACAGCGCGGCTCAGCCGCAACCGAAAGGAACAAGAAGAGGGTGGACAAGAAGATGGGAGAAGAAGCGTCTGGACTTGGATTTCATCTTCTTGTCCACCATTTTCTTGTTGATGTCTTCTGATCGCCTTTCGTTGATGAAGCGGGATTGTGACGAGCGGCCACGCGGGAGGGCATCATTTGTTAACAGTGCGGAAATCTTCGCGCCCAGCGAAGAAACGAAACGTGAGTAGTACGGAAGCGGAGGAGTTGCCACAAGTCGCCATCTGGCACTGCGTTTGTTGAGCAGGATGAGATGTTGTCACGCAACGTCTGATGCTTTTCCCTTCCGTGACTTTCCGTGTTTTCCGTGGTGAATCATCCGGGCCAGCTTCAAATTGGCATTGGCCCCGCGTGCGGCCCTCAGCCGATTGACGGTGCCAAACGCCCCACGCATAATCGCCTCCACTTGGATATACCTCGCGCCGCCGAGGCTGACACATTTGTCGCTCCGGCACACTAACCCGAAGTGTAAACGAGGAGGTGTATTGCGTTCCTCGCTTACGCTTCGGGTTAGTGTCAGCCTCGACCGCACGAGGTATGACACCTCGCATCACTGACGGTATTTCTTCACCACACTTTCCCGGTGCCACAGCATGGCGGACTGGCTCAGTCGAGCGACCGATGCCTTTCGCACGCAGGCCCCTCCCGCGCCCGAGACCTACGAGGTCGGTTGCGATTGCGGCGGGCGCGTCAGCGGTGAGCGAACGTCTGCGGCTCAACGACCGCCCTGTCCCATGTGTGGCTCTCGGGTGTTTGTGCTTCCCGCCAATGTCTATCCCCAAATCGCGAAGCCCACGCGACCTGTCCCTCCCCTTCCGGAGAAAACGGCGAAGACAACGAAGAAGGATCGCGGGTCACAGGCAACCTCCGGCAAGTCCAAAGTCCCGTTGACTGCCAAAGGACCGGTTGTCTCTGCCATGACTGCTCCGCCGGTCAGCGAATTTGGGATCGCCATCGAAA
>JAYTGQ010000841.1:0-9693 GCA_043733345.1 Schlesneria sp.
CAACACCACACTGGCCGTGTCAACCGCCCCCGGCCCCAACGGCATGATCTCATCCGCCCGACGGAGATCGACCAGCTTGAGCAACAACTCAAACGCCCGGTCAAACTCCGATCAAACTCCGCCTCACAACCCGCCTCCACCGGCACATCCGAAAACGCATCCATGCCAAAATGACTCCTTCCAAAGAGGAAGGAACCCCCTGGCGCAAACGCCATGCCAAACTTGATGCCATAAGCAAGATTCAAAGTGAGTGCCATTGGGCTGACGCCGCCCGGCTCACCTGATTTCGACTTTTGTCGGAAACGTCAAGTTTGTACCTGACCTCGCTGTCAGAAGGGCATTGTGCCATTCGCTGTCTCTCTTCATTCGCTGTCGATCTAAAAAAGTGGGAGTCCTTCGACAGCGAATGAAGAGAGGCAGCGAATCACGACCGTTCTTGCCCGACGTTTCCCCCGAATCCCATGGGGAAAGGCGGGGAACGACGCCCACAAAATCAACAGTGCGCAACTTCAAAAAGCGTCAGCGAGGATGCAACACACGTCCTCGCTGACGCTTCGCCCGGCTCATGGCTGACATCCGTGCGGGATGAAAACGACGGACTTCATTCCGCTCATTGGGATCGCCCCCCAAACATCGGCTGAACCTCTTTTTTCATGGCCGCGCGGTGGGTTGCCCGCGCGGTGGGGTGAAGCAATCAGGGAACGAATGTTTCCTTCGCGGCATCGGTTCCCGGCCAATGAAAGCTCTTGATGATGGCTGCTTGTTCTGGGGCGAAGTGAATCAGGTTCACTTCCATCACTTGGAATTGGTTGAGATCGTGATGCTGTCGCGCGAGGGACACGACTCGCGTCAGGGTCTCGTTCGATTTAGCGGCCTCGCGATTCGGATCGAACGGGACGCTCATCGAGACGCGCAGCGTGTTGGCTCCTCGGCCCTTGAGCTTCCCCCCTGCGACGTTGGGCCGCGAGTGCCGGAACTCGCGGCCGATGGATTCGCGCAGCGGGCGAAAGGGACGCGTGTTGTATTCAAAGTAAACGAACAACAGCGCGGTGAGAAACAGTCCGAGAGCGAACATGCCGACCACGATCGCGCGACCGGAGACCACTCGGTCTTGGGGGCGTGCCAGTTGGGCGGGATCGTCGGGAGGAGTGACGGGAGTCGTCGTCATGGTGAGGGAGCTACTGCGAGAGGGCGAGGAGAACAGTGCGAAGTGAAAGAGAATGAGAGTCGCTTGGTGCAGGTCTGGCAATGATCGTTGTCGGCCTGCTCCACTTTGCACTGATCACTTCTCACTTTGCACTCTGCAATTACCAGCAACGGCATCTGTTTGAATAGCCGTCACGAACAAACATGCCGGTCACATCGTCTGCGCGCGCTCGGCGCGTTTGCCGGCTTGGTAGATGACTTCCATTTCGCTCAGCGTCGCGTCGCGCAGGGTGCGGTGCTGTTCCTTCAGACGTTGTTCGATGTACTGGACTCGCCGTTGGAATTTGGCGTTGCTGGCGCGGAGAGCTTCTTCCGGGTTGATGTGCCAGCGTCGCGCGATGTTGGCCAGCACAAAGAGGACATCGCCGAGTTCGCCCTCCATGCGCTGCTGTCGTTTGCGGTCGAACGGCGGTGGATCAGGTTCGACGGCGGACTCCACCGTGGCTGCTCGGTGTGGGACTTGGCCCTCGGGAAACATCTCGTGGGCGAGTTCGTTCAGTTCCTCACGCAGCTTGTCGAACAGCATGTCGCGCGCGGGGAAGTCGTAGCCGACGCGCGCCGCCTTCGAGGAGAGCCGTGCCGCACGGGCCAGCGCGGGAAGAGCGGCGGGGAGTCCGTCGAAAATCGACTCGCGCTGCTTTTCTTGCTGCTTGATGCGGTCCCAGTGTTGAGCGACCTCGCCGGCGGATGCGACACTCGTGTTGCCGAAGACGTGCGGATGGCGCTCGATCATTTTGCGAGTCAGCCCCGCGACGACATCGTTCAAATCGAATCGCCCTTCATCGGCCGCGATCTGGCTGTCGAGGACCACTTGCAACAACACGTCACCGAGTTCCTCCACGATCGCCGCGTCATCGTTCGAGTCGATCGCTTCGAGCAGCTCGTAAGTCTCTTCCAGCGTGAAGGGCTTGATGGAGTTGAGCGTCTGTTCGCGATCCCACGGGCAACCGGTGGGCGAGCGGAGTTTCGCGATGACATCACACAACTCGCGAAAGGCTGGTCCCAACTGACCGTGATCCGGCGGCGTCCCCATCTCGCGCGGCGCGAGGTTCGTCGGTGCTGGAAAGGGGCGGAGGGGCGTGTTCTCAGTCATCAATCATCCAGAGTACGCATGGCAGGGTCGGAGCGAGGTTGAGACGGTACGTTCTACGATAGATGTTGTCCACGAGAGCGCACCGGGCGAAGCAGAGTGGAGTCAGCCACGTCGAGCCGTCGCGACTTTCCAAATTCTCTATGACTCGGCCAGTTTTCTTCTAAGGCATCGCCCGCTCAGGCGTCTTCAAGGGCACAGCCGCTGACCTGACACACAGGACGTGAGATGGAGCCACCCGCAATCAGTCTCGATGCTCTTGCTGCGCCACTCCATAGGTGGCCGCACAGGGCCGCTTCGTTGGAAGGTGATTGCTCGGCGGTGGATATTCAGACGGGCGAGTCGAGTGTCTGCGATGAACGCAACGCGAAGGCGGACGGGCAGGAGTGCCCATCCTACGTTCGCGACGAGAACTTCACTCCCCACGCAGACTGGTTGCGGGCGGTGATCGCTCGGTGGGAAGGGCCGCTGGTGCGGTACGCGGCTCGGGTGGCGAGAGACATCGAGCTGGGACGCGATGCCGTGCAGGAGACGTTCCTACGGCTGTGTCGATTGAATGACGACGAACGATCCGCAGTGGAAGGGCATCTGGCGCGGTGGCTGTTCACGGTCTGTCGGTCTCGTGCGTTGGACGCCAAGCGAAAGGAGAGTCGCATGTCGGTGGTGCTTGATCTTGATGAACGGACCTCGGTCGGTTTCGTTCCTCCCGATGAATTGCTGGAGCGGCGCGAGACGGAGGACCGCGCGATCGCGCTGCTCGACCGACTGCCCGAGACTCAGCAGGAAGTCATCCGGCTGAAGTTTCAAAACGACCTGAGCTATCGCGAGATCGCCGACATCACGGGACACAG
This sequence comes from Schlesneria sp., assembly GCA_043733345.1. Classification (GTDB taxonomy): domain Bacteria; phylum Planctomycetota; class Planctomycetia; order Planctomycetales; family Planctomycetaceae; genus Schlesneria. Next base: position 3,148 of record JAYTGQ010000841.1, read on the forward strand.
CGTCTCGAACGTCGGCTTCCTGCTCCACACAGGGATCAAGCGGTTGAGAGAGTTGATGACGAAGGGCGATGACCCGCCTTTCGTTTAACCGCGTGCGCAACGCCCCGCGCGTCGAGCGGCAATCACGGCGATGACCAAAGTAGCCTTCATCGCTCCGCGTGAAGATAGCCGAGTTCAAGTTCGACGCTGATCGCTCAAGCCGGGGTCACTCACGCACGGCTATCTTCACGCGGAGCGATGAAGGCTACTTTGAAAAGACCGAAACACGAGCAGGCCGAAAACCTCCAAAACTAATAGTACGACTGGAACCTCGATCATGCCGACCACAACCTTCGACCCGAACGATCCGCGACTGACCGCCTACGCCTTGGGCGAACTCCACGGCGATGAATTGACCGAGTTCGAGCGACTCCTCGCCGAGTCATCCACCGCACGCGACGCTCTCGCCGAGATTCGTGAGACGACCGGCTGGCTCCGCAACGAACTGGCCGCTGAACCGGACCTCGCCCTGTCCGCCGAGCAGCATCAGCGACTGGAGCAACACCTCGCATTGCGGGCTGGTGCCGAAGAGAAGCCCCTCACCCTAACCCTCTCCCCGCAAGGCCGGGGCGAGGGGACAAGGCCGTCGCCTGCCGATGTCTCGTCCGCGATCGCGCCATCACCAACGGTCGTGACCGTTGCGCCCGCCGACTTGCGTCGTGAGCGGGCTCGTCACCGCTGGGCTGTCCTCGCCGCAGCCGCCGCGACGGCGGCATTGAGTGCCGCCGTGATGTTCTGGCCCGCGACATCTCCGCGAACGTTGAGCGAGTTGCTGGCGATGCGAGACTCTCCGAGTGCCAACTCTCAACGGCGAGGATATTTCCATGGCAATGAGAACGATCCGAATGCGCCCCAAGACGACGTGATGTCGTTCACGACGCTGGAAGATGGACTGGCTGATCACACACCGCATCCGGTCGTCGTTGGGAAGAGCCAAAGGCGCGACGTTGCATTCGGAGAAAGTGGTCAGCCTCAGTTGGATGGATTGAGTTTTGGAACTGAGGCCAAAGCGGCTCCCGCAACGGCGGCAAGCGGTGCAGTGGGTTCCGCGACGATTGCGTCGATGCAGCAAGCCACTCGTCGAAGAGTCAACCCGTCAGGAGCCGAAGGTGATGAGAGTCGCTTGAAGTTGCCGATTGTCGAGGGGTTCAATTCGCCAGTGCGAATCGCTCAATATCCGAAGTTTTCTAACGATCTCGGCAAAGTGCGCGGTATTAGTCCCGTCGTGCCGGGTCTTGTCACTTCCTCGGACGGCCGAGGAGTAGTAAGTGGACGAACCCCCAGGATCATAATCGGCGACGAAGAAGAAGGCCTGTTAGGCATACCGGAGTCTGGTAAACCACTTTCGACTGAGGCGGCTCCCTCATCGAGTCAGGGACTCGAGAGGCTCTCCAAAGAACTCAAAGACATTCAGAAGCTGCCGGAGAAGGAGCGACTGGCTCGGCTCGAACAGCTTCGGGCGGAGCGGTCGATGTCTGAAAAGAGTTACTACTTCGAGTCCATCGACGGAGAACAGAAATTCGGAGACCACCTCGGTACGGAGGCTTATGCGCCGATCGTCGAGAACCCGTTCCTCACGCCAGCCGAACAACCGCTCTCCACGTTTTCGGTCGATGTCGATACGGCGTCGTATGCCAACGTGCGGCGGTTTCTCAATCAGGGGCAGTTGCCGCCCGCCGATGCCGTGCGGATTGAGGAGCTGGTCAACTACTTCAAGTACGACGACCCCGCTCCCGTGGATGGACAGCCGTTCCGCGTGGTGGCCGAGGCCGCGCCGTGTCCGTGGCAGCGCGAGCACTATGTTGCCCGCATCAGTCTCAAGGCGCGAGAGATCGCCAAAGCGCAGCGTCCGCCGACGAACCTGGTCTTTCTGCTCGATGTCTCCGGTTCGATGCAGCCGGACAACAAGCTGCCGCTCGTGAAGCGAGCCATGTCGCTGCTGATCGAGGAGTTGGGCGATCGGGATCGCGTGTCGATCGTGACTTATGCGGGAGATGCGGGACTGAAGCTGGAGCCGACGGTTGGCTCGGACCAGACGAAGATCATGCAGGCGATTGAGTCTCTGTCGGCGGGCGGTTCGACGAACGGAGCGGCCGGGATTCACCTGGCCTACGAACAGGCGCTGCGTCACTTCAGCAAGGATGCGGCCAACCGAGTCATCCTCTGCACGGACGGCGACTTCAACGTAGGTGTCAGCAGCGACGATGAGCTGGTCAAGCTGATCGAAGGTCAGGCGAAGAGCGGCGTCTTCCTGAGCATTTTCGGATTCGGCATGGGCAACCTGAAGGACTCGAAGCTGGAGAAGCTGGCCGACAAGGGGAACGGCCACTACGGCTACATCGACGATCTGAACGAGGCTCGCAAGAACTTCAACGAGGAGTTGATGGGCACGCTGTACACCGTGGCCAAGGACGTGAAGCTGCAAGTCGAGTTCAACCCGCTCACCGTCGGAGCCTATCGCCTGATCGGCTACGAAAACCGCGTGATGGCCGCCGAGGATTTTAATAACGACGCGAAGGACGCCGGGGAGATTGGCGCCGGGCATACCGTGACGGCTCTCTACGAAATCGTCCCGCGCGGCAAGTGGAAGCCCGTGCAGCCAGTCGATCCGTTGAAGTACACGCCAGCCGAAGCGAAGAACCCCTCACCCCCGGCCCCTCTCCCCGCAAAGCCGGGGCGAGGGGAGCAAGATGCGCCGGCGAATGTCTCACCCGAGTCGGCCGACGACCTCCTCACCGTGAAGCTCCGCTACAAGCAACCCGATGCCGCCGCGAGCGTCCGCACGGTCGATGTCGTCGTCGATGACATCGCGGGCAAGAAAGTGACGCCGAGCCGCGATCTGCTCTGGTCCGCCTCCGTCGCCTCATTCGGAATGCAACTGCGTCACTCGCAGCACGCCGGAACGTGGACGATGGCCGACGTGCTGGAGACGGCTCGCGGCGCGAAGGGCGACGACACAACCGGCCGTCGCGGTGAGTTCGTTGAACTGGTGAAGGCCGCGATGAAACTGATGCCGAGTCCGCAGCGTGACCCACAGAGCAAGAAGCCAGCAGTGGGCTTCTGAACGTCGCACAGCGACCGTCCTCCCCTCACCCCCGCCCTGTCTTGAGAAACAAATACAGGGGGGAGAGGGCAAGGGTGAGGGGCGAGCGGTGAGAACGCTCCCCATCTTTCAGATCGACTCTGGTCTTCCTCCCTCCCCTCGGCGAGTCCGAAGAGCGCAACTTCAAAACTGGCGCGTCAGGCTTCAATCTGCGGTAAGACAACTCTTGCCGGTCACCTTATTGCGGCCCGGTTCCTGAGTAGGTTGCCACCACGGGAATGACCGTCGCTGGGGGCACGCCGTCAAGCGGAAATAATCTCAGTCGCCAATCACCGCAGTATTCGCCGCAGCCGTCGCCCCCTTCGCTGGAACACCGCGCACTTTGACGAAACCGGAAATGCCGACCACCACGACCGCCATCAAGAGGATGACGCTTTGCCAGCGCTTGGAGTTCCGTCGCATCCCTTCAAAAGCTTTCGACCGCCCGACCAAGGCTGACGCGATGAAGAAGATCCCCAGCGACAGCAGAATCTTGGTCCCGACGAGCGGGTGATACAGCTTGTCCCCTTTATGCAGCGGAATCTGCACGACGAGGTAGTTGTAGAAACCGCTGGCCAGAAAGAGCGCGATCCCGCCGTGAACGAACTTCTTCCACGTCTGCATCACCAACTCTTTGAGCCTCGCGTGATGTTCGTCCGGCAGCTGAGCCGCCGCCGGTGCGAGGACGAACCGTAGGAAGCAAGTTCCTCCCACCAAGACGATGGCGGTGCCGATGTGAGTCCAACGCGAAACGATGGCGATCCAATCCATAATGTTGCGACTTTCCGAATGTGAGTTTTTGAATAACCAAGTGGCGTGCGGATTCTAGTCGCGCCGTCTCTCGTTGCCACGTCGCTGGCGGTCGTACTCGCACTGGAGTTTCGCGCCGCATCGGAGCCTGCTCGAAAAACTTCTCCGTTGCCACTTGATCCGTGATGCGGTCGATGCGTTACGATGCCCTTGTTGTCACCGTGGCTTTCGCCCGGCAACACAAACCTTTTCTGGGAGGAACCGTTCCATGCCAAGCAACTTGATGAAATCGTTCTTCGCGACGGGTCTCATGGGGACGCTGCTCTGTTTAGCTCCAGCTCTCACCTCTGCCGCTGACATCTCCGACGGCGGGAACTTCTTCACTGCGGAGACACTCGCCACGGCGAATCAGTCGATCCGCGACCTCGAACAAAAATCGGGACACACCGTCCGCGTGGAGACCTTCGCCGCCGTTCCCGCCGACAAAGTTGAGGCTGTCTCAAAGATGGACGCCAAGCAGCGGGAAGCGTTCTTTTCGAGTTGGGTGCATGACCGGGCCGAAGCCGCCCAGTCGCGCGGCCTCGTCGTGTTGATGTGCCGCCAACCGTCGCATCTCAACGTCTGGGTGGGGAAACCGATTCAAGGCGCGGGCTTTGGAGCCGCTCAAGCGAAGTCTGTTAAAGAGTTGATGCTCACGAGCTTCCGCGCCAAGGAATACGACAAAGGGCTGACCAACGCTCTCGCTCAGTTATCGACGACTTTTGCGGAACTGAAGGCTCCGGCGACCAAACCGGCTTCAGCCTTACAAACGCCCCGCGATCCGAAGCACGCGGGCCAGCAGCCAACACCCGCGACAGTCCGGCACGTTCCCGCAGCGAGCGTTCCCGTGCAACAGGCTCCAATTAAAGGACATCAAGCCCCCCTGCCTGCCAACCCACCCTCCGCTTGGCCGGGGATCATCACCGTGTTGATGCTCGTTGTCGGTGGGATCTTCGCGATCTCGATGATCAGCCGGATGTTCGGTGGTGGAGGCCAGAGCCACGGCGGATACGGTGCGCCGGGTGGCGGCTATGGCGGAGGAGGCGGTGGTGGTGGCTTCATGAACGGACTGGCGGGCGGGATCTTCGGAGCGGTCGCGGGCAATTGGCTGTACGGCCAGTTCTCAGGCCACAATGCTTCAGCCGGGGAACATCACTCGCCGAACAGCTCGCTCGATTCGAGTGATACTTCCAACGGCGGCTGGGCCGATTCGGGCAACAGTTCCTCCGACACCGGATTCAGTGGCGGAACCGATTTTGGTGGCGGCGACTTCGGCAGCGGAGACTCAGGCGGTGGCAGTGACTTCGATGGCGGCGGCGATTTCTAAACGGGCGATTCGACACTGCCATAGCACAGGCGGCCCGCCTGTGCATTCCAACGACAAGCGAGAGCAGGCGAGCCGCCTGCTCTACGTTTTTAACAGGCTATTGAACGGCCTAAGAGCGTGTCCAAAATCAACTCCGCGTTTTGACGCGCGATCACAAAGCCGTCCCGTCGCTCCGCCGGCGGGACGGCTTTGTGACGTTGTTCTTGGACAGGTACTTACTGCTTGGCCTTCACACAGCGGAAGCCGATGGCATCGTCTGCTGACGTGATCGGGAGCCTCCGGCGTGCAGCACTCGTGAGTTTGTCGAACGGTTCTTTCCATGAGCCACTCCGAACGACGATGGCCGCTTTGTCACGATCCGCCCCGGCTGGCGAAGCTCCGTCAGTGGAAGCGTTCTGGTAATCGGGCGTCCACGAATCGGCCGTGAACTCCCACAGATAGCCGTGCATGTCGTACAGCCCCCACGGATTCGGCTTGAGGACTCCCACCGCAGGATCGTTCCCCGCCGCATTGCCGGTGTGCCAACCGTACTCACCGAGCAACGTCGCTTTCGGCGAGACATCTCCCGCCTTCTGAGCCTCGTCGCCGAAGCTGTACTTGGTTGTCGTCCCCGCGCGGCAGCAGTACTCCCATTCGGCTTCCGTGGGGAGGCGGATCACTTCGTCAACGCCCACCAGTTTCAAGTCGCGAAGCTGCTGGGTGATCTTCTGGCAGAACTCGTTCGCTTCGGTCCAAGTCATCGTTTCGACCGAATTGCGCGGCCCCTTCCAGCGACTCGGGTTGTTTCCCATGACGGCCTCATACAGGTTCTGCGGCATTTCGTACCTGGCCATTGCGAACGCGTGCTTGAGCGTCACTTCATGCTGCGGCCGCTCACGAGCGTCTCCCTCGGTGACGCCCATCAGGAATGAGTCCGGAAACTTGTCGGTCCCCGGCTGGATCTCCACAAACTCAGTGACGAACACCTTCAATAACGCGGCGGTCTTCGCATCGTCCGCCTTCGCGGTGGACCGCAGTGACGTGGCGAGCTGCATGACGCCCACCACCAGCATCCCACACACGACGACCATCACCGGCGAACGACTCGCCAACTTCACGATCTGCATGATTTCTTCCTTCAAACGTTGGACACAACTGGTCATGAATCCACTCTCGCGGCCGGGGATGATAACGCGAGTGCCATGCGGGGCGGAGCGATGACGATGGCCAATCAGGGCCATCGCCTGTTTCAACGTAGTTTGTCCGTACCCGTTCGGGGACTCTCGTGGGGGAGGAACATGGGGGTAGGATTTGGTGGTTTTGAGCCGTG
>JAYTGQ010000842.1:0-3601 GCA_043733345.1 Schlesneria sp.
GGCCGGTTCTCCATCTGCGAACTCCTGCCAATCAACGAACCGATCCGAGGCCAAATCCAGTCCCGCGCCAACGCCGCGCAAATCCTCGCCACCGCCGTCAAACACGACATGCGCCTCATGAAACACGACGGCCTCGAAAAAATACTGATGGGCAAAACCACCTTCGAAGAAGTCGCCAAAGTCACCGTCACCGTTGATTGACAGCACATTCGATCTTCCCGTCCGCTTCGCCAAGTGCAGTGCATCGGTGCTGTCGTCACCATCTGGCTGCACGGCAATTCCGGATCGCTGGTTGGTCTTGGAAAAGCGACATTGCCCGCGACTGAACATCGGTTTGCTAAACGCCAGTTCCGGTAACAAATTGGTAACACAATTGGCAATATCAGCCCAACATGGATACAATGCGACACTACTCAGCCGGTGCTGTATCTGGCTAATTTGAATAGGTTTACACGTCATCGCAATGTCTTTCCAATGTGAACAGGTCGAGTCGGCGCTGGATTCAAAATCCAGTGAGGTTTACCCCTCGTGTGGGTTCGAGTCCCACCTTCGGCACTTGGACAAGTGCTTTAGTAACTGAGTGTTACAGAACGGCAGTGTGATTGTTTCACACTGCCGTTTTTGCATTCCGGGGTTTGTCCGCACGGATGCTGTGCAAACCAGACGTTTCCGACAGAAGTCGAAGTCGGCCGAACTGAGACTGTAGTCTGGACCCCTTGGTCCGGACGATGCCTGCAATCGCAGCGTATTCAGTGGCTCTCCTACGCGAGGTCTCGTCCGGACCAAGGGGTCCTGACTACGACTTCCCGAAGAAGTGGGTCGGGCCGCTTTTGAAGTTGAGGCGTGCCGGTCAAGCAAGGCCACCCCATCCCCGGTTGTTCGATTGACGCAACTTTTTAAGATCACTTCTTGTCGTGCTGCGATGCCAATTGAAGCGACCGGGCCACTCCGGAGCCGATCTGTTTACTGAATCGTTTGCTGCAACACGACTTCCGGCGTAGATATGCGAGAATCTGGATCTTTTCCGTCCCCAATTTGTCCGCCAGCGCGTCGGAAAAGACTTTTTCGAGCCGTCGGAGTCCGACAGCGTCCTAAAAAAGTCTTTTCCGGCGCGCCGTAGCCCTCCAGCACGCCAAAAAAGTCTTTTGGAAGCCGCAGTAGCTCTCCGGCACGCCAAAAAAGTCTTTTCCGAGTCGTCATAGCCCCACAGCGTGCCAAAAAAGTCTTTTCCAGCACGCCGGAGAACTCCAGCGCCGTCCACAAGACTTTTCCAACGCGCCAAAACCCAGCGCGAGTGACAAAAACCGCCATTTCGAGTCGGAGACTTACGTCCGAATGGCGGGGCAGGGTGGCTGTGGCTGGAGCCGCTTTGGGCGAAGCCACGGAGACAGGAATCAACACAACAGACCAGGGCATCGCGAAGACGCTCCTGCCCCGGCCACCCCGCCGCATCGCCAAAAATTCCTCGCAGGCATTGAGTTCGGACCTTGGTTTTGACAATGATTGCGGCTCATGCCACGCCTGTTTTGAGGACTCCGCCCATGATCGAATCACTTGTCGTCGAAAACTACCGCAGCTTTGAGAGCTACCGCATTGACCGACTCGCGACGGTCAATTTGCTGGTGGGCCGGAACAACTGTGGGAAGACTTCGCTGCTGGAGGCGGTTGAGTTTTTGGCTCTCGGCGGTGCTGTGGAGATGTTGGTCCGAACGGCGATTCGTCGAAACGAGATGATTGGAGTGGCAAATCCTGAGTACTACAGAGGACGTGAGTTTCATCCAGACATCACACATTTCTTCCGGCACCACATTCTCGGGTGTGAGAGCGAGTTCGCCATTGAAGGGATTGGAGCGGGGCAGTTTCGCGTTCTCATCAATTGTGATGCAGCGCAACGCAGTGATGCGACCCAACGCAAACTCTTCAACGAACAAGAGATCACCAGTTCTGGCTGGTTGCTCGAAGTCTATCGGAATGGTGAAGACACACCCGTCTCGATTCTCCCCGTGTTTCCAGACGGCACTTTGGAAGTACGAGAGGCTCGCTCCTATGTTCAGCGGCGTTCACTTCCATTGGGACGCCGCGGCGGAACATCGGTGGAGTTCATCACAACGGCATCACTCGACTCGGCCGCACTTAGCGATCTTTGGAATCAAATTATCCGTGCGAAGCAGGAACGATTCGTCGTTGGTGCTTTGAAATTGATCGAGGAGAGCATCGACTCGATCCAGTTCCTGACTGAGACCGGTGGTGGCACCGCTGGAATTCTAATTGGAACGACTGATAGCGATTCCGAAGCAGATCGCCGAGTCCCGTTGGGTTCATTCGGTGAAGGGATGAAGCGGTTGTTGGCACTCGCAATGGCATTGGCCCGGACAACGAACGGCATTCTCTTGATCGACGAGATCGACACAGGGCTACATCACTCGGTCCTGCCCGACATGTGGAAACTCGTGATCGAAACGGCCATTCGCAACAACGTGCAGGTCTTCGCGACGACTCACAGTCTCGACTGCCTTCGAGGGTTGGATGCTGTCTGCCAGGACCGACCCGACTTTGCCGGTGAAGTGCTCGTTCACAAGCTGGATCGGAACCTCGACTTCGCCGTCACACTCGATGCGGCCGACTTTCAGTTGGCCATCGAGCAGGAACTGGAGGTCCGCTGATGGCTCGCGTTCCCGAGCGACCGCTCTTGCACGTCGAAGGCAAGAACGACCTGCACGCTCTCGCGGCATTACTCGTCGAACACGACATGCCACACGACGAGAAGCAGCGTCCTCTGACGTACCCCGAGATTAAGGCTGCTGGAAACGACGTAAGCGTCGTCAGTCTTATCGAAATCGAAGTCCGGTTGCAGGCAGGACGCCCGGTCGGCTTCATCGTGGATGCAGATGACAGTCCAACCCAGCGTTGGGAATCTATTCGCAGTCACCTCGAACGGGTTGGAGTGGAAGCGCCACCGACCCTACCCGTTGATGGTTTCGTGAGAGAATCGAGTACCTACAAGACTCGCGTCGGCGTCTGGCTGATGCCCGACAATTCTCGCCCCGGCATGATCGAGGACTTCCTGCGAAGTCTCATTGATGCAGGCGACACCTTGATTGGTCATGCCGATGCCTCCACTCAGACGGCGAAGCGCGAGCATAGCGCCCGCTTCATTGATGTCGATCAGGGAAAGGCCGTGCTGGCCTGTTGGCTCGCATGGCAAGAGGAGCCGGGGAAACCGTACGGCACCGCCGTCACAGCAGGCTTCTTCCAGCATGACCGCCCGTCCGCCATCGCGTTTGTGTCGTGGTTTCGACGGTTGTATGGCGTTCCGATCATCGGCGCTACGGAAGCCTTCCTGCGCGAAGATGTCGAGTGGGGGCTGCATGGACGCGAATGATTCGGACTGGGTGGCCGTGGCTGGAGCCGCTTTGGGCGAAGCCACGGAGACAGGATTCAACACAACAAACCGGGGCATCGCGAAGACGCTCCTGCCCCGGCCACCCCGCCGCGGCGTTCGTCGCTCGAATCGTGTTCGTCGGGATCACGCAGCAGAACATCGAGTTCCCTCATGCGCCGATCATGCACCGTCGCGAACTGACTTTGTTGGCCAGCCGCA
>JAYTGQ010000843.1:0-1124 GCA_043733345.1 Schlesneria sp.
TGATCGTTGACAACTTCCCACTCTGGCTCGGTTTGAAGCCGCAGAAACTGAATCCAGACAGAATAACGTATTTGTTCTTCGTTCAGAATTAACTTGGGCGACATGGGCCGAGCCGGTCCCGCGTCTCCCAAGCCATCCTGATCATCCAACGTGTCCCGACGATGCTTGTTCCGAGCGATCAACTCCGCTCACAGTGAGGTAAGCCACAAGCACGACGATCACGACTAAAAAGGACTCACTGACCGGCATGGTCGAGAAGCCCAGACCACCATCCTTGTGAGCCTGGGTGAGATAGTCTCCCATCGAAGCCCCGAGCGGTCTGGTGAGGATGTATGCGGCCCAGAAAGCCAGCACGGGATTCAGGAACTTAGCGTAGTAAGCAAGCGTAATGAGCGCGATAAGACCACCGAAGATAAGACCGGCCACTGTGTAGCCAAGTGCCAATTTCTCGGAGACGAGGTCGCCGGCAGCAGTCCCAAGCGCGAACGTGAATAGGATCGCGGACCAGTAATAGGCTTCCCGGCGGCGGGTCGTGATGTCGTGGATGGAGAGCGTGTGCTCGCTGCGATACCAGGCGATAAACGTAACCGCGAGGCACAAGGCGAAGATGGCGCTCGAGACGTAGAGGCTGACGCCAAACGTGTCGGAAAGGCTGTCGGTCAGGAGGGTGCCGACGATGCTGAGGAAAACGACCGTAACCCAGTAGATCCAGGGCACATAACGGTCCTGCCGCATCTGCAAGGCAAGGAAGCCGATCAAGACGATCGCAGCGAGCAACGATGTTTTCGTGAGTCCGAACCCGAGATTAAAGTTCAAAAAGTCCGCCCCCGTCTCGCCGACCGTCGTAGCGAGAACCTTGATGATCCAGAAGTAAAGAGTGACCAGCGGCACCTTGTTGATGACAGATCGATCGATCGCGTGGGGCATCGGGCATTCTCCGTTTGGCTGCTTAACGGCACATCCGGGTGATCGTTCCCGGGCAAGGGGGCCAAGGTCGGCTTTGCATGTGACGGAACCCGAAAGCAGACCGTCGCGAAACCACCCAGTTCGTGCCGTTCCCGGTGACGACGGCGGACGCTGCAAGCTGCCAGTTGGCTACCGCCCCAATGGCGGTCGTTTAGGCG
>JAYTGQ010000844.1:0-3585 GCA_043733345.1 Schlesneria sp.
GACATGATGCGACTGCCGTCTTTGAGGGCTTCCTCGTTCAACGCCCTGTCGTCCTCACAGACTTGCCCCCAATCGCCAACGACATGGCGAGACAAGAACCCCGAAGGTGACTGGCCGCTCTGTTGAAGGGCCTCAAGGGCACCGGGCGTGGCAACCACTTGCCCTAGAGCAAACTTCGGTTTCGGTGAGTGGCCGTTCGTCATGGCTTGGATCATTTCTGGTCTCCGGTTGAAGGGTTGTCGTTCAGTACACTGTTCAAGCGGGTGTCCGACTCAGAACTCGCTTGCTTGGTACGACTCCTGTGCCTCTTCGATTGCGTCCCCTGTAGTCACTGACGTGATGCCCGTCAGAGCGAATCCGCCATTGCCCTCGCCGGGCAGGAATCCTTCCCGGCAAGTTGTCGCCAGCATCCGGTCGATGTCGGATTTGTCCCAGTAGCTCACTGGCTCCGATTGCAGGTCGCCTTGGTTGATCCGCTCCCACAGATCGTCATGGTCTTCGTCGCTCAGTCCCTCAACTTCCTCCCACTGAGAGCCGAGGAAGTACAACTCATGCGAGGCTGAGAAACTGCAAATGTGGAAGTGCTGACGCCGGTCCAACACGTAGACACCGAAGATGCGTTGCGTCCGGGCCAAGACCGCCGAGTCAAGCCAGTAGTCTCGCTCGTCGATCTTCACCACAAACAGATCCGGCAGCAGTTCGACTCGGCCTTGCTCCGGTTCGATGGGGCGGTCGTCTGCACTGACAAACTGGCCGTACTGCCGCAGGTAGCTCGGCGGGCCATCATTCTCCCAAGCGGCGTTGGTGAAGACTTCGCCGTAATTGTTGTCACCATCCAGCATCAGCAAAGTGGCGTCATCGGGATCGACATGCTCGCCTCGACGGTCCTTCCAAACAGCGGTTGCCGGGATGAAAACACAATTGGGAATGAACTCGGCTTTTTCAGTCGTGGTCATGGGTCATCTCCTGTGCGGTGGTGTAGGTCACACCGATCAAGCGGGTGTCCGACTCGGCCAGTCATCACGGCGAACGACCGCCCATCAACCACAGATTGACGGCGAGTTCTCCGGCTCTGGTGTCCGCTCATTTTCTTTGGCTGCTTCAATGTCGATGATCTGCGGGTCTTGTTCGTTGATGTCAGCGAACACGACAACTCGCAACCGAGCTTCCCATAGTTCAAGGAAGACGGGTACACCATGACCGTCTGCCGAGTCACAATCGCCGTATCCTTCCGGGTAGATGTTCAGGGAGCCGCCTTCCGATGTCACTCTGATCTTGAGCTTGCGGTCGCCCTCGCCCTGTTCTCTGATCTCAAACGTGTGTTCGTTCGCTTCCACCATGATTGTTCTCCGTGTCCGGCAGTTGGAGTGATTGGGTAGCCGCCCTCGCATCGAGAGCAGCGGCATCGTTCAAGAGGGTGTCTGGGCAAACTCAAACCGCTTTTGGTATGCGTCCGGTTGAGGAATGTCCGAACAGACATTCGCAAAGAACTGGAATGACGCCTGATGTTCCAGTTCCTTCGATGGATCTTCTGTGTCGTGACTCAACATCACGATCAGTTGGTACAGCTTCCGCAGCTTGGAATAGTCCATCTCCATGAGCGAGTCTTCGATGTGCCTACCCCGGTCGGTGAAATCACACCCCTCGAAGCTGTTGACGCTCAGCCAACCGCCAGATCGGCCCTCGAAGCTGTAGGCGACCATGACGGCAGTGCCATCCCACAAAGTTTGGAAGGCATCACTGTCGATGAACTGACGGCGGGCATCGTCTTGTGCCCATTCCCACAGTGCGTCTTCGTTCGTCTCGGCGTGTCGCTGCTGAGCCGACTTCAACCATTCATCGTCGTGCGTGTAGATTGGGTTGGACTCGTACTCATTCCACAGCTTGAGCAGATGATCGAAGTCGAGATTGACGTGGTGGCACTTCACGTTGAAACACAGTGGGTGAGGTTGATGGTAGCTCCGCTGCTTCGTCGCCTTGATGATGAACCGCACGATCTCTTGGCGATTTCGCAACGGCGTCCTGTAGTAGTTGGGTTTCCGCAGCATGGCCGTCTCCGCTCGATGGTGTGATGGCCGCTCTCACATCAAGAGCGGCTACAACGATCAAGCGGGTGTCCACTCGGCCAGTCAGGTCAGGGACGACATTCCGGCAGAACGACAACGGTCGCCAAACGCCTGCCTATCGACCGCCATCCGCAGGTGCTCGACTCGAACATGCAGGTTGGCAAGAGCGGCATCGTTACTCGGCGTGAAGGCCAGTTCGATTTGACGATTCGCCAAGTCTTGGCGGCGACGTAGCTCAGTGAGGGGAAACTTGGCGAGGCGAGCCACACACTTCTCGGTTTGATCGGGCGTCAGCGTGGTCAAGTCTTCGGGCAGAGTTTCGAGACTCAGCAGCAGCTTGACGTACCGCACGAACTGGGCTTCGCACTCGCCATTCAACGTCTCGGCATCGTCCTCGAAATGCCAGTTCCACTTGCCCGAATATGGGTTGCTCTGCTGTGCAGGGAACTGGCGGGTGAATGCCTTGCCCTGCTCGACATCTGCGAACCGACACATGATGGCTGAGTCCCACACACCGACACTCAGATCTCCAATTGGTGTGGCGAGCTTCCACTCATACGTCCCGTCGATCTGAGATGCCTCCACGCTTTTGAGGAAGTCGCTGACTCTCGTCTTGAAGGCTGTTCGTGCCGCCAACAGTTTCTTGGTGATTCGTCGTGCCATGATCGTCGTTCCCGCTTGAAGGTGTGATTGCTGCTCTCACATTGAGAGCAGCAACACGGATCAAGCGGGTGTCTTGCACGACCGTCGATGAACTTCGGGAATTTATCCCCGAAGTCATTCTTCCACCGCCTCGAATTCCGTTGGCACAACGCCCTCTTCTGGGAATCCGTCACCGAAGTAACGGCACTTGAATGGGCAATCAGATCCTTCCTGACCGTAGATCATCAGATGATCGAGATCGAGCACCTGACCTGATCCCGAATAGTGCCGGTCATCTTCGGGGTAATCGCCGAGATCTTTCTCTTCGACGACGATTTGATGTCCGTACTTCTCGTTCTCGGCCAACTCGTCGATTGCGTCTGACATCGAGTCGGCCTCGACCACCAAGTACAGCGATGAGTACGAGCCACCGAGTTCGACAAGCCAAGCCTTGCCGAACCAATCTCCCGGATTGAGGACCAGAATGTCGGTGAATTCGTGTCCATTGAGCGTTCCCCGTGCAGTGATCGCCATGTCTTTCTCCGCAGTAAAACTTTTGCATTTTGTTTCCTCACGTTGATCAAGGGGGTGTCTACTCGTCGGCCTGCTCAGCAACGAACGCTTCCTCGTCCTCGGCATCGAGGTCAGCAAAACATTCAGCGACCATCAGAGCGTGACGACGGGCCTCGTCCTCATTGCAGTTCGTGAGCAAGTCGCCCCGGAAGAGCATCCCGTCATCGCCCAACGCATAGCCGACGATGAAGCGGCCACGGGTCAGTCGGAACATCAGGGCCATCGTGCCAGACCAGAATCGTTCCACGACTTCACAGCGAGAGGCCAACATCGGCTTGCCACACCACGTCGAGAGATGAATGTC
>JAYTGQ010000845.1:0-3581 GCA_043733345.1 Schlesneria sp.
AGGGAATAGAAGCCTGAAGCGCGAGCGAAGGATGTCGCAAATGCGGACGAATTAGGCTCAGAAATCCTTCGCTCGCGCTTCAGGCTTCTATTTTCAACACGCGGCTAAACGACTCAGCCCGAACCGCGTGAAGCTTTCAACGCGCTGCCTGATGTTGCTCACCACTAATCGCAGAGACTGGCAACACCATGAATCGACTGGTAGTTTACTCGGGCACGTTACAGCCCGGCCAGTCGGCTGTTGAGGCTGCGGTGGGGATCAAATTTCGAGGCTGCTGTCTCGGCAGCGTAGTCCGCGTTTTCGGCGGTTTTGGAGCAGGCACAACATCGATGTCCAGCAAGCTCAACGTCGAGACGTTTGTCGCCGTGCTCAAGAAGAGCGTCTTGGTCGATCCCGAACGGCTGAAAAAGGTGATCGCCGGCTTCACTCCGACCGGCGGCGACGGAGTAGACGCAACACCGTTGGTCGAGTTTCTGATCTCGAACAACACGATCACGCGCTGGCAGTCCGAGAAGCTGTTGCAGGGCAAGCACAAGGGCTACTTCTTGGGGAAGTACCGGTTGCTGTCGCTGCTCGGCAAAGGCGGGATGAGTTCGGTCTATCTGGCCGAACACACGCTCATGCGTCGCCGCTGTGCGTTGAAGGTGCTGCCGACCAAACGTGTGCATGACTCGTCGTATCTGGCCCGTTTCCACCGAGAAGCCCAAGCCGTCGCGTCGCTCGATCATCCCAACATCGTCCGCGCGTACGATGTCGATCATCAGGCCGACCGCGAGAACGAGATCCACTTCCTTGTCATGGAATACGTTGAGGGCGACAGCTTGCAAGAGCTGGTGCAGAAGCATGGAGTCTGCAGCTTTCTCGATGCGGCCGAGTACATCCGGCAATCGGCACTTGGACTGCACGCGGCTCACGAAGCCGGGATGGTTCATCGTGACGTGAAGCCGGGAAACCTGCTCGTCGATCTCAACGGGACGGTCAAAGTCCTCGACCTCGGCCTCGCCCGATTCTTCACCGGTGAGGAGGAGGGTGAGTCCCTGACCGTCGCTCACGATGAGAAGGTGCTCGGCACGGCCGATTACCTCGCCCCCGAACAGGCACTCGACAGCCATACGGTCGATGCGCGGGCCGACATCTACGGCCTCGGTTGCACGATGTTCTTTCTGCTCGCTGGCCGCCCTCCCTTTATCGAGGGGACACTGACTCAACGGTTGATGGCCCACCAAACGAAGACACCGCCGACGATCGAATCGTTGCGGCCAGAGACTCCCGCGTCGCTCGCCGCCATTCTCCGCACGATGATGGCAAAGAAGGCCGAGGACCGTTATCCCACGGCCAAGGCCACGGCCGACGCCTTGTTCGAGTGGGTCGATGACAACGCCGACAACACTTGGCGTTCGGCTCATTCCGCAATCTACGGTGCCTCGCGATCCAAGAGCGGCGGAAGCAGTCTGGCGGCGGTCCCCGTTGCCCAACCCGTCATCGCCCACCCGGTTTCCGCGTTGCCAATGTTCGACTTCACCGTGTCGCCCGCTCCTTTAACCCGGATCGTCGCCCCCGCTTCCAATGCCACGGCAAAGTCGGCTCCACCCCAAGCAGTGGCAACGGAATCCGTTGAATCCGAGTTGTCGAACTTTTTCGATTCGATCTCAGGGGCAATGCCGATCCCTGTTTCTCCGCCCGTCGAATCACGCAAGGCCCCTTCGTCCAAGAAGCTCAAACCACCACCGCACTTGACTTCACTGTCGGCCATCAAGCCCGCAGCGCCTGCGGCAGAACAGACCGTGATTTCAACGCCAGACTTCACACCCGCGCAGCCGGTCGTGGCAGATACGTTTCCTGCGGAGACCGAGCACCACTTTCCCGACTTCGGCGAAATGACTTCCAATTTCGTCGCATCCGAACCTGTTTTACCGCCGGTTGCAGCAGCTCCCGTCGCGAAGCCCGTTCCCGCCAAACCCGTCATCAAATCGGCAACATCTCCTCCGAAGAAACTGTCCGCTGCGACATTGCTCGGGGTGGCTGGCGGCGGCTTGGCGTTGCTATTGGTGGTGGCCTTTTCGAGGGGCTGGCTGGGTTCGTTCGATCAACTGGGAAGCGGAGCCTCCACCGCCAGAAACGAGCCAAAAACGAAATGGCCCGCCAGCAAACGCGAGATCACAGTCGGTGGTGCCAAAGCGGAATACAAGACGATCGTCGAGGCATTGAGAGCCGTTCGTTTGCGCTATGAGCCGACCGGCCCGGACGATCAAATGGTCATCAAAATTGCGGCTGGCACCTACAAAGAGTTCATCTCGGTTGATGCCAGCCAGCAAAAGACCAGTTCCAAACAGAAGTCCAGCGAGACCGCTCTGATCGACTGGCCACACGGAATCAAACTGAAGGGTGCGGGAGCGGTGATCTTGGAACCGTTGAAGGAAAGCCGCAAGGAATCGCCCGTCATTCGCCTCAAGGAAATTCCGAAATTCGTCGTCGAAGGAATCGATGTCAATGCGGCCGGGCATACTTCTGCGATTGAGCTACTCGGCTACATGAATGACACCACTCTGCGAGCGATGACGATTCGAGGCTTTACGGAATCGGGGGTCGCCTGTCGTGGAGCACTCGGCTCAGCGTTTGGCACATTGTCGAGTGACGAGATCGTGATGGAGCAATTGCGGTTGGAGCCAGCCGCAGGTGCCACCACTGCTGCGGGAATACGCCTGCGCGAAGACCCCAAGGGAGACAGCAGCTACCTAATTGTGCGCGGCTGCCGCTTTCTCGGTCCGATGTCAGCCGGGATCGTGATGTCAGGAACCGCCCCGTACAAAATCACGATCGCTGAGAATCTGTTCCACCAAACTCAAGATGGAATTCGCTTGGAAGGGACGAATGTCGCTTGGAAAGACATCGTGGTTTCTAATAACACCTTCCACGCCGGTAATCATGGAGTGCTGTTCGCGCGCATGCCGAGCGACGACGCGCGCGAACTGACGTTCCGCCGCAACTTGTTCTCGAAGATGGAAGTGGCCGATGGCTTGGTGAAGTTTGGCTACGAAGAAGGTCCGTTCAACGGCGCGGCTTCACGCGAACCTCACGGTCTCGCGCTGAACTTTTCAGATCGCGCTGCGGTCACGCCACCACAGCCAGGTGAGATCAACGGCCTCTTCTCGCAGGATGGCAAGCGCGGAGACAAAGAGATCTTGTTCGTGTCCGATGATCCAAAGTCTCCCCAGTTTCTCGCCCCTGCTGAAAACAGCGTGCAGCGCAATGTGGACCTCACGGCCGACACCAAGCAGAAGCTCAGTTTCGAGCAGCCTTGGGTTGGAGCCATCGGCCCTTAGGAACGGAGCCGCCATCACTTCTCGACACTCGTAGTCCGGACCCCTTGATCCGGATGTCTCTCTTCGCAGTCGTCAATCGTTTCGTCTGGACCAAGGGGTCCGGACTACGTCACCGCGAATCGAAAAGTGATGGTGGCCTCGTGCCTGAATCGCCGCGCCGTCTTAGCAGCCTGTTGAAAAACGGCTGTCGGGAGGGCGAGGCTCCTGCCGAGCCGCGAGAAACAAGCGACTTTCCTCACGCACATGGCTCGGCGGGAG
>JAYTGQ010000846.1:0-3581 GCA_043733345.1 Schlesneria sp.
GCCGGATCGGTGTCCAACTTGGCGGGGATCGCGAGCAAAAAATCGGCGAGATCGCTCGTCCCGACGTGGTTGCCATCGACCGGCTGCTGTCCATAACGAAGCGTGTAGACGCCCGCCGCCACATCCTGGCCACGGAAGTCGGTGAACTCGGACTTCTTCACGATCTCAATCGCGCCCACAAGCTGTCCCGGCGTGAGCGGGTACTTCACCGCGAGAGACGGCTTGAAGTCAGCCTTCGCGTCCAACTGCTTGACCAGCCAGACTGAACCGATCACCGCGCCACCGGCCTCGATCTGCTGGCCCTTCGAGTTCAAAGCTCCCGCCACCTTCTCGGCCACTCCCGCCGGAGCCTTTTCAACGACGGTGAGCTTGCCGTCATCGGCCAATACCATCACGGCGGCCAACAGGGTGAAGCACGAAGCGGCGGCCAAGGTCCAACGGTTCATCAATGTCTCTCCAGAGCTGAATGATCGAGTCAAAAATCAAAAAGGCGGCATCGTTTAACCGCGTGGGCAACGCCCCGCGCGTTGATGGTGAGACAGGCTCAACCGTCGCTCGACGCGCGGGGCGTTGCCCACGCGGTTAACAGCCTGTTGAAAATCGTAGGATGGACGCCCTCGTCCGTCCGTTTTCAACTAGAAATCACTCGGACGAGGGCGTCCAAGTTACGTTCTTCAACAGGCTGTTAAACGAGGGAGTTGTCACCGGCGGAACGTCGCCAAGAACGCATTGCGTTGGCCGTGCATCGTCCAAGTTCGATCAAAGTCCTTGCCGGTATAGCTGAGGGTATTCGACAGAGCCGGGCTGATGTCGCTGACTTTGGTGAGCGGTTGATAGAAGATCGCCTCGTTCGAGCAGACGCAGTCTCCCTTCTTGAGGCCGCGTGTTTCGATCTTGGCCACGTCGCCCGCGCTAAACGTTCCCTTGCCTGAGAGGTGGTCGTTCTCCAGCTTGATCGGAGCTTTGACGATCTGCTTCACGTCTGCCGTGAACTCTTTGGCCGTGTGCTTGGCGAACGCGACGAGCGCGTCGTGCTGGGCTTTCGTGGCGCGGTCATCGACCAAAATGATCGACGAGATTTTGCCAGCGTGCATGTGGAAGAACTCGCTCGCCCCCATCGTCTTTTCCGAGATGACGACGATCGCCACGCCGAGTCCCTCCAGCGCGACGCCGTTCCAGCCACCCTTATCCACCTTCCACGCCATGACCGCCTCTTTCCCGGCGAGGTCCATCTCAGCGTTGGCGAAACAGGGACCGGTGTAGACATCGCAGGTCCGAGCCTCGAGGTACTCACCCGAAATCTGAGCCGCTTGCACCGACGAGGCAGCAGCCAACACAACAGCCAACGAACAGAACGCGATGAGACGCATGCGAGAACTCCTCTTTTGAAGGCAAACGGCGAACAAACCGGCATCAACGCGGTCGATTGTGGCCGAGGCATCCGGGACCGTCAATGAGCGGTTCGGACTGAGGGACTAAACTCGCGCGGCTCTAACTGAGTCGTTTAACCGCGTGGGCAACGCCCCGCGCGTCGAGCGACGTGAGAGCGTGTCTCACCATCGACGCGCGGGGCGTTGCCCACACGGTGAAACGACGCGGCGTAGCCGCAGCCAAAGTCGCCTTCATCGCTCCGCGTGAAGGACGCCGATGGGGAGTCGATACTACTGATGCCAATCGATGCGGGGATCGTACTCGGCTTCCTTCACGCGGAGCGATGAAGGCTACTTTGTGAAGACGGAAATGCGCGCTGTACGACAGGATTTCGAGACCTAGTAGTACGACGCAGTTGCGAATTGGTGGGCACAGCCCACCCTACATTATTCAAGAGACGAGGCAGTACATGGCCATCGACATCCCGACCAATAATCTTGCTCTGAATGAACGACTGGAGCGGGCAACTGACTCCGAGTTCTCGCTGTGGAACGGCGTGAAGACGGTCCTCGCGCCGGTCGCTTCGCTGAGGCTGACTGTCGTGCTGTTCGCCCTCTCCATCGTGCTGATTTTTGTCGGCACGCTGGCTCAAGTGGACAAGGACATCTGGGAGGTGATCGGCCTCTACTTCCGCTGCTGGATTGCGTGGGTGCCGGTGCAAGTTTTCGTGCCGCCGTCGTTCGTCATCGCTAATGAAATGCGCGACGCCCAAGATAAGTTGCTCGAACCGACATACTGGCTCATGGGCTTGATTCCGCTCGGCAGTTGGAAGGCGGACAACATTCCCGGCGGCTTCTGGTTCCCCGGTGGAGCTTTGATCGGCGTGTCGCTGGGCGCGAATTTGTTCTCGGCGCATTTGATTCGGTTCAAGGCGGAGGCACGCGGTACGCGACTGCTCGCGGGACTCGCAGCCATCGCTGTCGGTGGCGTGGCAACTTGGTTCGTCATCGCGGCCGGGAGCAACTCGAAAGGGATTCAGGCCGAGCCGTTCATTCCCTACAGCACGCTATGGATTGGTTTCGTGGGATCACTCGCGCTGCTGGGTCTCGCGTCGGCCTATGCGACCGTGCAACAGTGGTCGCGCCCGGTGACCGTCACGAATCAAGCGAAGGGTTGGTTCGTGCGGGGTCTGTTGGCGGTCGTGACTGTGGGACTGGTGGTTCTTGTCGGTTGGCTCTTCTCGCAGGGAAATGCGGTTCGGCCGAGTGATTCGTCGCTCCGCATCCTGTGGCAGTTGACTCAAGCGACGTTCGCGGGTGCGGCGCTGTTGGCGGGCTGCTGGGTCGTCTTCAAGAAGCGCGCCGGGATCGTCCTGCTGCACGCGGGGATCGGCTTGATGATGTACTACGAACTGCAGGTCTCGCTGACGGCGATCGAAACGCAGATGAACCTCGAAGAGGGTGAGACCTCCAGCTTCGTCCACGACATCCGCACGTTTGAGCTGGCGGTGATCGACAAGAGCGACCCGAAGTCCGATCGCGTCGTGGCCATTCCACGTTCGCTCCTGCTCGATTCGGTCCCGGCTTCAGCAACGGAAGCTGCGAAACCGATCGACTTCCCCGAGTTGCCGTTCACGGTCGAGATCACTCGCTTCGAGCCGAACTCGCACCTGCGAGCGGCCTCATCCAAGGACAAGAATCTGGCGACTGCGGGACTCGGCCTCGAATGGTTTGCGGAATCGAAACGGCCCGGTTCCGGGACCGATGCAGACAGCAAGGTCGATATGGCGACGGCCTATGTGACGCTGAAGTCGCGCGACGGTGGCAAACCACTCGGCACCTATCTCGTCGGGATGCTGCTGTCGATGAGCGGCGAGACCGATACCGTGACCGTTGGCGACAAAGTATATGAACTCAGTTTGCGGCCGAAGCGTTACTACAAGGACTATCGCTTCACGCTGAAGGATGTCCGCAATGAAACCTACATCGGAACGAGCACGACGCGCAGCTATGCCTCGACAACTGCCATC
The DNA here is from genome assembly GCA_043733345.1 of Schlesneria sp. Taxonomy (GTDB): domain Bacteria; phylum Planctomycetota; class Planctomycetia; order Planctomycetales; family Planctomycetaceae; genus Schlesneria. The sequence goes on from JAYTGQ010000846.1 coordinate 3,401, forward strand.
GTCGATCCGACGCGGAACGTCGATGAAGAGAAGACGATTTGGATGAACAACCCGCTGCGGTTCGCCAATGAAACGTTCTATCAGAGCGGCTATCACAAAGGACCAGACGGAGCCGAACACACCACGTTGTCGGTCGTGGCGAACACGGGCTGGATGATGCCCTACGTCAGTTGCATGTTGG
>JAYTGQ010000847.1:0-1118 GCA_043733345.1 Schlesneria sp.
GCGCAGACCGACCTTCGTCGCACTGAGCATGGCGGGACTGTCTGTCTTCTGTACGGCCGGACTCTTTCGCCTCGAAGTCGAAACCGACTTCAGCAAAAACTTCCGAGCCAGCAGCCCGATCGTGCAGTCCCTCGACTTCTTCGAGACACGGCTCGGTGGTGCGGGGACGTGGGAAGTGAACTTTCCCGCGCCGGCTGAGTTCGACGACAAGTTCCTCGCCAAAGTCGCGTCGCTCGCTGCCGACCTGCGAAAGCTTGAAGGGGGCGACACACCGGGGCAACTCACCAAGGTCGTGGCCGTTACCGATGGACTCGATCTGATTCCTCAATTCCTGCCGCTGTCGTGGCGGTTGGAAGCGCTCAATCGAATGCAGCCCGATTTCATTTCGAGTCTCTACAACGCACACGACGGTCGCATGCGCATCATGCTCCGCGCCAAGGAACGCCAGCCGTCGGATGCCAAGTTGAAGCTGATCGACGATGTCGAACGAGTGACCCGGCAACACTTCCCCGATGCGCAGGCAACTGGTCTCTTCGTGCTGCTGACCTACCTGATCGAAAGCCTGATGGACGATCAGCTCTCCAGTTTCGCTCTGTCCGCCGCCGCCAACGTGCTGCTGATGTGGATCGCTTACCGCAATGCCACTCTCGGTTTCATTCTGCTGATCCCCAACTTGTTCCCGATCGTGCTGGTCATCGGCACGATGGGCTGGATCGGACTGCCGATCAACATCGCCACGGCCATGATCGCCAGTGTTTCGGTGGGGCTGACCATCGACTCAAGCATCCACTACGTGGCGGGCTTCCGTGAATCGCGGGCCGCGGGACTGGGCTTTGCCGCCGCAATCAAAGCGACTCACCAAGACGTGGGACTGGCGCTCGTCTTCTCCAACGTGGCACTCGTCTTGGGCTTCTCGGTCCTGACGCTGTCGCACTTCATCCCGCTGGTCTACTTCGGGATCTTGGTGAGCGTGGCGATGGTCGGTGGCCTGCTCGGCAACTTGATCCTGTTGCCACTGCTGCTGCGTCTGGTCGATCGCAACGATGCGGTCAGCGCTCCGATCAAACACCAACCCGAAGCGTAAGCGAGGACTCGACCGAAGTCCGGCTTATCTTTGT
>JAYTGQ010000848.1:0-9625 GCA_043733345.1 Schlesneria sp.
CGGCTGGTCCTTGCCGACACTGCGGTACAGCTCCAGGAATGCCACGGGACGCCCCGACTTTCCCCACGCCCACAGCGTCCCCGCCTCGTTGTTCCGCGCCGCGTCGCCGTAGGTGAGCAGCGGATTCGGCAACATCTCAATCGCCGCGTCACGCCCCTTCGCCGAGGAGTTGACGCTGAACTCAGACATGTGCTCGCGAGCCTCCATCAGCGCCGACGACTCCGCCTGCTTGGGGGAGTCGTCCTCTGCCAGCACCGCCATCGCCGAAACGAACATCACCGCAAACGCTCCGACCAACACCAGGCAACGTGACATGCCGACCTCCCACATGCGAACTCTTTCCGTGCTGACCACTGATGCACCGCCGTTCTGGCTACTGCCGCTCTACTTCACTGTCACCGGCGGCAGTTCCTCAATGACGCGATCGCGCACGAGGCCGTAGGTGTTGTCCTTGTTGCCGAACTTCCCGTTCGGGTCGTCGCGCAGAGAGGTCCAAACTCGCTCCCCCTTGTGGTCCACGTACAAGTCGGAAATGGAGAGCCGCACCGTGCGGTAGTGCCACGCCGTGCCGCCCGCGGCTTCCTGGCGGGCCTCCAGGATCAGGATGATTTCGGGATCGGTCCCGGCATCGCTGACGAAGGCCAGTAGCGCGCCGTCGATGATGTCACCCTGTGGCTTGTCGTAGCGAAACAGCGGCTTCGGGAGCAGCCGCAGTTCCCAGCGCTGCTGCTCGTTGTCGGTCGAGTTGGCCGTGAACTCGCGGGCGATGGCTCGCAGTTGCAGAGTCCGTTTGGCGGCGGTCTCTTCAACTTTCGGTGAGTTCGGCAGTGGATGCAGCGTGACCCCCGCGCCCGGCAGCCACTTCGATTCGGAGTCACGAAACACGGGAAACAGCCGGTCGGGGCCGAGCGCGTGAAACTCGTGCATGATGACACGGCGGTCGTTCTCGGGGTTGGAGAAAACTCCGCCGATCACGACCGGCCGGCCAGCATCGACCCACACGAACATCGCACCGCTCTGGCCGTTGGCGCGCGCGAGGTTTTGCCAGCGAAAGACCGGCTCGGCCACGATCTCGGCCTTGCGCTTCTGATCGGGGCCGACCCACATCTCCCACCGTTTGGCGTCCTGTTGATACAGCGTTTGCAGCCGAGAATCGCTCTGCGGAATCGCGCGATCCTCCGCCGCGAGTTGACTCGCCAGCAGAACCGTCCACAGAATCGCGAGTGGTTGCATGTCATCACCCTTCAAAACGGAATCGCCTCACGCGGACAGCGGAGTGTCATTCGGCCTGCTCGGGAAACGGGAATGGATGGAGGGTTCGGCCGCGGTGGAAGAGCGATGCCGTGCGAATCGGGCTTTGAATCTTTTCGACTTCCAAGACGAGGCGGTCATGGTGCCAGCCTCGAACTTGGTAGCCGGTCAGGCGCGAGGGGGCGGCTCGCCAGATGCGGCCGTTGGCGGTTTCGACCGCTTCGACCAACACGAGAGCTTCGGGGTTGGTCCCTTGGGCGAACGCGAACAACGCTCCATCGATGATTTTCTCGCTCGCGGACGAATAGCGCAGCAGCGGGGCCGGCATCAGCCTCAGTTCCCATTCGGATTTCTCCGTTGTCGCATTCTCGCCCCAGTTGTCGATGAAGCGGAACTCACGCGCGGCTCGCCGCATTTGGGCCAGCCGCAGCGGCTCCGTTGCGGCGGGAGCCCCGAGGTCGTCCAGCGTCTCGAATTTCACGCCCGGTTGGGACGGCTCCCACGTCACCTGTCCGGCCTCGCTCATGCGCGGCCGGTTGTCGGTGATCGAGATCAGCGTCTCGACGTGATACGCGTTGCGGCTGTTGAGATGACATTTCGCGAGCGCGATCGGCCGCCCGTCGCTCGTCCACACGAAGACCGCCCCCTCCGCACCGCTGACGGGATTCGACCACTTGAAGATCGGTTCCTCGCGCAGCTTGCACGGATCGTTCGATTCACGAGTCGGGGTGACGCGCCACGTCGCGACCTTCCCGCGCAGCCACGCGACACGCTGCTCGACCACCGAGGCCTGGTCGTCGCCCTTGCCGTTGTTCTTGTCCTCGGCCACAGACGTGACGACGACGAACAGGCTCAGCGCCAGCGACAACAGCAACGGTCGGTCCATGTGAGTCGTCATTGGCGTTCCTGTTCCCCGGGTTCCTCGATCTTCGTCAACAACCAAACTCCCACTCAATAATGACGTGACCGACAAAAGTCATGTGGGGGCAGGTTTCTTACCTGCCCGTGCTTCGGTTTTCACATGGATACGGGCAGGTAAGAAACCTGCCCCCACGTCAATTCGGACTTTTGTCGGTCACGTCAATAGTCGCCCGTCATCACGATCAGCCGCTTGCCGTCGCGAGTCCAGCAGGGAGCCGTGATGGTGGCCTTCGGGTCTTGCCCCTTGATCAACTGCGGCGGATCGTCCGAGTCCACGTTGAGTTCGTAGATCTGCATCACGCTCCGTTCGGGGCAGAACATGCTGAACGCGACTCGCTTGCCATCGGGATGCCAGGCGATGTCGGCCGAGATGCGCGTGCCGGTGTGATGCAACTTCAGGCGGGGGTTGGCCGGATCGACATCAATCGACGAAATCGTCTCGGCCCCGGCCTTGGTCGCCTTGAAACAGATCCTCTTGCCGTCGGGGGACCACTTCATGTTCCAGAAGATCTGGCTGAAGCCGCCGTCCGCGCCGTCGTAGATGGCCGTCGCCTTCTTCGTCCCGACATCCAGCGTCGTGATCGTGAGTCCCGAGTAGTACCCGATCCGCTTGCCGTCGGGCGACCACTGTGCCCCCCAGCCGCTGGCCACTCGATCGGCATCCGCTCCTTCGACAGTGATGACATTGATGCCGCCCGACGAGTAAGTCAGCTTCCGTCCGTCGCTTGACCAACTCGGCATCATTCCCGGCCCAACCTGCTTGAGGTTCCCGCCATCGAGGTCCGCCGTAAACATGATCTGTTCGTTGATCGTCTTTCCCGGCGCGTGCCCGTCGAACGCGATCCGCTTCCCGTCCGGCGAGATCGCCGGTGAGCCGAGCGACGGGAAGCCCTCCACCGCGAACAGCCGCTGCCACCCGGAGCCGTCCGCGTTGACGACGTGTACCTCGCGCACCGTCTTGCGGTTGTAGACGAACTCGTCGGGATCGAGCCGCCCGTCGCGGGTCGTGTCGAGCATCTCGAAGTAAACGAACCGCAGCACCGGAAAGACGCCGCCGTAGGCAAACTCCCTGCGCGAGATGAATCCGTCGAGGTCCGTGTCCGTGATCGCGTCATGCCAGCGACCGACCGGGTTCGATTGGAACGTCAGCCGGAACTCATCGAGCGACAGTTTGCCGCTGCGGTCCCGGTCGAACGCCGGGAAGGCGACCTTCGCCGAGATCTTGATCCAGTCGGGCGTCCCCGCCAACAGCTCGGCCGGTTCGAGTTGGCCATCCAGATTGATGTCCATCCGGCGGAACTCGTAGATCGGATCCTGAGTGCGAACCTTGCTCCATTCGTCCCACGTGACGAACCCGTCCTTGTCGGCATCCTGCTGGACATACAGTTCCAATGCCTTCTCGCCCGAATAGGTCCGTTCCAAATACTCCGTCTTGTCGAGCCGGTCGTCTCGATTCAGATCGGCGTACACGAACTGCATGTGAGCCACGACGCGGCCATCGGGTAGCCGGAGCAACTTCCCATCACTGCGGCGGATCCCGCATTGAATCTCCACAAACCGACGTGCCTCGGCCCGAGTCACCTGACGATCCCGATCCGGGTCCGCCGCGCGCTGCATGAGCGCCGTCGGCTGCTCGTCCAGCGTCTTCGTGTACTCGGCCAGGAACTCGCCCACGGGAACCGTCCGCTCGGGCTGCTGGCCCCAGTCCTTCAGAAGCTGATCGAGAATGGCCACAAATTGATCGACGACTTCGTTCATCGGGTCGGGCAACGGCCCACGCTGCCCGGCAGGATGAATCGGCATCGACCAGTATTCGTCGAGCGACAACTGGCTATCCGCGTTCCGGTCGAACAAGTCGAAGTCCCGCAGCGCGACTCCCACCTGAGCCGCCCCGACCGCCGCGCGATACTCCTCAACGCTTACCTGCTTGTCGGTATTGCGGTCGATCCGACCAAACCTTTGTGCCACGGCCTCGGGAGCTTGGGGCACCGGCTCATCTGCGTGAGCAACCGCCGACAATGTCACTGCCACTGCCGTGATGATCGCGGAAAAATGATCTCGTTCCCAAAGCTGACGCATCGCAACCCTCTCGAATGCAACCCGTGGTTTGAAACTCGCCACCGAGCGTGCCTTGGCAACGACCCGGAATCCCCGCGAAAGTTACTTGGCGACTGCTCGAGTCGGCGGCGACCAGAACAACCAATAGGGATCAACCGACTGATCGGTGACATTGCGCGGCGCGCTCCATACTTCTTTGCCGTCGAACAAGACATGCAGTTCCCCGCCGGCAAGACGTACGAAGCTGTACTGCCAGCGGGGCGGTTCGGACGCATGGGCTTCGATTTGAACGATGACTTCCGGATTCGTGCCATGTGCCAAAATGAAGACCGTGCCGTCGATCACTTTGGCCGCCTCGTCTTGGTAACGATGGACGGGTTGGGTCAACAGACGCAGTTCAAAGCGCGAGTTGTTCGGTTCCCAAAACTCGTGAGCTTCAATGCGGCGACTGATCTCTTTCATTTGCCGCATCCGCACCACCGGTTGGTCACTGACTGGAGGGGATGCGGGGACATCGGTCAAAACAAAGTGACTCTTCTTTGGGGTCCAACGTTTACCGATCGGCCCCGTGAGTTGAATCAGCTCGGGCGATGTCATGGTCAGTGCATGAATCCACGGCTGATTCTTGCCGACATCGCGAAACAGCTCCATGACCGCAGCGGGCCGTCCCGACTTTCCCCACACCCACAGCGTTCCGCCCTCCCAGTTCCGCGCCGCATCTCCATAGCTCAGGGCCGGGTTCGAGAGGAACTCGACCTCCGTCTCGGTTCCATCCCCTGACGATTTCGCCTTGAGCAGGGACATATGCTCGCGAGCTTCCTTGATGATGGCAGACTCCACTTTCTTCGGAGGGCTGTCCTCGTTCTTAGCTGGTGCGTCTTCCGACCGTGCGGTAATTGTCAGACAGAGAATCAAAGCAGACGAAACGATGACTTGCAGGCTGCGTGGCATGTTGAGCTTTCTAAATGAAAGAAATAGGTTGAGAAACATCTCGGCCGAGTTGGCGACAGACATCACGGCTGCTTCGGGCGAGGCTTTTCTTCCTTCGCCGGATCGTCGAAATAGTCCGGTACGGTTAGTTGACGGTGGATCGACGTGTAAGACGCAGTGCGGTTTTCGTGCGGTCCTGGCGGGCATTTCCAAACGTTGGCGTCGCCAAGTTTCGCTTCCAACGGAGCGGAACTGAGGGGAGCCCAGGCATAAAGCCACTTCTGCCCATCGGATTCGATGAACACGACCGCTTCGGGGTTCACTCCCCAAGCGAAGGCGAAGATCGAACCGTCGGCGCGAGGCTTGTCGGAAGGCTCGTAGCGGTCAATCGGCGTTGCCAACCGACGCAGTTCGATTCGCGAAGCCCCCACCATCTGCGAGGCCGAGAACTGTTCCGCCAGTCGCCTCATTTGCGTCAGCCGCAGACGCGGGTTTTCGACCGGCGGCTCGGCGGCGGGGAACTCCTGAAACGTCAGCGTTCCTGTCGGCGGCTCCCACACGAAGACATCTCGCTTGAAACGGACTTTCGGCTCGTACAGCGCGACGAACTCATGATTCAGCAACAAGCGTTCGCCCTGGCGACCGTAAAGCTCCGCACTGATCAGCGCGACCGGTCGCCCTTTGATTCCAACACGGAACACACACGAATCGAGAATGCCGCGCGTGGCGTCGTTGTAGCGGAGCAGCGGCTCGGGCTTCAGTTCCAGCGGCTGCGGTTCGTCACCGGTGGTGGAGTTCATGGTGATTTGCCCCATGATTCCTCGAACCGCCCGCAGCCGCGAGGCGCTCATTTTATCAGCGACCTTTTTCTCTTCCTGTTCTTTCTCATCCGCCTGATCCTGGGCCGCAGCCATCGACGCCGACACCACGAGGCACAGCAAGCACAGACTCAAACGCCACCACAATGGAATGACACGACGCATGACTGGCTCCTGAGATGGAAATGGATTCGACGAAAGTTCTTCCTGCGGTAACCGGGTCATGGCTTCTTGTCGTCGTTCAAATCGTCGTACAGCTTCGCAGGGACTTTGACCACGCTATCCGCAATCGCGTAGTGGGCCGTGGGTGTGTCGAGGTGCTCGAGGTTCATTTGTGGTTCCTTCCAGACTTCAACGTCATCCAGTTTCACCCACAAATTTGCGGCGGCGATGCGTGCCCAAGCAAAAGACCACTTCTCGCCGTCCGACTCAAGGAACAGGAGCAATTCGGGATTCACTCCCCAGACAAAGGCGAAGATGGCTCCATCCGCATTGGGCTTTTCGGAAGGCTCATAGCGATCAATCGGAGTGGGCAGCGGTCGCATTTCCGCCTTGTTGCCGCGCCACTCTTCTCGCGTGGAGAACCTGTTGGCCAATCGCCGGAATTGAGCCAGCCGGAGTTGCGGTTTGTCTGCGGGGCGCTCTTCCCCCTTGAACTCCTGAAACTCCAGCTTCTTTGGTGGAGGCGTCCAAGTGAACGGGCCGGATCGCATCGTGAGATGAGGTTCGTCGATGGCCACAAACTCGTTGATGGCGCGATAGCCGCCATCGTAGGGGCCATAGACCTCCGAGGTCAGAATCGCAACGGGCCGCCCCTTGAGACCCACTCGCCAAACCGCCGAGTCTGCGGATTTGCGCGCGGGATCGCTATAGCGCAACAGCGGCTGCAACTTCACCGTCAAGTCGCGTTTGTCATCGGGATCAGTCGGCTTGATTTCAATCTGGCGGACGGTGTCACGCATGAACTCGAGCCGTGCCGAACTCTTGGAATCCTTGTTTGGCTTCTCAGCCTCTTCCTGACCAAACAGAGCAGCACCGGAGGCCATTCCGAGAATGCCGGCCGCCACGTTGACCCGCCAAAACCTTGCACACTTCATGACAAATCTCCTTTTAGAAATGGTGGAATGGAACATTGATGTTGATGTCCGGCGATCGCTTACGGTGTCGGCAAGAACGACTTGAATGGTGCTTCCCCCTGATCGTGCTGGTAGGTCGAGATGTAGTGCGGGGCGGTTGGATCGCCGAAGACCATCGCTTCGGGCTTCGTCCAGACGGACTTGCCGTCGAGCTTGGCTTCCAGCGAATAGATGGTCATCGGAAGAACCATGTACTCCCACGACGTGACATCGCCCTGGCGATGAATCTCGATCAGCGGACACGCTTCGGGATCGGAGAGCAACGAAAACATGCGTGCCGCATGTTCCACGCACAAGGGCACAAGCACAATCCTTGTTGTTCGGAGTGAAGTCATTGTGGTACTCAGGCTGTCGATTGATCTCACGACTCATTTCATCTTTGAGGCGATGTTGGTTTCGGTGCGGTGTACAGCAGAAAGTAGGGTTCGAGCGGTGTTCCGATTCCGGTTTGGGGAACCGTCCAAACCTCTTTGCCATCCAGCAGGACATGGGTCTCGCCACTCCCTTCTCGGGCGAGGCTGTATTTCCAGCGCGGCGGCGTCTCGTCGGCAACTGCCTCGATTTGCAGGATGACTTGAGGATTCGTGCCGTGTGCGATGATGAACACGGCCCCGTCAATCACTTTGTTGGCTTCGTCTTCGTAGCGGTGAACCGGTTGCACCAACAGGCGCAATTCGTGACGCCCGTTCCAAAATTCATGAGCCTCAAAGCGGCGAGAGATTTCCTTCATCTGTCGCAAACGAGCGACCGGCTGATCGGCAACCTCCAACTTGCCAGGGACATCCTGCAATTTGAAATGCGAAGACTTCGGAGTCCACGGCGGTCCTTCAGTCCCTTTGAATCGAATCGATGCTGTTGAGGTCATGGTCAGGGCATGAATCCACGGGGTGTTCTTGTCGCCATCGCGATACAGCTCCATGACGGCGGCGGGGCGGCCGGTCTTGCCCCACACCCACAGCGTTCCCGATTCATGCTTCCGCACAATGTCGCCATACACGAGTACCGGATTCGGAAGCGGTTCGACCTCCACTTCGTCGCCAGCTTTCGATACGTGAAACTTCAGCAGCGTCATGTGCTGGCGAGCGATTTTCAGCGCGGCCGCCTCGGCTTCCTTTTGTTCCTTTTGTTCCTTTTGAGGGTCATCCTCCGCAAGCACCGATGTCGCCACCAACGCGATCACCGCAAACGCCCCGATCAATGAAACTCTGTGAAACATGGTGTGCTCTCCAGATTCAAAAGTGATGGTTCCGCCTCCACCGACCTCGCGTCGGTGGAGCGACGATTGACAAATACCAACGACAACAACCAGTGGTGCTGGCCCCCGCCGAGCTTGCCTCGGTGGAGCCATGATTGACCACTATTCGACGCGGAGCCAGTCGCCAATCATCGCTCCACCGAGGCAAGCTCGGCGGGGGCGAACGAAAACTCGAACGAACGCTTTAGTGGCCAATCATCGTTCCACCGACACGAGGTCGGTGGGGACGTTTCGGACAAAGACTCACGCCAGCCCCACCACCCGCCGCCAAATCCATTCGACGCTGAGCAGACCCAGCAGCCAGGTCCATAGCCACCAGGTGCTCCACAACGGCGTCTTCTTGATGATCGGAGAGCCAATTTTCTTCGGCACGTCGCGCAGCACTTCGGCCAATTGTGCCGAGTCGTTGATGACTCGGCCGCCGGAGTGTTTCGCGATCGACAGCAGCAGGTCGTGATTCGGGAACGGGTTCTGTTGCTCGAACGGGTCGTGCAGGATTTGGATGTCGAGCGACGTGCTATCGACCTGAGTGAACTCCTCCATCGCCGTCAGTTCGACGCGCAGCGACTGGCTCGCCGAGCCGACGGTCAGCGCGTCGGCGATCGGCAGTTCGAGGGCGAATGCCGGTTTGCCGGAGGACGCATCGGTGCGCGGCAGGTCGAACTCTTCACCCCACGCGATGAACGGGCCGGACTCGCCGCTTTCGCGCGGCTTGCCGTCGGGCCAGCGGACGGGCGAGTAGTTCGATTCGAGATCGTTCAGCGAGGTCTGCGGCTCAATCATCGACGTGATTTTGTACGAGCCGGTTTGATTCGCGGCCTCATCGAACGCGGCGGCGGTCAGCGAGATCGTTTCGCCGGGACGATAGAACTTCTTGTCAGCCGTGACGACCAGACGACGACGACCGATCGACGAACTCTCGGTCAGCCAATAGATCGCGTTGCGCCAGAACTTGCCGTAGTACTTCGTGTCGCCGCCCCACTTGGTGAGCAGATCGTTGGCCCACGGCGGAGTGATCGGCATGGCCATCGCCAGCGTCCGACCGCGACCGTATTGGCCGACGACGATCGCCGGTTGGTTCGAGGCCGTGGCGTCCAACTTCGCGTTCTTTTCAAGTGCATCTGGTGAGCCGGGCGGCGTCAGCCCCCGGACTTTCTCCTCGTCGCCCGTCCGGGGGTTTCCGTATTTAGATATAGTCCTGAAGATTTTTTTAAACAATCCACAGAAGATCAAAAAAAGAATTTAGAAAAAATGAT
>JAYTGQ010000849.1:0-3574 GCA_043733345.1 Schlesneria sp.
GCCCCCCGGTTCTTGGGCGTTAGCCCTTCGCAGGAAGAACCGGGGGGCTGACGCCGCCCCGCTCAGAAATGTCTCACTTTGTCCCGCGCGAGGTATATACGAGCGAACACCGAACGTGAAAATCACGTCCTCCCGCCACTCTCGCCCAGACTTTTGGAATCTCGACTTGATCAACGACACACATGCTTTTCATGACGCCTTGAAACGCGGAGTCGCTCCCGGTGGCAACTTGCGGGAAGAAATGCGGCAACTGGGCGAGTACCTGCTCACGACGTACTTCGATGCGGGCGTGCTGATTGATGTCATGCGCGACTTCGTCGAGAAGCCTGTTCTCGGTGGCGACGCCGATCCCGACTATCGTGAGTTGGTCGGTCTCTATCAGTCGGTGCTCGAGACGGATGCCTTTCATCAATTGACGCGGCGCGGCATCCCGTTGCTCATTGAAGCCTATGACGCGCGGCTGTCCACTGCCGAGGAACGTGAAGGCGACTTGCTCACCACGCTCAGAATCTTCGCGCGGTACGGAGACGAAGACGGGCTGGATCGCATCGTCACGGCCGTCACCAATCCGGCATTATGCGATGGCTATCTGTGGCCATCTGTCTTCGATGAGCTGAAGGAGACAGACCCGATTCTGCCGCACTTCATTCGTCGCTTGAGCAAGCCTTTGCCCGATGGCTTCGCACGCGTGGCGTATCTCGATTGGACCAACCGACTGACGCGCAAAGCGGCTCTGACCAAGCATCCGTTTAACTCGCCCGCAGGAATCGAGATTCTGCGTGCGTGGCTGATCAGTCGCGATGACGATGACTTCAGTTTTGCTCACAGCGCGACCGCCGCGATTCCGTTCATTTCCGAACCGGCTCGCGCGGAACTGCTCGAACTGGCAAAGGACCATCCGGACATGGAAGTCCGCATGGAAGCCGCGTGGGCGACGGCTCGACGAGGAGACGCTTCCGGACGCGAATTGCTCATCCAGCAATGCCTCGATTTCAAGACTTCCCTAGCTGCCCGCAACTTTTTGATTGAGTTGGGAGCGGAGCAAGACATCCCGCCGGAAGCCGATGAACCGAGATTCCTCGCGTACGCCAGGATGTGCGAATGGCTCGGCAGTCCACACGGATATGGTCGCCAACCCGACGACATCAAGCTGCTCGACACACGCGAGTTGAATTGGCCTCCCGCGCGAGAAGGGCGCACCGTTTGGCTGTTCCAGTACAGCTACCTCGCGGAAGACACGGACGAGGATGCGGCCGACGACGACGATGCCGCAGACGCGAGTGAAATGGGCGTCGGCATGGTCGGCGGCATCACGCACTCGCTCCTCGACGAAACCTCGCCCGAAATGCCGATCGAAGACATCTACGCGCTGCACTGCTGCTGGGAGTTGGAGTTCAAACTCGACCCGCGTACCCCCGCAGAACGAACGGTCGAAGCGGGGCGAGCATTGCTGGCCGCCGCTGCGCAGGATGTGGTCGATCCACTCGAAGACTTCCCGTTCGACAACCCTGTGTGGGGCGAGTCCCCGCCGGTCGATGGCCCCAACATTGATGCCCTCGACGAAATCCTCCCCGATAACCACTGATGTTGAATGGCTGGCTTTCGGCAAGCGGGGCGGAAGCCGAATCGCCGCAACAAAACCACGAAATCGCATGGGTGAAATCAGTGAGAAGTGATCAGTGCAAAGTGTCTGCGGACGAGAGTTCTCTGCAATTTTGCACTTTGCACTTTGCACTTTGCACTTTGCACTGATCACTTCTCACTTTGCACTCTCTGACAACCTTTCCGCAGAATGCACAGAAGTTGCGAACAAAGTAAGGTTCTCCGCTATTCGTGTTGAAAGTTGTGTGATGTGAGCGGCTAGGCGCTAGCCGCCGGTGATTTCCTGCATGACCGGCGGCTAGCGCCTTGCCGCTCACGGAGGTTGTTCAACACGAATGGCGGAGAGCCCAAAGTAACAAAGTGCGGAGTACTGGGCTGACGCCTCCCCGCTCGTCAAAGCCATCACTTTTGGAATTCCTGCCGTGTCCTTTCGCCGCTACATCCTTGCCTCACGTTCGCCGCGCCGGTTGGAGTTGCTGCGGCTGATCGTGCATCCCGAGTTGATTGCCGTCCAACCTCCCGAGTCACCTGACGAGCAGGGCTTCGACAATTGCCGCGACCTTGCCACGATCCGTTTGCGCCTGCAAGAGATCGCCCGCCACAAGGCCGAACAGGTGCGCGAGGCACTCAACGCCGAAGAGGCCGATCTTTACGAGCGGCCGCGCACGCTCATCATCGCCGCCGACACGACCGTCATCGCCAACGAGGCTGATGGTGCGCCGGTCGTGCTCGGCCAGCCGCCCGATCACGAAGACTGGCGTGAAGTGGTGAGCGATTGGTTCCGCCGTTACTACGCCGGTCGCAGTCACATCGCCGCGACGGCAGTCCACGTCGTGACACCAGACGGTCGTCGCGCGGAACGGCTAATCGAAACGCGAGTCCGCTTTCGCGCCGATGTTGATCGCTGGTTGAACTGGTACTTGCTGACGGGCGAACCGCGCGGCAAGGCGGGCGGCTACGCCTTGCAAGGAGCAGGCAGCGTCTTCATCGACCAAGTCGAAGGCAGCCTGACCAACGTCGTGGGACTACCGCTCGAAGCCCTGCTCGAACTCTTCGCCGAAGTCGATCTCAGATGACAATCCCGCGATTTCTGAGTTGGAAAATCAACGCCTGCGTGTCGATGAAGACTTCCGCGTCGAGACCGTATTTTCGAGCGGCGGCGATGTAGTCCGGGATGTCGTCCGTGTAAAAGCAGTCGGCCGGATCGCAGTGGATCACTCGCAAAGCCGCTTCGTAAATCGGCGCGTCCGGTTTCATCGCCCCGGCGTGACACGAGAGCACGAAGTCATCGAACGGCTTCAAAACGTCGAACTGGTCTCGCACGAATTCAAAGTGCCAGATCGTTGTGTTCGACAGCAAGACCAGCCGATGGCCGCGCGCCTTGAGTTGAGCCAACACCGGTTGCAGTGACTCGTTCGGACTGAAGATGTCCGCCGAAGCGAGAGCCAGTTCCCGCTGATCGACTTTCGCGGTAACGGCCTCTTCAAACCGGCGGTGGAACTCGTCGGGAGTGACCTGTCCCCGTTCAAAGTCCCACTGCAAACCGGTGTCGATCAGCAGTCGTCGCACCTCGGGACCGGTCAGCCCACACAATTCGCCCATCTGCCGACACATTCGGTCATGACAGAATGAAACCAGGACGTTGCCCATGTCGAAGAGAAATGTCTGTATCAAGGGAGTCTCACGTGAAGGACGAGTGGATGGTTGAGCGGTAGAAAAAGGCTGGCCTCGCAACACCAACCCGCAGCGTGAGCGAGGGCGTCGGGAGGTTTAGCAGTCTGTTGAAAAAAGTAGGACGGGCACTCTTGCCCGTCGGTTCTCAAGCGGAAAGACGGGCAAGAGTGACGTGTCCAACAAAACGACTGTAGTCCTGACGCTCCGGATCGACATGCGAGTTCTGTTGTTTCCGTCGGGGGTAGACCGACCTGGTCACGGTCGTTTTAGCCAGTCGCCATCGGAGGGGCGGCCGAAG
>JAYTGQ010000850.1:0-3569 GCA_043733345.1 Schlesneria sp.
GGGTGGGACCAGCGGCGCTTCGCCGCGCCGGCCCACCATGATTTCTCGATGTTTCCTACATGGTGGGCCGGCGCTCGAAGCGAGCTTGTCCCACCCTACGTGTAAAAGGCAATGGCCCTGAGCGTAAGTGAGGAGTCATTGGTCATTAGAGATGAAGGGCTCGCCCCTAATGACTAATAACCCAGCCCTCACCCTCCAAAGCCATATCCCTCCCAGTGTGTCGGAAGGGGAGCTTCAATCCAGAGTGGTTCATAGCGAACCGGATGGTACAGACCGAGCCGCAGGGCATGCAGTGCGATCGGGGACGAGTGCCGATCGTAGACAGCGGCCTCATCAGCGGTCAGCGTCGCGCCGTATTGCTGATCCCCCACAACGTGCCAGCCGCGCGAGGCCAGTTGCACGCGAATCTGGTGCATCCGGCCGGTCAGCAGATCGATCTCGATCAAGGCGCGACCGTGCTTCACCGCGAGGACTTCGTAGTCGAGAACCGCCTCTTTCGCACCGGCTGTTCCCGGCGCAACGACCGTCGCATGCGCGGCCTCACCGTCCTTGAGCAACCAATCGGTCAAACGGTCCTTGCGCGGCGAGGGGACTTGCTCCGTCACCACGAGGTACGTCTTGCTGATCGTGCGCTCACGAAACTGCTCGGCCAGTCGCGCGGCCGCTTTCGAGTTCTTCGCGAAGACGACCACTCCCGATGCGGGCCGATCCAGTCGATGAGGGACTCCCAAATAGACGTTGCCCGGTTTGGCGAGCCGTTCGCGCAGGTACTGCTTCACCTGACTTTCGAGCGTCGGCTGGCCTTCCGGCACCCCCTGTGTCAGCAACCCGACCGGCTTATTGACGGCGATGATCGGCCCGTCGTCACACAAGATTTGAAGAGGCGGGAGAACGATGCTCGCTCGCTCCGTTGCGGGGACCGCCGTCAGTTCGATGTTCGCCGGGTCCACTGAGATCGTTTCCGTTGAGAAGTGGTGAAGGTCAATCAGTAATCAAAACAGCTTCGTTTAACCGCGTGGGCAACGCCCCGCGCGTTGAGCGACTCTGAACGTGTTCGCAGCTCGACGCGCGGGGCGTTGCCCACGCGGTTAAACGAGGGCGAGAGGCACAAGCAGCACGCCGATCAATTGGCCGCCGTTTGAGTCAGCAGCGGCGAGGCGTTGATGCCACGTTTCCACAGACCGTAATTGAAGTCTTCGCGATATCGGCTGAAGCCTTCTCCCGTTCCGACAACTGCCGGCTGAATCCCCGGTCGCTTGAGTTCCAGCGCCAGCTCAGACTTCTCGGAGATATCCCAGTCCTGCGGATTCATGCCGTGCGCGAAGGATCCATTCTTGCGAACTGACGCGAACGCCAGCAGCAGCTTGGAGCCATCCTTGTCGGTGTCACCCCAAAATTTGCTGAACGTTTTGACATCGGTCACGGCGAGGTTTTTCTTCCCCGCTGAACCAATCCAACTGGAAACGTTGTAGCAGTTGTTCGCCCCCTTCCACGCACGGTCCTTGCTGCTTCCCGCCGACGCCAGCAACGAGAGGCCGAGCGAATCGCACTTGTACGCGGACTGGACGCTGTCGATCCGCAATTCACCGGCCAGATTCGGGCAAGAGAACGCCTCGGTCCCTTGGAAGACCGTTTGAAACGTGTGCAGGTCGATGTTCGCAGGCTCCTTCTTCAGCGGATCGTTGATGATCGAGACGCACAGGTTCGAGTACAGAATGCAGTTGTCGAGCGTCACGTCCTGCTTGCCGTTCGCCACGATCTCGATGGCGGTGCGGCCACCCACGAAGAGGCCGTTGCGAATCACCGCCTGCCCCTCACCCGAGAGCGTGACCGGCGTCATCCCTTTGCGGTTTCCTTCCGACACCGCACAGTTCAGCATCCGCAGCGTGCCACCCGAAACATGCAGGCACTTCCACGCGATCGTCCCCGTGGCGACGGGTGCGTCCATCTGCAAGCGAAGTCCCTCCAGCGTGACCGTTCCTGCCGTGACGTTCAGCATCGTGTGCGAGGCTTTGTCGCGCTCGGGTCGGTAACGCAGTCCTTCGGGCGACATGCCGACTTGGAACTCGAAGACCGGGTCATAACCGAAGCCCGCTTGAATGGTGATGTCCTTGTCGAGCACATCATGACTGAGCTTGAACGGCCCGTTCCCTTCCACGCGAATGACATCGCCGGGCTGAGCCAACTTGAGAACATCTTGCAGCGAGTCGCCTCGTTCGGCATCGGGGCGATTGACGATCACGAACGCCTTGTCCGGCTGTCCCTGCAACAACCGCGAGATGTCACTGCCGAGGTTCGCCTTACGCAAGAACAACGAGGAGAAACAGGCGTCGGCGAGACTGTTCTCCGCCTTGTCGCTCGGCCACGAACCGTCTTCTTTCTGCGACTTGATGAGCGAGTCCGCACCTTGCTTAAACCAATCGACTCCCCCTTCAAACTTTTCGACGCCCAGCAGCACTCCGACGCGTTCGACCGTCCACACGAAATACCGCGCGGAACCGGGATTCATCGTCCCCGCGAATTCCGACACTTTCTTCAGCCCCTTGGCGTAGACCGGATCGGACAGCAATGACGCTTTCTCACCGCCGCGCACCGCAGTCTTGTTGTCGCGTTGTTCTTGGCGAATCTTCGCGGCTCGAGCCACGGTCAAACAGAACAGCCCCGCGCATGACATCGCTGGTCCCGAAACCGCTGTCTTCCCCTCTTCCTTCGTGTATGGCCAACCACCGTCCTCTCCCTGCCACCCGACAAAGCGACTGCCGACTTCTTTCATCGCGTCGTCGATCGGCACTCCGTACCCCGTGCGCGAGGCCACCCACAAACCCAGTACTCCAAACTGAGTATTGCTGTTGCAGCCCGCCCCTTCCTTCCGCTTGATCTTCTTCACGTCTTGCAGGATCGACGAGTCCACATCGGGACACGTGTAGCCCCAACCGCCGGTCGTCGTCTGTCCGGCCAGCAGCTTCGCCCCGAGCGTTCGGACGAGCGGTCGATCCTGACGATCGCCGACTCGCGCCAGCATCAGGATGCTCAGCGCGATGTCATACGTTTCCGTCCGCGCGGGCGCGTTCTTCTTGACGTAGCGATAGCCCTTTTCGACGACTGGGTCGTAGACCGCCGCGCCGTTCTCGATCAAAGCCAACGTGCAAAGCGCCGTGATCCCGGTCTCGTGTCCGTTGTACATCCACCGCCCATCGGACTCTTGCTGCTTGCGGATGTACGCGAGCGCCTTGAGCCGCGCGGCGTCGATTTGCTCATCGGTCTGAGCGATCACTTGCGGCACATTCGTGAACAGCACGGCAAACAACGTCGCCAAGACCAAGCTCGCTAAACGACCACGCTTCGACATGTTGTGCTCCGAAAGAAGTGAGCGATGAGAATTGCAACCGGCTCGGCTTGTAAGCAACTCGAGAGCGGCGGAATGAACCGGGCGGGAAGTCTACTCCGCTCGACGCGCGGTCTCAATCAGCCGAAGTCCGGCTTAGCAGCCTGTTGAAAAAGGGAGGGCGAGGCTCCCGCCGAGCCGTGTGCGTGAGGAAAGTCGCTTGTTTCTCGCGGCTCGGCAGGAG
>JAYTGQ010000851.1:0-9611 GCA_043733345.1 Schlesneria sp.
TCTTGCGCGTGGCGGTTGTACGTTTGAGACTGATGCGTACTGTAGTCTCCCCGCCACTTCCGGGTTCCGTCGGACAAATCCTGCGCGAACGCGGATGAAATCATTGTCAGTGCCAACAGGGCTGCCAATTTCAAATGGGTAAAAGTCGTCATGTTCCGTTCCTGTCAAAGGTGGAGAGGATCAATATCCGATCACGACACGCGACTGCTCTCGTTCTCTGGGCGCGTGCGCACAGCGAGTTGCAGCGTCAACATCTATGTGACGTTGAAAAGAAAGGCGTCGGTGGGTTGTCAGCAGGGACCGCATGAGGGTCCGAACTACAGAGTCAGTCCGCATCAAGGCGGTCTGAGCCGACAATCAGCACAACCAGCGACAGAGAACGGTGCAGCAGTCTGCACCTCGCAACGCGACGATATCCTTGCGCCCGCCCACCATGCCGAGGGTACGGACATCGCTAACTTGGAACGTAATCGAGGCGATTGGCCGGGCGAGATCGTCGAAGAAGTTGGCTCGATGGTCCGGTACTGTGAACAGCTCCGACTTGGTTCCAACGCACACGTTTTTGTTGCAACGGCATTTGTGCGGAAGAGGAGCCTCACGCACTTCATCAATGGCAACGATCGCCAAGTCGTCAGAAGCTTCGCCTTCGCCTGCGGCGTCACAGCAGCAGCAGCAGTTGGCGAGCTGTGTAAAATCATGCCCTCGTGAGCAACAACACGGCCCAGATTGAAGGAACTGGGACACAAGCAACGTGGCAGCGACCCACATTCGCGGTTGTCTCAGCGTCGTTAGGTACCCGTTGATTGTCATTCCGGCTTTTCAAGATGGGCAAAAAAAAAGCCGACGCGGCAGAACACCCAGAAGGTATTCCACCGCGTCGGCTTACTTATTAACTAGCCTCCCAGCATGGGCCGGGCTGCTCTTTATTTAGTCGTCCGTCGCGATTGAGGAGCGAGCTTCAAACTCATGCACCCTCAACACCGCTCAAGGTACGACCCCAGAACGGGAATAGCAAGGAGGTTGCTCTTACGATCGCGAGATGGATTCAACGCAGCACAAGTGCTTTTGAGAAATCCGACCCTGCGGTCCTTCACCCATGTCGGTTGTTTGTCGTGTGCCACGACATGTCGAAGTGGCCATGAAAATGAAGTCCGCCTGACATTGCAAGACCTAACATTTCTGCCTTGAGGGACCGGTTGAATCATCATGCGGACGTTGTGACCGCAAGCTGCCGTGAGTTCAGCGGTCCACTTGCAAGAGTTCCCCACCGCGAGCTTTGGCCGGCTGTCGCTGAGAAGTGTTCACACTGCGATAACGCCGGAATCGTTTCGAGAACAACTATCTGATCGCCTCTCACGAATTGTGCCTGCGTCATTGAGCAATCGTTGTCATTCAGAGCACTGGCACGATGAATGCGATGTATGCCTCCGGTCACGCCGACGCCTCTCGACGCTCGGCAGTCAGACCAAACGCTCACATCGCTCGAAAGGGGCCACATCATGAAAAGGATTCTTGGAACTCTTGTCGCACTGTCCGGTCTGGCGCTGGCACAGTCCACCGTACAGGCCGATCACAATTACGGTTCACCGTATTCGCCTCAACAGAGCTATCACGATGGACTCGCTCAACGGAGCTATGATCGCCAAGCGGTCCACAGCCAAGCCCACAACTTTGGAATGGGCTACGGACAACACAATTCGTTGCACCGCTCGCTGTCGCACCAGGCCAATCACGACAATCAAGATCATCGCGCGTTCGATCGGACTTACGGTGCCGGTTCGTTCGGTGGTGGCTACGGTTCGCCAATTTACGGAAACGGTTATGGCACAGGTTCCGTGTACTCGCAGCCTGGCAGTGGCTCGTGCGGAAATGGAGGAGCGGGGTGGCCCCGCTGGTAACTCCACCAGTTTCAATCGAACCTGATCCGTGGCCGATCAACGATACGCCACAGGCCCACGGGGCGCTGCGAAAGCAGCGCCCCGTAACTTCACCTTCCGCACATGACGGCGGCAACTGTGTCTCTCTATCCAGTCCAGTTGTTGACGTTTACTTGTTTGCGAAAGGTCACTTCCATGAATGCGTTCGTTTACACTCTCACCGCCCTGAGTACCCTCTTGGGGCAATTCGATCCGGCTCCCGCATGCAACGGCCCGAACTGCCGACACGATCATCCGTCTGGCTTTGAAAGGCCATCAATTCAGTTTGGCCCGGCTACCAACGCCAGTCGCTACTCTCCCGCTGATCGCTCAATCGGCACCAACTCATGCGGTTGCTCCACCTGCGATCCGAACATCCCCTGTTCGGACAGCCGATGTCAGGATCAAGGATGCAAGAGTTGCAATCAGGGCTTGTTCCAGAGCCGATCAAGTCGATTGCCAAATCGCGGACCAGCCTCCGCACAGCCGACCGGGAATGATGCCACCTTCCGTTCGCAGCCGACTCCACAAGCTCGCGCCCAGAGACTTTGCCCGGTCACTGGCGAGGAACTCGGCTCGATGGGACCACCGATTGCGGTCAATGCGATGGGCAAACGAATCTACGTCTGCTGCGATTCGTGCGTGGCAGCCGTTCGCCGAAACCCTGAAAAGCACCTGCAAAAAGTGATCGACGAACTCGCCCCCGTCCGTCAGCCACCATCCCGCGCCAGCCGTCCGCGCGAGGATTACTTGAGATAGTTTGGCCAAGTCGATGAACCATCGCGACAGGCCCCATCCGAATTTGGCCACCGCGATGCAAGGGAGTTCTCGGAGCGACAGTTCGACGATGCGAACGATCCTAAAGTCAGGCGGTACGCATCAAAACTAGGGCGCAAATCATTGGAAATGCAGCCGTTTTCGTCGTTGTGACCAGACGTGTCTCACGCGATACGCACTCTTTGGACTCGTGTCTCCCGCATTAAAGCGGCGGGAAACGCTGGCATGCTGGTCATTTTGATGCGTACCGCCTGTTGTCTTCACCGAGAAGAAGTCGCACGCCCACAAGGTCTCTCCGTGACGCTCGATGAAATCGTTCCAGGTATCCGACGTGCGATCCGGTCCCGGCTGAATGCCCTCTTCCTTGAAGATGTTCCGCACCGTTTGCCGACTGATCCCTTTGATCCTCAGCTTCCGCAGTTCACCGATAATTCGTGTGTATCCGGAGCCGGTCACACTGGCGATTTCCAACAGCGACATCCCGCCATCAGACTCTGGCGAAGATCGAATTGCTCACCGTGCCGGTGCTGTCGGAGAAGGATTCGTGATTGATATCCCCGACTTCGAGGCCAGCGGCTTCGCTACCGAGTTCTTGCTTTGTCTAGGCGACCGTTGGCCTTTGCTGAGTCAGTTCGTACCAGACGACAACGTTGCCGGTATTCGGCAGGAAGTCGAGTTTTCCGTCCAACAACGTAGCGGTTTTCGGGTGAGTATTTTCGTGGCCGTCATTTCCAATTTGAGACATACGGTGCCGTCGAGCCGTGTCCTCGAATGAGGGACTTCGATACTGGACCGCGCGTCTCGTGAATGAGTGTCTCGAAGGGGTCGCCGCTATAGCAGACTTCGTTGAAGAATGTGAAGACGGACGAGTTGTCGGTCACGAACATCGGGGCGAGTTTTCCCGCCGTCGTCGTGTAGCTGAAGCCACCGAGAATTTCGCTGCGCCCTTTGCCGCGTGTATCGAGCAGCGTACCGCCGCGCTCGGTCTTATAGCCGAGCACCCAGAGGTCGCTGTGGTCGTTCACGAGGTGCGTTCCTTCGTTCTCGACGTTGAGCTGTCTTGCCCAGACTTTTTGATTTTTCAGCTTGAGGTCGTGTGTGACGAAGTCCTCGAAGAAGAGTTCGCCACCTTCGGCTTTGCGGGTGTTGGTGAGGTCGCAATCAGAAACGCTACGAAACAGGACCGTGCGTTTCGTGTCGATTTCGATGCCGCCGTGGATGTAGGAGAGGTGCTCCAGCGACACGACGGGTGCTGCTCCGTCGATGATGCGAAAGTCGGGCTTCGCTTGGCCGTTGTAATCGACCCAGCCACCGACTCCGACGACGCGACGGACCTTGCCGCGAATCACGACCGTCTGCTTCATCGCATAAAACCCAGGCAAGAAAACTGTCGTCGCGCCCGAGTCCATCGCCTTTTGAATGGCGGCGGATGAATCGCGTTGCCCGGTTGGGTCCGCACCGAACTTGTCCACGTCGGCCCACGAATCCGGGTCGTCGCGAGGGACTTCCGGCGTTTCCTTCACCGGCAGTCGCAGCGAGCGCGAGTCTGATCCAAATGGACTGGTCGCCGCGTGTGAGCAATACTCGCCGACATTCGGGCCAGCGCTGCCGGGTTTGTCTTCGCCCGCGATGCGAACGGCAGCGAACCAGTCTGGCGTCTCGACATCGCCCACCGCGCGGCCGTAGCCGGTCGTCGTGATGTCGCGCAGAAAGAGGCGTCCACCGTTGTAGTTGATGATGGCAGGGACGTGCCTTGCATCGCCGCGTCCGGTGAGATTCGCGTCGAGCAGACACAGCGTGCCATAGCTGCGAATCGCGGGGACAGCATTCTCGCTGATGAGTCCTCGAATGCTGATGGCCTGACCTTCGTTGTCGAAACCGAATTGAGTCTGGCCGCGCAGCGTGATGTGCTCGAACGTCTGCCCGTTGACCGCGCGAGCCGTGCTGATACCGCGTTGAAAACCGACAACCTCACAGTTTCGCACGAGCAGTGGGCCGTTCATGTCGCGATGACCGAGATCGAGTCCGACGAGTCCACTTCCCTCGCCCGCGATGAAACGACAGTTGCGCACGGCTCCCGAATTGTTTGAGTAAAACTGCAAGCCGATCGCGCCGGGGTTGCCTCGCCCGACATCGAACGTCACGTCCTGAATGTAGTTGTGAAACCAATCGGCCGATCCGAATCCGCCGCACCACATGATGCTCGCGGGCTGCTTCGAGTCGGTGAAGGTCGAGTCCTTCAGTCGAATGACCGTCTTCGCGACGTTTTGTCCCTGAATGAAGTTCTTGCCCCACGCATCTTTGCCCGCCGAATTCTTCTTCGACCACATCAGCGTCTTCGACACGAGATACGTTCCCGCCGGGAAGTAAAGAATTTTGTGTTGCCCCATGACATCGGACAGCGCCTGCTGCAAAGCTTCCGTGTTGTCGGTCGTGCCATCTCCCTTCGCGAAATACGGAGCCTGCGTGACATCGACGACCGCGTGACTCGCCGGGTACGCGATGTTCGATCTCTCATCGAACGTGGCTCCGACGACGGGTGCGTCGGCTGCATCGACGGCACTCCAGGAAAGACAAACCATTCCGAGAACGAGCCGGTGGAGAGGTCGCATCACCCGCGCAAAGAAGTCACTGCGAGACATCAGACGATCCTGTGAAAAGTGCATGGTGAATTCGTGGACGGAAAGGGCGGCGGACTTTTCAAGCCCATCAATACCAATGGCACTGGCGAGATACTCTCACGCCAATGCCATCGGATTGAAACGCGGACACTACTGGTCGTCACTCTCCGGTTTGTCGTCGTCCGCTTCGGGGCTGGTCGCCTTGATCGCTCGAATCGTTTGGCCGTCGTCGGAGAGCCGCAGCTTGAGCGACGAGCCGCGTTTGAGATCGGTCCGCTTCGCGGGTTTGCCGTCGAGCGTGATGATCGTTTCAGCGGTGATCGTGAACGATTGCTGGACCGGCTGGCCTTCGTCGTTCTCTTCGCGACCGAAGGCCCGTTTGTTGCCGTTGGCATCGATTTCGGATGAACCAGAAATCCCGTGTCCGAGAGCTGTGCGCTCTACGGGGGGAAACTTCATTTTGCTGAGGGTTCCCACAGAGACTTCAGTTGAAAGACCTGCAACGAAGTCACCTTCTTCCTGTCACTCACCGAGACGGACTGATCTTCCGGCTGAGGGATGAATGGCAGCGGGATGTAGGTTTGGCCGTTGCTGGCGAAGACTTCGAGCATGGTGCGATCAACGAAGACGATGAGGCGTTGCTGACCGTCGATCAGCGGGGCCGGGGCGCGGTGATCGTTGACGATGAGTTCTTGCTGCTTTGCGTCATAAACAATCTTTGCGCCGCGCAGTGTGAACTCGATGGATTCGGCATCGCCAGGGGTGAAGTCGGCGCGGAGTTCGATCAGTTCGGCGCGGAAGTTGGCGAGCGAGTCGGCTTGATTCGGGCCGTCGCGTAGTGAGGCGAGTTCCTTGACCGGTTGCCGATGCAGCCGCACGCCGGCGGGAGTGCTGCGCAGGGTCAGTTCGCTCGGGAGGGACTGCGATTGATTGAACGGCATTCCCGGCGACGGCGCTTGGCACCAGCCGATCTGGATGCGGCGGCCGTCGGACTGCGGGATGTCGCTGAACGTTTGCGCGGCGTAGAAGCCGCGACCGCGAACGCCGGGGAGTTTTTTTGTTTCGGCCGTGAACTTCGCGCCGTCGAATGTGCCGACGGCGTATTCACTGTTCGCGGCGGTCAGTACCCACTTCTGTTTCGCGGCGTCGCCATCAACAGGCAGCTCGAAGAAGTCGGGGCACTCGAAGAGGAACTTGTCGTTGTCGATGCCGCCTTCCGTGATGCTGGTCAACGTCCAGTCGCGCAGGTTCGGCGAGTTGTAGAAGTGGACCGTGTGCTTCTTCCCCGGCAGTTCGACGTACAGCACCATCACCCATTTTTGCGTGGGCTGATGCCAAATGACTTTCGGGTCGCGATTGCCGCCGGTGATCTGCTTCAGGACCGGGTTGCCGCCGTACTTGGTGAAGCGGCGGCCATCGGTACTCGACGCGAGGCACTGCACGGTCGGGTTTCCGGCAGCGGTGTAGATCAGCACGAGTGGCGGCTGGCCCTCCTTGCCGAAGCCGCTGGTGTTCTTCCAATCGACGACCGCGCTGCCGCTGAACATCGGGCCGAACTCATCCGGTCTGAGCTTGTCGCCCAGCTCTTGCCAATGAACCATGTCGCGACTGACCGCGTGGCCCCAGTGCATGTTGCCCCAACTCCAGCCATACGGATTGTGTTGGTAGAAGAGGTGGTACTCGCCGTTGAAGAAGACCATGCCGTTCGGATCGTTGAGCCAGCCGCGCTTCGACGAGAAATGAAGCTGCGGACGCAACGGCTCACGGTAGAGCTGGTCCGCGTCTCGGATCGAATCGCTCGGCTCGATGGCGCTCAGCGCCGAGGAATCATCCGGCAGCTTGTCGATTTGAATCGTGACGGTTTTGCCGCGCCACGCGCTGACATCAATGAAGGCCCACCAGTCGGGAGTGTCGTGGGCCAGTTCGATGTCGTTGGTCACTTCGACGCGGCCATCCACGAGCATTGTGACTTTGCGTTTGGGCGCTCCGTTCTTGATCGGCAGGTTGAGATACCGCTGCTCAATCTGGAACTCGCGTTTGGCGTTCGCGAGCAACAGCACCGGCTTGCGATCGGTCTGCACGAGGTGATCGACATTGATGTGGCCCCAGCCGCCGGTCGCTTGATCGACGATCTGAATGACGGCGATCTTGCCCGCGAACTCAGTGACATCCCATGCTTCCGGCGCGAGTGCTTCGGTCCCTCCCGCTTTGTCGTTCGGGCCGGTCGCGTTGCGAACGGCCTTGCCGTCGATGAGCAGCTTCAAACTGAGCTGCTCCGCGTGCTGGCCGCCGCCGATCAGGAAGCTGAGGAATTTGCGTTCGACCTTGAACTCCGGCGACGTGAGCGTGCCGGTGGTCTGATCCCCCCTGAAGAACGAGTTGACGAGTCCCGTCCCCTTGAAGCCCTCAACGTGCATCTGCCCCGGCAACGTCCCGCGCGCCGGGCCAGGACCGAACGCTTCGCCGGTCGCTTTCCATTCGCCGTAGGTCTCGGCTTCAAAGTCGGCGATGACGAGATCGTCGCTCGCCGCGACCAACGTCGCACTGATGAACAGCAGCCATGCAGACAAAACGATAAATCGCATTGTGATCCTCGATAATTTCGGTGTTTGGCTTGGTGCATAAAACAGAATACTTTTGGAACGTTGACTTCAGAGCATTTCTGAAGTCACTTCTATTGTTCCAATCACACATCGTCAAAGAGTAGCTTCAGTGGTGACAACAGCGGCCGTTCCGAGTTCACCAGGAAGGGAGCTGTGGTTCGTCAGTTCCGCAGCAACAGGGCGTCGAGGGTCTGCAACAACTGATCGTCGGAGTAAGGTTTGGAAAGGAACGCTTTCGCGCCGTGACCAAACACTTCGGCCTCACGCTGCGCGGTTCTCAGGCCGCTGCACGCAATGACCGCCACCTGCGAGTCGATCTTTCGCAGTTCATCCAGCGTCTGCAGGCCACTCAGGCCGGGCATCATGATGTCCAGCAACACGGCCGAGATTTCGTGGTGGTGTCGTTGGAACAGGGTGATCGCGGCGGAACCGTCCGGCGCGGTGAGGACTCGATAGCCGGCGGCCTCAAGGACCGTCGAGGCCATTTGCATGACGAGCGTTTCGTCATCGACGAGCAGCACTGTTCGTCCGTGGCCCAATTCAGCGGCGGGCGTGTTAGTGGTCGATGTACTGCTCACGGTTTCCGAGGACTGCGTGGTCGGGAGGAAGATCGAAAACTTCGATCCGACGCCCAGTTCGCTGGAGACCATGATGAAGCCGCCGTGGCTCTTCACAATTCCCTGAGACGTGGCCAGACCGAGGCCCGTTCCCTTGCCAAGTTCCTTCGTGGTGAAGAACGGATCGAAGATGCGGTCGAGGACTTCAGACCCCATCCCCGTGCCGGTGTCCGTCACTTTCACGAGGACATACAACCCAAGGTGGGCATCGGGATGCATTCGGCTCGCGTTGCCAGTCAGCTGGATCGAGGTGGCTTCGATTCCCAGCGTCCCGCCGTCCGGCATGGCATCGCGGGCATTGATGCAGAGATTCATTAGCACCTGCGATAACTCGGTCGCATCGCCATTCACGAGGGGACAGTGAGGATCAACCGTAGTCTGAATCTGAATCGACTTGGGGAGCGTGTGCTCCAGCAGCCCGCGCGTCTCGGAGACCAGCAGGTCGATTCGCATGGGGCTGCGTTGACCTTGAATGCCTCCTGCGAATGCGAGCAACTGCTTGATCAAGTCGGCGCCCCGATGGGCGCTCGCGACCATCGTTTCCAACAGGCCCTGCGGGTTGGCCAGCGTGCGTCCCGAGGCGAGCAATTTCGATCCCATCAGAATCGGCGTCAGCACGTTGTTGAGATCGTGCGCGATGCCCCCCGCCAGCGTGCCAATGCTCTCCAGTCGCTGGCTGCGGTGAGCCACTCGCTCTCGCTGCTTGCGGTCGGTGATGTCGATGTCGATGCACAAATAACCCGTGACGACTTCGTTCGAGTCGCGCACGACCGTGCGACGATGTTCCACGATGACCGTCTCGCCCGAGCGGGTCACCTTGGTCAACTCGTCCGCCCACGAACGACCGGCGTCGATCTCGCGCTGCATCACGGAAAGCACCTCTGGAGCGCCGCGATCGAGTAGGTCAAACGAGTGCTGGCCGAGAACTTCCTCTGCCGTCCAACCGAAAAGGCGGTGAGCGGCCTCGTTCCAAAACGTGATCCGTCCCTGAAGGTCCAGCACGCTCACCGCGTCCGAAACTTGATTGAGCATTTGCGACTGTTGCTCGATCTGTTGCCGATATTGCGCTGCCTCGGA
>JAYTGQ010000852.1:0-3566 GCA_043733345.1 Schlesneria sp.
GCTGACACTAACCCGAAGCGTAAGCGAGGACGCAACGCATGTCCTCGCTTACGCTTCGGGTTAGTATGAAATGTGCCATCCTCACCCGTGCGAGGTATAGCGATGTCGGTCTAGGAACCCAGGAGAAGTCACAGCCATGACAACCGCATCCTCTCGAATCGTTCTGTTGAGGCTGATGCCGCTGCTGAGCATTCTGCTGGCCGCTGAGTCCTTCGCGGCCGAGGCTCCTGATTTCAACAGTCAGGTGCTGCCGGTGTTTCGTCGGTACTGCAACGGGTGCCACAACACGAAAGAGGCGGAAGGGGGCCTCGTGCTGGAGGACTTCGCCCGTGCGATGAAGGGAGGCGAAAACGGAGCGGTCTTCGTCGCTGGCAACAGTGGCGAGAGTCGGTTGTGGAAACTGGTGAGCGGTCAGGACGAACCGAAGATGCCGCCGAAGGATCATGCGCCCCCGAAGCCAGACGAGCTGGCTCTGATCAAAGCGTGGATCGATGCGGGGGCGAAGCCGCCGTCGGGCGGATTGGCGGCGACAGGATTGGTCACGCCGAAGGTCGCACCGCAGGGCAAGGTGCGCGAGCCGATCACGTCCGTGGCCGCATCACCCGATGGGAAGTGGATCGCCGTCGCACGGCCTCACGCCGTGGAAGTGTTGAACGCGAGTGATCGAGTCCTCGCGAAGTCACTGATCGGGCACACGGGTGCGATCAACGATGTCAGCTTCTCGACGAACGGTGAGTGGTTGAGTGTCGCCTCGGGTGAGACCGGCCTTGTGGGCGAAGCGACACTGTGGAAGACGGCCGACTGGACACGAGGCCGCGTAGTCCAGGGGCATCGCGACGCGGTCTATGCCGCGCGGGTCAGTCCCGATGGGACGCTGCTCGCCACGGCCAGCTACGACCGTGATGCACAAACGTGGGACTTGGCCAGCGGCCGATCACTGAAGACGTTTTCCGGTCACAACGACGCCATTTACGGACTGTCCTTCGCGCCGAACGGCAAGCTGCTCGCGACAGCCAGTGGGGATCGCACCGTCAAGTTGTGGGACGTGGCGACGGGCCAGCGGCTCGACACGTTCTCGCAACCGTCGAAGGATCAAAACACCGTTGCCTTCAGCCCGAACGGCCAACTCGTGGTGGCCGCCGGTCTCGATTGCCGCATCCGCGTCTGGCAGATCAGCGAGGCCGCCAAAGAAGGAACGAACCCGATTCTCTACGCGCGGTTCGCTCATGAGGGACCGATCCTCAAGGTCGTGTTCTCGCCCGATGGCCGCTTGCTCGCGTCGTCATCTGAGGACCGACGGATCAAACTTTGGGAGACGAAGACGTTTACTCAAGTCGCGGTGTTGGAGAGACAGCCCGACTGGGGTGCCGCGATCAGCTTCACTTCGGACAGTCGACAACTGTTGGTGGGTCGCATGAACGGGTCGCTCTCGGCCTACCCGCTCGACCCGAAGTGGGGCGACACGTCGGTCGCGTTGCAGCCACTCAGTGAAACGGTTGCCTCGACCAACGATCGCGCGGGCGAACGGAGCGTTTCACTGAACGAGATCGAACCGAACGACGAGCCTGCCGCCGCGATGCCATTGCCAATCCCCGGCGTCGTGAAGGGCGAGTTCACTCGCGCCGCGAACGACAAGTCGGCCGATCCCGACTGCTACCGGATCGATGCCAAAGCCGGGCAAGTCTGGATTATCGAGACGAACGCCGGACGAAGCGGCTCGCTGGCGGACACGAAGCTCGAAGTCCTGCACGACGACGGCCGACCGGTCGTCCGT
Organism: Schlesneria sp.; assembly: GCA_043733345.1. Taxonomy (GTDB): domain Bacteria; phylum Planctomycetota; class Planctomycetia; order Planctomycetales; family Planctomycetaceae; genus Schlesneria. Next base: position 1,775 of record JAYTGQ010000852.1, read on the forward strand.
GCGTTGCTGCAAGCGATTCGCGATTCGTGGATCAACTTCCGTCCGATCGATTCTTCCTCGCCCGATGTACGGCTCGAGTTCTGGGAAGAGATGGACCTCAACCAGTACCTCTACATGCAGGGCGAGGTCTGCAAGACGTTCCGCGCTCCGCAGGGACCGGATTCGGGCTATCAGCTCTACACGCTCAATGGCAAGCGACGCGACTACTTCGACACGAGCGCGACGGCGCACGCAAAAGAGGAACCGTGCTACATCGTCGAGGCGTATCCGCCCGGATCGCAGATTGTGGAGAACGGCCTGCCGGTCTTCCCGCTCCATTTCGGCAACGATGACGACGCAGAACGGAAGCTCGACAAGGACTCGCGCGTCACGTTCACGGTCCCGGCGGATGGCTCGTACCTCGTGAAAGTCACGGACGTGCGCGGCTTTACGGGAAGCCAGAATCACTACACGCTCACCGTCCGTCCCCCTCAGCCCGACTTCGCGGTGACGATCAACACGTTGAACCCCAAGGTCGCGGCCGGGAGCGGACAACGCCTGAAGTTCACGCTGAACCGCATCGACAATTTTGAGGGAGACGTGCGGCTCGACATCGCCGGATTGCCCGCTGGTTTCTCCGCGTCATCGCCCGTCGTCATCGCGGCGGGACATGTGGAAACGAACAGCGTGATCAGCGCGGCGAAGGATGCTGCCGAGCTGGCGAAAGTGGACTGGGAGCGAACCGCCGTTCTCGCTACCGGCTTGATCAACGGGCGACTCGTCACGAAGACGGTCGGCTCGCTGGGTGAGATCAAGCTGGAGCAGGCTCCGCAAATCCGAGTGACCTTGGTCCCCGATCAGCCTCAGTTCACAGCGGCCGACGGCGGCTTGGCGATCATGCCGGGCACGACCATCACCGCGAAGATCATCGTCGAGCGAAATGGCTTCGACGGCGATGTGAAGTTCGACGTGGACAACCTGCCGCACGGAATCATCGTCGATCACATCGGGCTGTCCGGCGTTCTCGTCCGAGCCAATGAGACTGAGCGTCAGATATTTCTGACCGCCCGGCCTTGGATCCCGGCCACCACTCGCTGGATTCACGCGGTGGGACAAGTTCAAGGGAACCAAGCGACGCCCGAAGTCCGGCTGCATGTGCTGCATGTGCTGCAACGCGGCGAGGTCGCGGCGAAGTAGGCGACGAATGCACAGCGCGGCTCCGCCGCAACCGAAAGGAACAAGAAGATGGGGGACAAGAAGATCGGAGAGGAAGCATCTGGATCTGGCTTTCATTTTCTTGTCCGCCATTTTCTTGTGGAGGTCTTCTGAGGGCACTTCGTGGATGACGTGGGAGGGTGACAAGCTTCTACGGCAGCGAGTGTCACTTGTTGAAGGTGCGGAAATCTTCGCGCCCCACGAAGAAACGAAACGTTAGTAGTACAGGGGGCAGGCACCGTAGACGAATGAGTCCACAGCGTCGTACTTCGACTGTGACGTTTTCGTCTCGACCGATGACGAGGAAAGACTGTTTTGCCTGATCCGTGCCCCGGCCTTGCCATCCGTGCTACCAAGTTTGATCCCAAAACCGAGCCGGAGCCTCGTGAATCAGTGGCGTTCAAGGTCGCACGGATGGCAAAGCCGGGGCACGGATGAAGCAGAAACATCACAGTAGAAGTACGACTCGTTCTCAAAATCCTGTCGTACGGCGCGCATTTCCGTCTTCCAAAAGTAGCCTTCATCGCTCCGCGTGAAGGAAGCCGAGTCCGATTCCAGCATCGTTTGGCATCAGCCGCATCGACTCCCCATCGGCTTT
>JAYTGQ010000853.1:0-9603 GCA_043733345.1 Schlesneria sp.
AACGCACCGGGTGGGCTAAAGACGGTGCGTTCCGAAGACTCCACACACCCTACGGAACTGTCGCCAGACGTGTCCAAGAATCTGGCTAGTCGAGCCAGAATGCGGGAAGGTAGATTGCAACTATGACGTTTCCGACAGAAGTCTCAGTCGTAGTCCGGACCCCTTGGTCCGGACGTGACCTCGCGCAGGAGAGCCACTGAATCCGCTTAGATTGCAGGCCTCTCCGGACCAAGGGGTCCAGACTACGGCCTCAGTTCGGCCGATTTCGACTTCTGTCGGAAACGTCAACTATGAACACCAACACTTGGCAAATCCAGGAAGCGAAGAACAACTTGAGTGTTGTTGTCGCGCAGGCCTGCACTGATGGTGTGCAAACCATCACCAAGCATGGCAAGCCCGTGGCTGTGGTCGTCGCGATTGAAGAGTTTCAAAATCTGAAACGCCGTTCGGTGAAGAAGAAGCGGCCTCTGTTGGAAGTCCTCCGACGCTGCCCGGCTCCCGAAATTTTCACGCAACTGGAACAGCAGCGAAACAATCCCGACTTCGGACGCCCGATCACTCTCGACGAATGAGCGGCAGGGTCACGCATGCGATATCTGCTGGATACGAACGTCCTGAGTGAGGGAGTGAAGCGGCGACCGGACCCCGGAGTCACCAGTTGGCTCGTGCAGATCAAAGGGGTCAAGACTCATTGAAAGGTGAATCTCAGGAACAACGAGTCCTGACCCCTTTGATTTGCCCCCCATTGAAAGGTGAATCTCAGGAACAACGAGTCCTGACCCCTTTGATTTGCCCCAGTTCCGCAGACACCAAGCGGCTCGCGACGCGACATTGAGCCGTTCCTGAATGACAATCGAAGATCAGGAACGTCAGCCGTCGTGAGCGCAGAGAGAGACACAGTTTTCGCCTGGGCGAATTGTGTTTTGTCGGCACGAGAAGTTGCTCAGAAATGATGCTCAGATCGATCAAATGCTTGTTGCTCGCGCCAGTCGATAGCCGAAGCGACAACCCAAGGCCACGTAGCGAAAACGACTTCCCAGTTCGCTCGTAATCCCCCTGCCGGTGTGGCATGCTCCGCCCACTTTGATAAGCGTGTCGGAGAGTTTCGATCAGGGTAACGCAACACCGGTACGTCGCACGCACGGAGACAACTGTGGACTTATTCTTCATTTCCGAGGAAAACACAGCTCGATTGGAGGATGCCTTACGCAGACTCTCATCTGGGGATCCAACTCCCGCGCCGACCCTGCTTGCTGAGTTCCTGAACGATATTTCAAGTAATGGTCGTGTTTCTGTGAACATGCGACCGTGGATCGCCGCAGACCTAGTTCAGCGGGACAAGTACAACAACATGTATGAAGCGGTTGAAGAGGAGGCTACGCTCTCAGGCAGACACAGTGACGATCTCCTCAGGGAGCGGCTCGGGAAGCATTTCAAGAGACGAACCCGTTTTGACGACGTGTTTGATGAAGGGCGTAAGTTCAGGTACGGTGCCCTGAACATCGGCGGCGCGGGCTCGCCGCACTACGGTACGTTTTGCATGGTTCTCAAGCAGAGTTTTCCCGAGGCCAGTGACCGACTCGCGTATGTGAAGCAGGACAGCCTGAACGGGTACACCGACGATGACGGCCATCTTGACCAGGCGTCGTTTCAGAACGATCTGGCCACTCACTCCCACCGCCAAATCCTTGCAGCTCTGAAGCATGTCCATGAGATAGACAGTCGTAAGGTTGAATGGCCGAGGATGGTATGCTCCAAAATGGACTACGTAGAGGCGATCTTCATCGCCACTATAGACGCTTCAAAGATTGACGAGATGCGAATTACCGCAACCGACCACAGGATCCTTTGGGAGCTATGCTTCAATGCTCATGGACGAAAGCTCACAGATGCAGAGCGAGCGTTAGCGCATGACTTCCTCCAAATCCTCCGCGCCACCCGCGACAAAGCCATCAGACTTCACGAGGTTCCCGATGCTTGAACTCTTAGCCTTTGCTCCCGAGGACGGATGGGCATACATAGTGAACGACGCCGAGGTGCGTCTCATTCGCCCCCCCTTCACACGCAACTCGACATCGGTCGTGCAAAAGGAGTCGGTCGCAACTGCCGTAACGCGACACGGATTTGTCCTCCCTCCAGAGGGCCACGAAACGTTCCCGAACTGGCCTGCGCTCCTCGACTTCCTCAGCACTCAGCTCGTCGTGGCCCGGCTGGCAAAGGGCAGTGTGGTGGACGACGATGCGGGCGAGGATCTTCTTGCGTTTGCCCCCGCAGACACGCTGCGGGGGTTTCTAGATCGAATCGGCACGGAACTGATCCCGAACTGCGAGTGGGACCATGCAGAGAAACTGTTGCTCGCGATGCCCTCGTTCGTAACATTAACAGACCTGTATAAGAGGGCTGTAGACCTGCTTGGACAGATCAGCAAGGGTCGGAAGAAAAAGCAAGAAGAGCTGCTCGACATCGCTCGTGAGGATATTAACTTCGCCAAGATCTTCCCCGGCGCTGCCCAACATTACGGGCAGCAAAAGGTTGACGAACTCACATCTGAAATCGCGTCTCGCGGGACTGTCTTCACCTTTTGAGGCCTGCCGCCACCATGAAAACGATTACGTTTTACGCGTACAAGGGTGGGACCGGGCGAAGCCTCGTAGTGGCTAACGTCGCGAAGTACCTCGCGCAGTTCGGATTGAAGGTTTTTGTTGTAGACTTCGATCTTGAGGCTCCCGGGCTGCACTACAAGTTGAGCAATTCGGACGAGCCCCTTGCCGTCAAGCAGGGGGTCGTTGACTTCTTCAACCTGTACAAGGAGACGCAAGCCCTCCCCGCCTCTCTCGGGGATTACTTTCTCCCTGTCCCACTTGGCCCGAGCGTCTCCGGCTTGGTCAACCTGATGCCGGCGGGGACAGCGCCCGCGCCTGAGTATTGGCGGACGTTGGCCGGCCTAAATTGGCACGACTTCTTTTACAGGCCAAGCGCGAAAGGCGTCGCGCTGTTCCTTGAACTGAAAGAGCGAATCAGCCAAGAGCTCCAGCCTGATTTCCTGCTTATCGACGCGCGTACCGGAATTACCGACGTTGGGGGAATCGCGACGACCGTATTGCCGGACATCGTCGTTTGTCTACTAGCGAACAACCGCGAGAACCTTGATGGTGCGCGGGTGGTGCTCCGGAGCATCCTACGCTCGGCCCGCACGCATAAGACTCCAGTTGAGATCATCCCAGTGCTGACGCGCATTCCAAAACAGGAGGATCTGAACGAAGAAGATGCGATATGTGGGTCTATCAAGTCATTTCTCACTGAGCAGGCCGAGAATCTGGAAGATACTCTCGATGTCGCCGATGTCTTCGTGCTGCACTCGGACCCTAAGCTCCAAATGCAGGAACGCGTTTTGGTGGGGAGCACCGAGAGCACAGACAAGTCTTTCCTGCTACGGGACTACCTAAGGCTATTCGCCCGACTGATTCCGCCGGACGTACTGCGGCCCCATGCCGGTAAGTTAATGCAAAGCGCGAAGGCGGCGATTTTCGACGATCCCGACGCTGCTCAGAAGGAAATGGAAAACCTGGCGAGCTTTCTCGGCCATCCCGAAATCTACCGGGAGCTGTTGCGGCTTTATCGGGTCCGTAACATCACTGGCAAATCGGTGCTTGTCACAGCTAATGCACTCTGGGAGGCAACGCAAGACGCAAGCGATCCTATTCTCTGGTCAGCAATTAAGGCCAACATCGGTTACTCTTTTTACTGGGATTCTGGCCTGCTCCCGGTTCGCTCCATCGAAGCCGTTTGGGATGCGCAGGGTGCGAACGACCGGGAGGTAGGGCACAAGATTGCGGAGTCGTATAGCAACAAAAAACAATTCGACGAGGCAAGCGCTGTAATGTTGAAAATGATCGCCAAGGGCGACCGCAGTGATGAGACTCTCGCCCTGACCATCGAACATTTGAGTAAGGCACAAGAGTGGGATGGAGTGATCAAACTGCTGAAGGAATATGGGACAAGCCCGGAGGTGGGAGATAAAGTCTTGACGAGTTGGGCGCAAGTTCTCATCGAACGAACTGAACTCTTTTCCCAAGTCCCTCTTAGTGAACCTGCCTTGGCACGGCTGGGCAAGTTGTCACCACTTGTCGCCTGCCGCCTGCCGCCTTTACCAAACGCGCGGAAACAATGAAATGGCGACTCGGCTTCTTAACGAAACCCTTGAGGAAGTGTTGAGGAAGTATCCTAGCTCCGCTGCCACCGAAGCGGCCAAGATGTTTCAAGAGTTGCATCGGTTTGATGAGTTTGAGAACGCGATCAAAACGCGATGGTCCCAGGGCGACGTGCAAGAGTTTCTCGAACACGTGCGTGGTGGTCGAAAGCGTCGGGGTGTCAGGTTCTGATCTGCGGAAATGCCTCCACTGAACGCGACCGGGCCATCGCTTCGCACTGACCCGGCCACCCATATCTTCGCTAAGAATAGCAGTTCCATCGGTCAGACTGGGGCTGACTCTTCGCGACCACTCAGGGATACCGACCCTTGGAGGCGGCGCGGCTGTTCTCGGTAGGGCGGCTGTCGTGCGGATAGGCCGCAGAACTGGCGGGCTATTGCAACCGGACATTCATGAAATTGCTGGGCAAGCTGGGAATTCCGATCCTCGACTATCCCGTCGAGTAACTGACTGAAGGCCTGCGCCAGCGCGGGTACACTCGACTTCGATGAGACTTGTCATGAGCCGGATTATTTTGCGATCTCGGGTGGGTGTGGACGGTGTGTTGAGACTTGCGGTCCCGGTCGGTTCGGCTGAGGCCGAACACCAAATGCAGGTGACGATCGAGTCGATCCCCCCTGAGGCCGCCGGTTCATCCGACTACGCCAACTGGCTGGACCGCATCGCCGGGCAGTGGCAGGGTGACTTTGAACGGCTCCCAACCGCCGACTTTGAGCAACGGGATTCCCGCTGATGTTCCTGCTCGACTCGAACGCTTGGATTGCGTTGTTTCGTGGGAAGAGCGAGTCGCTGCTCTCCGAACTGAAGCGGCGTCCCGCCACGGACATCGTGTTCTGTCCCGTCGTCCTCACCGAATTGCAGTACGGAGTGTGTCGCAGCACACCGGAACATCGGGCCGCCAACCAGCAGATGGTCGATGAACTGCGCACGACATACAGGTCCGTCCCGTTCGATGACGCGGCGGCCTTGGATGCGGCGGAACTGCGGGCGCATCTGGCCACCGTGGGACAACCCATCGGTCCCTACGATCTATTGATCGCCGCCATTGCCCGGACTCACGGGTTGACTCTCGTCACTCACAACACGTCCGAGTTCTCGCGCGTACCGGGGCTGACGCTCGCCGATTGGCAGACTCCATAGCCTGAAGGCGAGCGGTACGGAGCCGAATGGCGGGCCATCAAACAATGGTGCGAAGAACGGGGCCTGATTCTTCCCGCTCGCGGGAGCCGGTGTCTGTGATCACGCTGATTCGTTTTCACGGAGACAGTGGGAACGAGAAAATGTTTGCGACAGGAATGATTGCCAGTCATGATGCCGCCGGTTGACGAGTGTGGTTTTCGGTGGAGAGAGAAACAATGGTGAAGACCGTCGAAGAGGCTCAGCTTTCGCTCAGCGAATTGATTGACAAGGTGGTTCTCGGCGAAAGCGTGACGCTCATGCGCCACAATCGTGCGGTCGCGATCTTGGTCGCACCGCAGGCCAGCCCCATCGTGCCCGAGTTTGGCTGTTGCCGTGACATGCTTACGGTTGAGGCCGAAGACGACGATCATCTCGCCGACTTCACCGAGTACATGCCATGAGACTGCTGCTCGACACGCACTCGCTGTTGTGGTTCCTGTTGGGTGACAAGGCTCTGTCCGAGCCGGCCAAACAGGTGATTCTCGATTCCACTCACGTGAAACTCGTTAGTCCGGCGAGCTACTGGGAAATCGCGATCAAAGTCAGTCTCGGCAAGTACACCTTGCATCGTCCGTTCGAGGCGTTCTGGGCGCACGGGTTGAAGCAGTCCGGATTCCAAGTGCTGCCCATCGAAGTTCGTCATGCCGCGATCGTTGCCACGCTTGCCTTCCACCATCGCGCCCCATTCGACCGCCTGCTGATCGCCCAAGCTGCCGCCGACAACCTGACCATTGTCAGCAGAGACAAACAGTTCGACAGCTATGGAGTCCCGCGCATCTGGTAGCACGCTCGCTCCGTTCGGTAGGGTGCGTGGACTCCTTCGAGTTCCAAACACGACTCTTTGAGTCCAGTTTTGGAAGAGATTGCAAAGTGCTAATTGGTCATTGCAAATTGATAATTGAGGGGCCGCTCGCAGCGAGACTTTCGCTTTCAATTGGCATTTAGAAATTAGCAATTATCAATTTGCAATTGCCTTCCTTTGTCGGTCTGAGGCGAAGCCCTCGCTGGAGTCTTCGGAACGCACCACTCAAAAGGGTGCGTTCCGAAGACTCCACGCACCCTACAAAACCTCCGCACTTTCACCCGAACAATTCGATGATCGGCTGACCGTCGTCCATCAATCCGACCGGGCGGCCTTGGGTGTCGGGGAGTCTCAGTTCGTGGTCGATGCCGAGGGCGTGATAGATCGTGGCGGCGAGGTCTTCGGGTTTGTAGGGCGGGGTCGTGGCATAGGCCGCGTCCTTGTCGGTCTGGCCGAGGGCGATGCCGCCGCGGATGCCGGCTCCGGCGAGGACGGCGGGGAAGAGCGTACTCCAGTGGTCGCGGCCACCGCTGCGATTGAGTTGTGGCGTGCGGCCCATCTCACCGAGGCAGACGACGAGCGTTTCGTCGAGCAGCCCGCGTTCGTCCAAGTCCGTTAGCAGAGCCGACAGCGTTTGATCGAGGTTTGGCAACAAATAGCCTTCGATCTCTTTGTTGTTCAGGTGTGAGTCCCAGCCGTAGCCGTTGGGGCAGTCGAAATGGACGGTCGTGTAACGGACGCCCGCTTCGACAAGTCGCCGCGCCATCAAAGCCGACTGGCCGAACAGGTGGCGACCGTATCGATCGCGCAGTTCGGGCGATTCCTGTTTGATGTCGAGCGCCTTTCGCGTCCGTTCTGACGCGACGAGCGCGAGTGCCCGCTGTTGGAAGCGATCGAAGGCGGTCAGTACTTTTTCGTTGCCGTTGTCGAGTCGTCGCAACTGCTGCTCGAACTGCGTGAGCAGCGACTGCCGCGAGTTCAACCGGTCGAGCGTCAGGGCCTCGGGTGCGACGAGGCCCTCGATCTGAAACGTCAGTTCCGCTTCCGAGCAAACGCGCTGGTAGGGGTCGTCGTCGTCATTCCTTTTGTTGACCATCGTCGTGATCGGGTCGTAGCCCCGTCCCAGCCAACCGGCGTACTCACCGGGCCGGATCAGCTTCGACGTGTATTTTTGTAGCCGACCGAGATAGTTCGGGACGACGACGTAGCTGGGCAGGTTCAAGGAACTCAAGCCCCTCGAATTTCCGAGCGGGGGACGTGAGTCCCCCGGTTCTTGGCCCGGGTTGGCCGCGTTGGCGACCGCAGAACCGGGGGACTCACGTCCCCCGCTCGGAGAGAACCGCGCGTTCTGATCGAGGTACTCGACGACCGACCCCACCGACGGCCAGTCTTTCGGAGTGGCGTTGAACCCTGCGCCGATGGGAATGTGCCAGCGCTTGCCGGTCTGAATGAAGTGGCCTCCCCCGCTGTGGTCGTTGAAGTCGTGTGACAACGTGCGGACGACGGCAAACTTGTCCGAGATCGCCGCGCATTTCGGCAGCAACTCGCACACACGCAGGTCGGGCGTGCGACAGGAAATCGGCGAGAGCGGCCCGCGAATCTTGTCCGGAGCCAGCGGCTTCATGTCCCACGTCTCAAGTTGGCTCGGCCCACCGAACAGCAGGATGAAGATGACAGACTTCGCGCGAGGCTTGATTGGCGGAGAAGCCTCTTCGGCCTGAAGCAGCTTCGGCAGTGTGAGGCCAAACAGCCCTGCCCCACCCGCCTGAAGCAGCTCGCGCCGCGACACGCCACCGCACACCGCACGATTTCGACCGAGCAACTCAAGCATGATGAACCGTCTCCTGTAGGGAACTGGTCGAGAGTCTACTCGGCCTCACACCTTCGGCAACACCGATCAGTTGCCGTAGTCTGGACCCCTTGGTCCGGACGAGATGAAGTGGACAACCTCAGGATGATTTTCTGCGGGCGAAGCATCTCGTCCGGACCAAGGGGTCCAGACTATGGTCCCGGTTCGCCGAAGCCGGACTGACGTTTGAGGCGCAGTCCCTCGCAGGTAGACCTCGAACAGGGCCATCGCCTTGTTGGGTTTGTGAAACCTGTCGGGTGGGACCAGTGGCGCTTCGCCGCGCCGGCCCACCATGATTTCTCGGTGCTTCACGATGGTGGGCCGGCGCTCGAAGCGAGCTGGTCCCACCCTACATTGAACAAGGCGATGGCCCTAGACCTCGAAAACACTCGCTGGCATTTCGATGTGGCCGAACCGAGAATGCCGCCGCCTTCATCCGACTCCCGCTTTCTGAACCGCAGCCCCTTCCTCATGCACGCCACTGCCATCGTCGAGAGCTACCTCACCGGAACACGGGTCGATACGTTTCTGGCGCGGCACCTGCGCAGCTACACCGCGTGGCGGCTGCATCGTCTCGTGCGAGCGGGCCAGGTGACGGTCAACGGCGTTGTGGCGGGTGCTGCTCAGCGAGTCTTCACGGGGGAAGAGGTCTCAGTGCGGCTGCTGGAACCGCCCGACAACCTAATGCCGTCGGAAGAGATTCCGCTGGAGATCGTCTTTGAGGACCAGTGGCTTCTCATCGTGAACAAGCCTGCGGGACTGATCATTCACCCGACGGGCAAGAACCCGTTGGGGACGCTCACCAACGCCTTGCAGTTTCATCTCGACCAGCAATCCGATTATCCGGGTCAAAAGAAGCCGGGGATCGTTCACCGGTTGGATCGCGACACGAGTGGAGTCGTCGCCACCGCGAAGGACCATCTGTCGTTGAGGCTCCTCTCCATCGAGTTCCAGCGCGAGCGGATCGCGAAGTCGTACATCGCGCTCGTGGAGGGAGTGCTGGCCGACGACGAAGGGACGATCGACCTCCCCATCGGCCGATCGCGTGGCGATTCGAGTGCGCTGATGACCTGTCGCGCCGACGCGCTTGAGGCCAAATCGTCGAAGACAAACTTCGAGGTGATCGAACGCTTCCCGCGACACACGCTGGTCCGCGCGAAGCCGCGTACCGGACGGCTGCACCAAATCCGAGTCCACTTCGCGACGCTCGGCCATCCCGTCGTCGGCGACGAGTTCTACGCCGCCTTCGGAGAACTCAAACCAGACCGCACACCAGACGCCCCGCGCTGCTCCCCCTTCATCAACCGCCAAGCCCTCCACGCCGCTGAAATCTCGTTCACGCACCCGCTCACGCACGAATGGAGTACGTTCGTCGCAGCGCTACCGCCCGACATGGTGCGGGCAATTGAGTTGGTGCGGAACCTCTGAACGAAACGGATTCTTGGCGAGCCGGGTGCCGTGAGGCCAATGGCACTCACTTTGTAACCCGCAGCGTCAGCGAGGGAGTCAAACACGCCGTGAAACAAGAGGAACTCCCTCGCTGACGCTGCGGGTTACTTGGC
>JAYTGQ010000854.1:0-1111 GCA_043733345.1 Schlesneria sp.
CGGCACGAGCAAGCGCAACCATGCTCGCCAGTACAGCGGATCGGTTTGGGCCGCCTGCCAGTAGTACGTTCTGGCCTGCGGGTCACCGCGTTGCGACAGCGCCGTTCCAATCAGGTAGGCCATCGTCGCTGGCCCACGAGACGATCCGCCGGTTCGCGTGCGAGTCCGTTGTTGGTCCGCGAGTTGCCGGGCCACTGCCAAGATCGGCAGTTCCGAGCGACCTTCGCGCCGAGCCGCTCGGCACTCTTGACCCAGTCGGCCGAATTGTTGTTGAGTGTCGCCCATCCGCCCTGACAGGCTGAACGGATCGCGACGGGCGGAATACAGTTGTTGCGTGCCATACGCGATCTGTGACTGTTCGGCCATCCTCATCCAAAGGTCGGAATCCTGGCCGCAGTAGAACTCCGATCGATATCCGCCGACTGCTTCGTAAAGCGATCGGCGGAACATCACACTGCCGTGTGCTGGTGGACCTTGCCGTTCATCAAGGAGCTTCCGCGTCGCCTCGGAAGGAGCACCTTGGCGGACGACTAATTCCAGAGGCTCATCATTCGGTCCGACGTACTGAGTCGCGCACGACACAAAGCCCACATTTGGATCAGCGTCGAGCAGCGCCACCTGCTGCGCGAGCCGGGTCGGTTCCGACCAGTCATCGGCGTCGTGCCGAGCGATATACTCACCGCGAGCCTCCGCACAACCGCGAATCAACGCCATTGTCAGGCCCGCATTGTCTTGACGAATCACGCGGACTCGGGCGTCGCGTTGGCGGTAATTCTCCAAGATCTCCGGCGTCTGATCCTGGGAGCCGTCGTCGATGAGAATCAGTTCAAAGTCGGTGAACGTCTGGCACAACAGCCCCTCGACGGCCCGCCCGACGCGGTCGGCCTCGTTGTAGACGCTCATCACGACCGACACGCGTGGAGCGGTCGTCGGCGTTTGAATTGGCGAGATCAAGCCAGGACGCTGGATGTCGGAAAGTTGTTGTGAATGAGTCAAGTTTTGGCGTTGCCCTAAAAGTAGCCATCATCGCTCCGCGTGATGAGCCTTTCCAAAAGTTGGCGTCTGATCTCAAGAGGCTCATCACGCGGAGAGGCTGTGATTGTTTCGCCAC
>JAYTGQ010000855.1:0-9583 GCA_043733345.1 Schlesneria sp.
GCGGCCGAGGCGGGAATGGCGGCTGATGACGTGGAGCGGTGGTTGTTTTGGAAGGTGTTGGAACTGGGACGGCGGATGTTCGGTGCGTTTCTGGAGAGGGTGGGCACCGGCGACTTGGGTGAGACCACCACGCTGCCCGACGGTCGTGCCGTGCGGCGGCTGGGCGAGCCGCGTGTGCGGTAGTTGACCACGGTCTTCGGGCGGTTCGCGGTGTCGCGCTGCCTGTACGGGACTGACGAGCGTCAGGCGTTCGCGCTCGTGCCCACCGACTCGCGACTGCAACTGCCCGAGGGGAACGTGTCGTATTTGCTGCAGGAATGGGACCAGTTGCTGGGGATCGACCAGGCCTTCAGCGTCGCGCGGGACACGTTGAACACGATCCTGCGGATCAGGCAATCCGTCGACACGCTGGAGCACGGGCCGCGTCAGATGGCGGAGCCAGCCCCGGCGTTTCGCGAACAACAGGCGGCCCCCGATCCGGCGGCCGGGGGCGAGTTGCTGATCGTCACCGAGGACAACAAGGGGGTGCCGCAGTCAGGGCACGCAGCGCGGACTCGCCGGCGCGGCCAAGGTCAAGCTCCGCACACTGACCGGGTTTCTGGAATCCAACCTGCACCGCACGCAGTACGACGAATACCTCGCCACCGGTTGCCCGATCGCCACCGGTGTGATCGAAGGCGCCTGCCGCCATCTGGCCAAACACAGAATGAAACACTGCGACCGCCTGGAACGCAGCGGCAGGCGTTGGAAAATCCCCGGCCCCAAGCCATGCTCACCCTGCGCGCCGTTCGAGCCAACGGCGATTGGGAAACCTTCCAAGACTTCCGCATCCAACACGAAGCCCAACGCCTGCACACAACCACTCTTCAACTGCAATCCATCCACTTTCAATCCATCCCCTGGCCACTCACACCCACCGCCCTCTGAAAACCACATCCCGGAACGCCGGTTACACCCATTTTGAAAATTCCATTTCGAGGTGCCCGGCGGATCGTGCACACGGTGATCGTCAGGCCCGTTTCGGTGGCGAACTCTTGCAGTTCGCGTTTCCACAGGCGACCACGGGACGAGTGCTGCCGCCGCCGTCGGCCAGCCACAGCAGATGGCGGCAACCGGTGTCGGTGGCCTCGGCGGTTCGCCACCAACTCCGCAGGCAGTTGACGGCGAACTGCGAGGTATCGGCCGACCGTCCCACGCAGACATGTCCGCGATTGCGACCAACATCGTACAGGCCGTAGGGGACCGCGCGGCACTCGGCGTCTTACGGGAAGTCGTGCGCGTGGACCTCTTCCGCCGCAGCGCACCAGGTCGCGCCGTCGTTGGCGAAGTTCCCCACGAGTTCCTTGTTCTTCGTGTCGATGCTCAGCACCGGACAGCCCTTGCTCAGGGCCAGGTGCCGCAATCGCCCCAGGTAGCGGAACTGCCGGTCACGGTCGGGAGGCGACTTGCCACTGAGCCGTTTGTGATTGGCTCGCAGCCCGTAGTCGGCTGCGCAACAGACGCCGCAGCACGTTGGGACAGGCGCGTTGGCCGAGTTGCCCGGCCAGCTTCCGCAAACTGCGACGGACCCACTTCCGCGACTCTCCGGTGGGCGAAGCTCCCGTCTCCGGCTCGACGGCCTTGAGCAGGTCGGCCCTCAGCGTCGGATCTTTTTTTCGACGGACGGTCGCCCGCCGCCCGGCAAACGCACCCGATCCGTCGGACGCCCCGCCAAGTCCTGCGACACCTCGGCCCGACCACGCGCGAGGGTGTCCACATTCAGGCCGGTGACCAGCGACATCCGCACATCGCCACCAAAGCCGAGCCGCAGGGACTTGTGCCCGACAAACCAACGCCGCTGCTGCTCATTCATCCGGCTCAGCAACACATTGATCCGCCGATGCTCCGCGACCACGCTGGTGTCATCACCGCCTTGGGCAACACGCACACCCACACTCTCGAACCACAACCGCATCCATGCGCCCGCCCCTCCCCTTCTGGTCGGACGCTTGATACACCAAAACGCAAATCCCGGAGATAGATTCTGCACCGCCCCTTAATGTGATCGTTGTAATTGACCGGTGCCTTGTCGGACTTCTCGTCGGCGAAGGCCGCCGAGGCCAGACCGATCAGAGTGAGAGCAAAGAGTTGTTTCATGGTTTCTTCGTCGTTCAGGGGAGGAGTCGCAACTCCGTGACTCTTCCGTTCACTCCAGCGTCAGTCGCAGCGCGACATAATCAACCGTCAGACAATGGCCCAGCAACAGGCCGACGCCGAGCAGTGCTGTTCGATCCTCACCGGCAACCACTTCGACTTCACGCCCCTCGCCAAACCAGTCGATCCACGCCGAGAACGTCATCATTCTTGATTTTCGCCCGTCAGCGAGAACGGCATTGATCATCAAGCTGTGTTGGAATTCCAGGCGTTCGATCAGTGACTTTGGCAGCACCAAATCGCCAGTAAAGCCGGTATCGACCCAAACCTCAATCGGTGAATTCGATGCTTTCTCATCAGATCGGATCTCGATCTTCAACAATGCTCGACCATTCAAATCGACCTCACCGTTCATGCGCCGAATCCCCCGATGTGAATGGCGGCGTCATGTCCCACGCGCACCGCGAACGAGAGGCGATTGGGGAATGCTTGGCGCGCTTGTCGCCCGGCATCGCTCAATGTTTGACCCACATAATAAGTCCGCGAAATCGGCTCGATGGCGACAAACGCATTCGGGTGAGTCGCCTCCAGGGATGCTCGCAGTTCGCGTTCATAGAATTCGGTCGCTTGCTGCTCGATCTCGTCGTCGGAAAGTTGGCTCACCATGATTCGCCTCCCCCTCAGTGATTAAATCCAAACTCGGTTGATTGTAGCAGGCTGCCGAAGATGTCCTCGTAGACCTTGCGGTCCTTCACGTTTTCGCCGACCAACTCGCGCATCGCGGTCCGTTCTTCCGAGGTGGGTTTGCGGCTCAGCGTGCGAACGAAAAGTTCTTCGATGATCTCTTCCGGAGACTTCCCGGCTGCCAGCAATTTTGGAACGACCTGTCCGCCGCCGACTCGGCCGTCGCACGATCACTTCCGAGCCGATGGTGAACCGGTTGAACCGCGCGAACACAAACGTGTCCCCCCGTTTTCCCGGAGTGACAACACCATCCGCGCTGATGGTCGCGGTGTCCGGATTGTTCGACACGAACAGCGCTAGCTTGCTCACATCGCGCGTTGTCCTATCCGAGTATCGAGCCGTCACGACCGTCGGCTTCGCGGCCGCTCCGACATCGAACAGCAGGCGATCGGGTTCGAGTTTGATCTCCACCGGCTCCGGTACATTCGCGGGATCATCGGGAGCACCCGCCTCGATCCACTTGAGCAACGTCTGGTAATACGGGCTCTCCACGTCAAACCGCTTGCCGCCGGTATGCGGCACCTGCCCGCTCACCTTCTTGAGCAGCAAACCCTCGCTGGGCGCGGCGACGTTGACTCGGCGGCCGATCAACTCTTGAGTCAGCCGAAAGTAATCGCCTCGCGCGTCATACCCAAACAGCGACAGCATGAAGCCGTCCTTCCCGCGTGCCGAACCATGACATGTTCCGGAGTTGCAACCGGCTCGAAAGAACACCGGCATCACGTCGCGACGGAAACTCGGCGCTTCGGCGAACAGGTCCGTTGAGAAAAGAATCAGTAACGCTGCCAAGAAAATGACTAGGTTGCGATTCATGGTTGTTTCACCGGAATGGGGAGGCTTGGACAGGAAAATTTGGGACAGGAAGATTAAGGCTCTGATTTCATGAAATACGGCCCAACTCGTTCTTCCTGTTCCTGTCCCAAATCTGCCTGTCCTGATTGTCTCTTGCCCGCGCTAGGGATCGATTCGGAGAACACCTCGCCCCAAACGCTGCTTGATCTCTTGTCCGTTTTCGGTCAGAGACACTTCACAGGAAAGTTCCCGATACGAACCGAGCAATTCGGCGGTCGCGAGCCCCTCGAATGGGCGGCGATGCTCGACTTTCCAGACGACACGGCCGCGTTAACCGCGACGTACAGCGGTGGGTTGTGACTTCAAATCCATGTGCGGATCGGCGATGTCGAACTTGAAGAACGGGGTCGAGACGCGAACGCGACCGACTCCGGTGTACCAGCCGGAATCGATGCCGTCCGTCGTCGTGGCGACGAGTGCCAGTTGAGTTGGTCCCAGTGGTGCTCCACCGCTGGCCGTCAGCGTGTAGACCGCTTCATTGTTATCTCCCGGAATCGTGATGGCCGGAGTGTCCACGACCCCGCCGGGAAGCCATTCCGCTTGAACGTCGATCGGTCCCGTGAAGCCGCGATGAGCTGGATGCGCACATCGAGATCGAGCGAACCCTTGCGGATCAACGGGATTCGTGGGGGAGTGATTTCGATCGTGAAGGGCGCACGCTCGGTGACCGCCAGCGCATAACGATCAACCGAGACCGCATGCCACGCTCGACCGCCAGAGTGGCTGAGGAACGGGAATGATTCCTGGCTTACCGAGGGGAGGAGAGGAGAGGAGGCGGGAAGACATGTCACGCTTTGTCGTTTGCTGCGGTTCACTCCTCACCTCCACCCCGCCTCCCCTCTCCTCCACTCCTCCTCTCCTCCACTCCTCCTCACCTCCACCCCGCCTCCCCTCTCCTCCACTCCTCCTCACCTGCACTTCGATCAGCGACGACTGCGGCAACACATCGTCCGCGGCGACGAACTACACCGGCACCGTCGTCTGACCGGGAAGGATCGGCGGCACGATCATCTGCACGCGGAGGTCGTTCTCCGCTTCGCCATACTCGATCTCGGTCAGCCACACCGAATCGACTTCGACCGAAATCCGCTCGCCCGCTTGGCGAGTGACTCGGAAGCAATCGGCATCCCCCTGAATCTGCCCGGCAATCCTCACGTTGCTCGACGGAATCGTCTCGGCCTGATTCGGCAGATCGTTCTTGCCGCGCGACGGCTCGGCTTCGGTGACGACCGGAAACGGAGTCACTCGAAACGTGCTGACGGTCGTCAGCTCGCGAGCGGTTCGCAGCCGAAATGCGTGGACTCCAACCGGGCAATCGGGAGCGATGCGAAACCGGCACGTCACTTCCTGTTCAATGCGTGCCCCGTGATGCAGACTGCGATGCGGAATCTCCTTTGCGACCGAGAACTCCACCGCCTCAATGCCGCCGCGATAGAAGATCGCCTCGCGCACGTCGTTCAGTTCGACACCCTGGATCTTCACCTCCACGGTAGTCCCTCGCTGCCCACCGCGCGGCATGACTCGTTCGATGTGCCGCTGCACGGGACCGGCGAAGAGCGGCGTATGTATAAGGATCAGTGCGGCAAGGAGGGCAGTTCGCATGAGTATCTCGTGTTGCACAGGCGGCTCCCTAGGTCGTGTGGACATTGGTCCCCGCTTGGCGGCATAGGGCAAATCAGTTGGTTGCATCAGTGTAATTGGAGCGAAGTCCCTAGCGGTATTGCATTCAAACTTGCTCGCCACTTAGCCAAATTTACCTGCCTTGCCAAAACTTTGTTTTGATTGCACCAATGTCCACACGGCCTATCAAAAAATAGGCCAGACTGACCAATGTCCACACGACCTAGGTTTCTGCCACTGGGATCCGTCACTCGTCACTCACCCCATCAATTCTGGGATCGGCTGACCGTGATCGACGATCGGTGTCGGACGGCCGTTGAAGTCTTTGATGAGCGTCGTCGCCGAATCGATGCCCAAGTGGTGATAGATCGTGGCGAGGAAGTCGCCGGGACCGCAGATCCGTTCGATCGAGTCTTCGCCGCGCTTGTCGGTGCCACCGATGTAGCGTCCGTGGTCGAGGCCGCCTCCCGCCCAGATGTTCGAGAAGGCGCGGGGCCAGTGGTCGCGGCCCGGTTGGATCGTTCCCGCCGCAGCGCTGGCGTCGCCCGCTCCCGTGCTGGCGGCATAGCTGATCTTCGGCGTGCGACCGAACTCGCCCGTGACGACGACGAGGACTCGTTTGTCGAGACCTCGCTCGGAGAGGTCTTCAATCAGCGCGGAGACCGCCTGATCGTAGGCGTCTGCTCGAAACTTCATCGCGTCGAAGACGTGCATGTTGACCGCGTGGTCGTCCCAGTTATGCCCTCGCCCGCAGAGCGGTCCGGTCAGACTGGTGGTCAGGACTTCCACTCCCGCCTCAACCAATCGCCGCGCCAGTAGCAGTTGTTGGCCCCACTGGTTGCGACCGTAACGATCGCGGATGCGCGGGTCTTCGCGGTTCAGGTCGAAGGCTTCTTTCGTTTTCGGGTTGGTCAGCAACGTCATCGCCTGCGTCTCAAATTCGTCGAGCGCCGCGAGTTCTCGCCGTTGATCGAAAGCGCGTTCGAGCGTGTCGAGGTTTTGCCGCAGCGTGGAACGGCGTCCGAGTCGGCGGACCTCATTCGTATCGGAGAGACCAATGTTCGGCACCGAGAACGTCGGCAGATTCGGATCGCCCGAGACGACGAACGGCGAGTAGGCATCACCGAGGTACGCGGGTCCGTTGTATTCGAGCGGAGGATTGATGCCGACGTAGGCCGGCAGCGGATTCTGACGCGGGCCGCGTAGAGACCGGACGTAGTGGGTCACCGACATCCAGTCTGGCAGACGGGGCTTCGGTTTGTCGCGCGTGTCGGAGTCTCCCGAGAGCAACTGCATCGAACCGGCGGGATGACCGCCCGCGTTCTGTCGCATCGACCGCAGCACGGTGAACTTGTCAGCGATGGCCGCTTGTCGCGGCATCAATTCGCAGAAATTGAGACCGGGCACCTTCGTAGGAATGGTTCCAAACGGACCACTGTATTCGCTGCCGGAGTTTGGCTTGGGATCGTAGGTTTCGAGGTGCGAACAACCGCCGGGTTGCCAGACCATGATCACGGCGTTCTTCTCGCGACCGGCGGTCGGTCCTTCGCTGGCGTGCAGCGTCTTTTGAGCCTGCAAGCGAAGGATGCCTGGCAAGCTGAGCGTGGCGAAACCGGCGAGGCCAGTCTGAAGAAAACCGCGTCGGCCAGAACAAGCGCTGTCGGGACCGAGGCAGTAGAGGGGCGAGTTGGTCATGGCGTAGCTCCGTAGCCGAAGTCGTGAGACTTCGGTGTGGTGCGGTGACGGCGGGAGGAACCGAAGTCTCACGACTTCGGCTAGCAATTACTTTCCGGCGGGGGCATTCACGCGAATCAGAATCGGTTCAGAAACGACGATGTCCACGATGTCTTGAGGAGCGGCGATGGCCGTTGCCTGTTTCACTTGTTCGGCGGCGGCAGCCACGGCGGCGGTGACAGCTTTTTGTTTGGCGGTCGCAGCCTCTACGGCTTGATTGGCTTCTGTTGCTGCGGCCTTCGCGGCTTCGGTCAGTTTTTTCAATTCGGCTTCGAGAGTCATCTGTTCCTGAACGGCCTGCTTGTAAGTTTCTTCGGCGGCGGCGACCGCATCCGGTCGATGGCGGTACTTCGCGACGGCACCGCCGTAGAAGGCGATCAAGTAGTCTCCCGGCGGCGTCTTCAACACGGCGGTGTCGAGGACAGCTTGCGAACTGTCGGCCGCCAAAGAGACATCAAACTGCGGCGTGCGGTCGAAGCCGACTCCCATTACTTTCAGTTGTAGCGTCCCACCGGAGAACTCGCTGCGGCGCGTGTGCAGCAACGGGATCGTCAGCTTTTCACCGGCGGTCACAGTTTGAACTTCTTTCGGCGGCGTGAGCGAGAGCGGAGCGAACTCCAGACCGCTGACCGAGACCGGCACGTCGGCCATCAGTCGTGGACTAGGAATCTCGCCCCACGAGTCCGTGATCGGCCACGCATACGAAGCCAATCGGCAGGGACGAATCACTGCCGCGCTGTCGATGGTCGCTCGGCCGAAGAACGTCGCGCTGCCGATCGCTCGTGGTGCGTTCTGATTCGCCGTGACGAGCATCACGCCGCGAGACTGACCGGTGGGAATCTTCAAGCCACTTGCCGTGACTCCTTCCGGTAGACCTTCCATGGCGAGATCGATGTCGCCGTCGAACCCATCGCGCCGAATGGCAACGACTTCGAGCGCCATCGTCGCCCCGCCGCGCAGAGCCAACGGTTTCGACACGGCGTTGCGATCGCCGTTTCGCAGTTCCATGTGCAGCGCCCACGCGACGACGGCGAAGTCGGGAGCCGCCTTGCGAATGACGAGACGATAAACATTCTTCGGATCGTTGCGCGTCCCGCCAAACAGGTCGGTGAGTTGCAGCCGATGCAGGCCGTCTTCCTTGATCTCCAGCTTGCCGAGGATGTCCGCTGATCCGGCGTTGTACGGCGGGCCGTCATACGCATAGCCGTTGCTCGACAACTTCACGGGACTAGGAATATCGCTGAACTCGGCAACATCAGTCAGTTTCTCGGTGTCGCCGGTGCGAGCGACATGCTGCACGAGAATCGACGGATCAGTCGGCAGACCGAATCGCTCGGACGCGACCTCGACCCACCAGACGTCTCCCTGCTTGGCCTCGAACTCGAAGACATCGACGTCGGCGGCCGGGAAGAAGCTCCCGGCGATGTCGCACGGCAACGAAATCTTTTGAGCCTTCGTGCGATCGTTGTTCGGCTCGCTCTCGGCCAGCTCGGCCTGTTCTTTGAGACCCTGCGGCGGCCACGAGAACGAGTTCACCGGCTTGGTCGATGGCAGCCGCACGATCGGTGCTCCGACGGGTAACTCCGACACGGCCAAGCGGTAGTAATACGCTTGCCCGCCCTTGAAGGTCAGTTCGTGGACCTTGATCACATACTTGCCGTCCGCCGGGACGGTGAAGTCGAGTACGCCTCCTCGGCGTTCCACCAGTAGGTCGCGACCGGCGGCATCGGCGACGATCACGACCGCATCGAGCTTCGAGTCAATCCCGCGCGTCGCACAATCGACGATGACTCGCTGCCCCTTCTTCGCTTCAAAGATGTAGTGATCGACCGCCCGCTGAGTCATCGTGGCGTTGCAGATCGAATTGACCTTCAACTCCATCGCGGTCGCCAGCGTCGTGTTGGCTTTCGTCTGCACGGCTTCGTCGAGCGTGCCGACGGAGAACGCTCGCGAGGACGAAATCCCCAACCGGGTCATCACGCGAGCCTCATGAATCCCAACCGGACAATCGGCGGCAATCGTCACGACATATTTTCCGTTTGGCTCCCGCAGCTCCGCCGCGTTCAACTTGCGAGCCGCCGTGATCCGCCGATCCGAGAACGTCAACTCGTCCGCGTCTTCGATGTGCTCGCCGCTGATCGTGACCTCGACCTGAGACCCGACCTTGGCCCCCATCGGAGTCGTCGTCAGCAGACGCGGAGCCGGCAAGCCGACGGATTGGGCAAACGATGGCGAGGCCAAACTCAACGACGCCCCGCAGAACAATGCTGCGAGAAGTATCGAACGGCATCGCGGGTCGTTACGGAAGTGAATCATCATGAGAGTAATCCTTGAAGATGGCGGTGGAGCCACCTCGCTGATGGAGAACCTATGCAAATGGCGGCACATCGACCGGAAGTCCGACACGCATGAAAAACCGAGCGAACGCTTGAGCCAAGTGCTCGCGGTAGGGTGGGAGGAGTCGCACGCGGGGTGACTGTTCGGCAGCCAGAGCTTTTGC
>JAYTGQ010000856.1:0-23019 GCA_043733345.1 Schlesneria sp.
ACCACTCTGCAACTGCAATCCAGCCACTTTCAATCCATCCCCTGGCCACTCACACCCACCGCCCTCTGAAAACCACATCCCGGAACGCCGGTTACACCCGCTTCGTTTTCAACAGTGCCTCGCGATAAAGTGCTCGTGAGCAGTTCTACTGTCCGTTGTTTTTTAACAAATCTGAGTTCGAGTTTCGCACTTTTGGATGATGCGAACTCGCTCAAAACCTACACAACATGGGGATCGCGAATTAATCGAGGGTCCACTCCGACAACATACTCTCGATAACTTCGTTCAAATCGGTTTCGGTGCCGAAGCGCCGAAATCGCGCCGAACTGTTAAACAGGGGATTTGGTGAAGGTGATTGCATAATCAAAATCGGTGCGACCACGCCGCGCAAAAGTGCGAAACTCGAACTGAGAGGGCCTCTAGTAAAGTCAGGCGATGTGGGCCAGCAGGTGATCATTCTAATGCTGGGCCTGTTGTGTTCGAGCCAGACGGCGGAGCAGGATGTGAGTCAAGCACAGGTGGATGTCGGTGCGGCTGCTGGCAAGGGTGGCTTCGTGTTCACGGCAGAGCAGTCGGTAACGACCCAGCCATTCGAACGTGCGTTCCACGATCCAGCGGTACGGGAGAACCTAGAACCCCTTCACGTCCTCATTGCGCTTCACGATCCCCAGATCCCGGCCGAACTCTTGCCGCGTCGATTCCACCAGTTTGCCAGCGTAGCCCCTGTCGGCCCAGATCTTTTCGAGTCGCGTTTCACCCCGTGCGTCTTCAAGCACCAGCTTCGCTCCGTCACGATCCTGAGCGCTGGCTGACGTGATCGCCACTGCAATCAGCAGCCCCAGCGTATCGACCAGAAGATGCAGGCCAGCGGTCAGCGTGGTGGTGCCATGACGCGTGTCTTCAAACTCTTGTTTCGTCACGCTGCCGGGTGGGACCGGTTTGCTGGGCGCGTTCCGTTCGAGGGCTTGCCGCGAGGTCGCCTCATCCACGCTGACCGTGTGAGTTCCGTCCGCCTTGGCCTGGTGCGGCGCGTCGAGATACGCCGGGCAGACCGTGGCCGCTTCGCGGGCAAACTTCTCGCCGTTCTTCTCCGTCGTGTTCAGCCACATCTTCGAGCGATGCGGCTGCACCGCCGACTGCTGCAAGTCACGTCCGACTTGCGCGGCCGAGATGGTCTCCACGACCCGGCGATGGACCACCTCGTCCCGCAGTTCTCGATGCGTCCACCGATTGATCGGACGATCGGACAACTTCGGCGACTCGCACGCCACCGCCATGATCGCCGCGACCCGCTCGGCCGTGAACGTGCCGGGAGCCTCCGGTCGCGGTGTGTCGGACAACACGTCGAGAATCGCCTCGCGCAGGCGGTGCGGCTCCTGGCACTCCCACACGCACAGCGACTCCCACGCCTCCCGCCACCGCTGCCGCCACACCCCGACCTGCTGCCGGTGGAGTTTCACTTCCCCGGCAATCTGCTGGTTGAGCAGCCCCTGAAACCCCAGCACCATGATCGCCGCCTACTGCACCACCGCCCGCGATGGCGTCCGCGACCGACGGAGTTCCTCCCACACCGCCAACTGTTTCTCACTGACCCGAATCTTCGCCGCCGTCTCTGGCATCTGTCCGCCGCCCCACCTCACCATCAAGGTTTGGATGGTCTACAAAAAAGCCCGATTCGGTGAAATGCCTTTTCAGTGGTGCGGCACTACGGCAGTTCGTAATCCCGACAGAAGGATGTCTGCTGAAAAAAGAAATAGAAGCCTGAAGCGCGAGCGAAGGATGTCGCAAATGCGGCCGAATTAGGCTCAGAAATCCTTCGCTCGCGCTTCAGGCTTCTATTTTCAACAGGCTCGCCTGATTTCGACTCCTGAGAAACACGGGTGCAAGTGTTCCTCACGGAATTGTGCCGGAAACCCCGGTCGGGCGACTTTTGCCGGTCATGCCAACCTTGGTGCCAAACGAAAAAACGAGAACAATCGGTGAAATTCTACTTTGACAACGGCCCGCCAAACCGACGCAGCAGAATCTGCCGATTCGCTTGCTTTGGGGGTTTGGGAAGACTATGGTGCCTGCCGCTCAGTGCAATAAACTACGCAAAGGACTGCGGTGGACCCGAGTGTCGGGACCGTGCCTGAGAAAATGCCGAGTTCGTTTTGTGCACAAGGGGAATGAAAATGAGTACGAATTTGAATGGTTTTGAAGCGTTGGAAGACCGAGTTCTGTTGGCCGGTAACGTCACGGCGTCTTTGAACACCGTCACAGGTGCTGTGACGATCACCGGTGACGCTGCCGCCAACGGTGTTTCGATCGTCGATACCAATGGTGATGGGTTTTACGAAATTGAAACGGATGCAACGACGAACCTCACCCTCGTCGTCGATGGTGTCGTTACCGATCTTGGATTGGGTGCCAACAGCGGCAACACCCCCGTTCCTCCCACGTCGGTCGTCATCAACCTTGGCAAGGGCGACGATGTCTTGCAGGTTCTCGACAACGATGTGGCCGGTGATCTCGACGGCAACGTGTTGAATGTGGCGATCAGCATGGGCGATGGCAACGACGTGGTGGTCGTCGATGGTGATAGCAACAATAGCGGAAATAACACCATCAATCTCGCCAACGTCAGTGTTGATCTCGGCAAGGGGAACGATTTCCTGCTGGTCTTAGACTCCTCGGCCAACAACTTGACCGTCGCTGCTGGAGCTGGCAACGATTTCGTCATCATCGATAACTTCGGCTCAGCAGGTAAGTTGTCGATTGATGGCGCTGCCGGTAACGATCAAGTCGTGATTACCAACAGTTTTGCCAACGAGATGAAAGTCTCGCTGGGTGCTGGCAACGATCAAGCTGTTATCGACCTCTCCGGTGCGAACAGCCTGAGCATTTCCGGTGCAGGCGGCAACGATCAGGTTCTGATCACCAACTCTGGCTTCAATAATCTCGGCGTCAGTGCTGGTGCGGGGTCCGACATCGTTCGCTTGGACAATGTGGGCGCAAATCGCACCAACATCAACATGGGTGGTGGCAAAGACCTCGTTGATATCCTGAACTCGGGCTTTTTCGTCAGCTTTGACCTCAAGGGCGGTGCGCAAGCTGACGGCGTTCAGATCGCGGGCAGCAACTTCTCAGGCGTGAACACGCTCAATGGTGGCGGCGGCAAGGATGTCCTCGCCTTGGGTGCTGGCAACTTCTTCAGTGCCGCCACGACGATCAAGAGCTTCAAGCTCGTCTGATTGATTTTCAGCTCGCTTTGGCGTCCGTCGTACCTCGTGTTCATCACGGACTCAGTTGGAGACGCCAGTCGGTTCAACAATCCAGCGGGGTCAAGAAGTTCACTTCTTGGCCCCGTTTCGTTTTGGCTCCACTGGAAACAGCCCACTCGTGCGGCCCAGAGCAAGACGGCTTATACCTCACGCGGCCGAAAGTGACACATTTTGTCGGTGCGGCTCACTAACCCGAAGTGTAAACGAGGATATGTGTTGCGTTCCTTGCTCACGCTTCGGGTTAGTGTCAGCCTCGGCCGCGCGAGGTATAACCGCGACCCTGTGGGGATCGCGGTTCGCGCCCAGAAAAGCAATCCCCACAGGGTCGCGGTTAAACTGCTGAGGCTCATCCGGTGTTTCAGGGAGGTCACTGGTTTTGGCCTCCATTTCCCACAGAAATCAGTTTCATCCGACGCCAGCGTTCTGAGCGTCTTTGTTTTTATACTTCGCGCGGCCGTAACTGACACTAACCTGAAGTGTAAGCGAGGACGCCACTCACATCCTCGCTTACGCTTCGGGTTAGTGTGACTCAGCGTCAAATGCGTCAGTTCCGGCCGCGCGAAGTATAGATTGCCCACCAGCGAGGCGACGATTTCCTCAAGAAGTGAGAACGCAACGTCTTGAAAAAACGGGCGTTGCGAAGAGACATTGCAAAACCGCGCTCGAATTGCAGACTGCATCGAGCCGATTTTACGCCGAAGGGTGCCGTGGCAAATGACATCGGGCGACATTCGGCCGCCAGCGTCCCCAATGCAGTCTGCATTGACCCGACTCGGCACCCACGAGCGCCCCGAGCAGGCTGCATTCCCCCAACATCACGCCGAGCCATCCCCTTGCAGTCTGCACGCCGTCGCAATCGCCGCAACACG
Source organism: Schlesneria sp. (assembly GCA_043733345.1). Taxonomy (GTDB): domain Bacteria; phylum Planctomycetota; class Planctomycetia; order Planctomycetales; family Planctomycetaceae; genus Schlesneria. Next base: position 4,133 of record JAYTGQ010000856.1, read on the forward strand.
GCCCGCCGCCAGTCTGCAATCGTCAACATTTTCCCAAGACCGGCCCAATGCAGCCCGCATCGCACCTCACATCTCGACCATTCGAGTGAGCCGCACTCGGATACCACTCGCAACTGCTTTAAGCCGCCAGTGAATTCAAAGAACACTGGCGAGCGAAGTCCATCGCCAGTGATACCCGGCGGTTTGTGCTGATGCCGCCGCACGACCCAAGCTCAGCGACCCGGCCCACGAGGGCGTTCGATTGCAACTTGGACGCGATGGCCGGGTTCGCTGCAGCGCTTGGTTAGGCGACTTTGGTTGCATGTCGGAAGGTCGCCAATAGGGATACAAGCCAGCCGATAAGTAGGCCAACGCAAAGTGTGGCGATGCAATAGAAAGGGATAAAGAGGAACGCAATGACCGCTGTGGATGACGCGTGCCCCGGCCCATAAAGTGGATACCAGACCGCAATATGGCTAGGAATCATAAGTCCAAGAATGCCGAGCAAACCGCCAATCGCTACGCACGCGAGGCGAGACGATTCCAAACGACGCGCTGCGACGAAACAAGCCATCGAGAGCGCTGCAAATGGGATGAGTCCGAATAACGCGAGCAGAAATAGGTTGTGGCCCTCCGCAAACTGTCGTCGCAGGATGTCGGCAATCGAAGTGACCGGGTTGATGTGGCCGACAAATATCTCAAGGCAGAAAATGATTAGAGAGGGGGTGACGAGCCCGATAGCGAGAAAGACGAAGGACCACTTGAGGGCTTGTTTGGTGTTCGTTTTCACGGGAAACGCTCTGAGTCGCCTAACAGTCTTATTGAGCAGCGTGCAGCCTAACTCGGCTCGGCACTGGAAGCGGCTCAATGCTGCGGGGGGACAGAGTGCCTTCAAATTGGCCGCGTGTCAATCAGTTCCATTGAGTCATTCGGAAACGTCGGTCGCGTGATCGGCGGCACGCAGCCTCTCACCGATAGCACTGCGTGCCGCCTATCACGATATCCTTAGGCGACCGGCAAGAGTTGTCTTACCTGCACCAACCCGAAGTGTGAACGAGGGCGTCGATAGACTTCGCCCCTCGTTCACACTTCGGGTTGGTGTATGCGGGTAAATTATTTCTTGCCGCTCGCCTTGCAAGCGGAGACGACCAGCATGGCAGGCATGGCAAACGGGTGCGACACAGTGGGCAAGACCAACGGTGGGGCAAAGGATTCACCCTTGGAGATTGCGAAGCAAATGACTGCGACAATGTCGCCGTCAGCCGAAGGAGGGACATTGGCTCGGCGTGCGGCTGGGGTCGGGCGTCCTCGACCGCCCCCAGCAGGTGAGCAGAGAGGGCGTGTTCCCTCGACGGCCGGGGCGAGCGAGGACGCTCGACCCTCAGCGACACCACCTTCGTCAGGACTTCCCGGAGCATTCGCGGAGAGACTCGCAAATGGCGGCGATGATGCTGAAAAAAAAGTAGCCTTCATCGCTCCGCGTGAAGTGAGCCGAGTGAGATCAGACGTTGTTTGAACGATCAGCGCCGAACTCGCGCACGGCTTTCTTCGCGCGGAGCGATGAAGGCTACTTTGGCAGAGTGTCAGGCACCGCAGATTTGGCGCGACCATGTCTCTCGGACTTTTTCATCCGGTGATTCAGTCCAGTAGGGAGGGAGGTGCCCACTCATTGTGGGTGACAACCGTTTGTGGTGGGCACAGCCCACACTACGCAACTGAAACCACGACGGGAACGACTCGAAATGCGATGAATCGGGACGCAGCCTTCCCGTCCCCGAGTGTGAGCTTGGGGACGGGAAGCAAACTCAATCACCTTACTTGTGGTCGTGACCTCCGTGTTGGAACAGTTCGTGGTTCTTGTTGCCTCGGGCGTTGACGTAGGCGATCAGGTCGAGGATTTCGTCCTTGGTCAGTTTGTCCAGCAGGCCCTTCGGCATGATCGAGGTCTTGGACTTCTGGCGATCGACCACGTCGCCGCGTTTGATGACGATCGGGTCGGATTTGACCAGCGGGTTTTCGACGAGCTTGATCACGTCGGGAGTTTCCTCCACCACGAGGCCCGTCACGACCTTGCCCGATGACAACTCGATGATGTTCGAGACGTACTTCTCGTTGATCTTGAGGCTCGGGTCGAAAATTTCTTTCACGATTTCGGCCGTGCCCCATTTGGCGTCGAGCTTCACCAGATCGGGGCCGAAATCTTTGCCGACTCCGTCCAGCTTGTGGCAGCCGACGCAGTTGGCCACCGCGAAGATCTGCTTGCCGTTGCCATAACTGCGACCGTGAGACTTCGACATCTCGGCGACCGCCTCTTCGAGATCCTCCAGTTTCCATTCGGTGCGCGGACGGTTGTTCTTCAACAACGCATCCTGCGGGACGATCTTGCTCGCGGACAAATACGCCTCGGGGCTGTCGAGGTAGGCGTCGAGATCGGGCACGACGTAGAGGGCCGCGTACATCCGACGCCAGTGGCCGGGATAGGTGCAGAGGATCGGATAGACACCGGCTTTGGACGGGGCGGTGAAACTGAGTTTCTGGCTGTCGCGCGGCTGCATCAACGTACTCTTGGCCAGCACCTTGTTCGAGCTGGGGATGTAATGCTGCGCGGCGAAGGCGGGTTGCTGGGCCTGAGCCTCCGACATCAGGCCGATCTCTTCCAGTGAACCGGGTTGCAGGATGGCGAAGTTGTGCGGCATCAGGTCGCTGTTTTCGAGCAGGAACTCGACCGGCTTGCCCGCCTGCACGACGATCACGTCCTTGTCGAACGACATCTTCTCGAAGACCGTGCCGATCTTGATGACCTTCACGCCGAGTTCGCCTAGCGTTTTGCGCATGGTCTTCGCTTGATCGGCTGGCAGCAGTGAGGACAGAGCGTCGGCGAACTCGAGCGCATCGAGCGACGCCGGTGATGTTCTGTCAGCGGCGGGAGTTTTTTGGATCGACGCGACCAGCACGTTGAGCAGCGGAGTCGCATCCTCCTTTGGCCAGGTGGCACGAGGCAGGCGTTGCAGGGCACGAATGGCCGACGCACGATCCACGTCGTCCTTCACAAACTTGCTCAGCGTGGCGAAGGTCTTCGGTTCCTGACCGCGCACGTAGGTGAGGGCGTTCATCGCGGCCCGACGGACGAGCGACTCGGGGCCACCGCCGCCGAGTTCAAACGCGATGCTGACTCGCGGCGGGTTGTTCTTCTCCTTTTTGAAGACCTCGCCGCGTTTCTCGTCCAAAACCTTGAGCGTGAAGTTGGCCAGACGCGAGCCGAGATCACCGTCGCCTCGGTTGTAGATGAGGATCTGGTCGATCGGCTGCTCGTCGCCGAGATCGATCTCCCAGTACGGGTTGTTGGTGTTTTCTTCAGTGTGCGTCTGACCGTTGTCTCCGTAGGCAGGGGACTTGTTGCCGTCGATGGCCCGCGACGCATCGCCGCCAGCACCGGTGTTCTTCTGCGATGCGCGGCCCTTGCGGGCGATGTTGACTCCGCCCGACATGACCTCGACTTCGGCCAGCGTCAGCGTTCCCTTGCCGGGCAGCTCAATGCGAACGAAGCGGCCTTGCGTCCCCTTCGCGTTTTTGCCACCGCCGCCGAGTGATTCGGGCAGCCCGTTCACGAGCGGTTCGATCTTGTCGTAGAGCGTCGCGCGAACCGACGCATCGCCGATGAGCGGCATCGCGTTGATGAAGTCTTGCAGCCGCTTGGCATCACTGGTCGCGAGTTGCCATGCCTTGTCGACTCCACCGTCCACATTGATGAGCGACACAAAGCCGATCTGACGGAAGATCGGTTGCTTGGCCGTGGTGGCGAGTTTTTCGAGTTCGGCCCGGGCGGAAGTCAGTTCGGCCGCACTGCGACCGGTGAGTTGTCGCACGAGGTCAAACACGACTGTGGTGTCGATGCTGTTGGCCGACTTGCCGTCGAGCGAACCGATGGCGTCCATGATGACGCGCAGCTCGGGCTTGTTGTCGAGCATGGCCAATCCCGTGACCGCTTCGCGCCGCGCGGCGTCTTGCAGACCGGGGCGACTGAGCATCTCGACGAAGACCATGCGGTCCTTCTTCTCGGCGAGAAGCTGATCGTTGTTGAGATTCTTCAAGTAGTAGCGGGCACCCGATTCGGTCGTGAAGGCGACGCGACGGTTCTCGGACTTGGCCTTGTCCATGTACGGTTGCAGCGTGCGCATGACCTCTTTGGTGAGGTGGTCGATGTACATGTCAGTCGGCTTGTCCTGCGCGATGAGGACCACTTCGGTCGCTTCGGCCTGCGGGAAGTAGCTTGCGCCCCAGATCGCCATCAGGCGGACTCGCGGCGCTTCGTCGGCCGCGGCGGCCTTGAGCAGATCGAGCGGATTGGAAAGGCGATCGCGCCAGTAGGTCGCGACCTTCACAGCCGCCGCGCGGGCACGGAAGTCCTTCGACTTGAGTGTCTTCTCCAGCAGAGTTGAGTTCACGACGTTGTGCGATTGATGCAACCACAGACCCTCAAGCTGAGCGTGATCGGTGTTGGCACCGTTCGCATCGGCGAGCCACTTCGTCGCGGCGGCGATCACATCGGCAGTCGGCCGTCCCGACAGCTCGATGCGGGCGCGGTAGCGAGCGCGGTCGTCGTTGTCCTTCAGAATGTCGAGCAGCTTCTCGATCGGTTGGCCGGCGACCGGCGCGGGCTTCATCAGCGGACGCCCTTCGGCCGTGACGCGGTAGACGCGGCCATAGGTTCGCTGGCGGCTGGGGTCGCGCAGGTTGTGCTGCATGTGGCCGATGATCGGGTTCTGCCAATCGACGAAGTAGAGCGAACCGTCCGGCGCGGTCTCCATGTCCACGGGACGGAAGTTCGGGTCGGATGAGAAGAGGATCGGTTCGGGATCCTCCGTTGCACCAAGGCTCGAATCCTGAGCGTGGACTTTGTACTGCAAGATGCCTTGGAAGCCGATCACATTGCCGACGAGCAAATTACCCTGAATCTCTTCGGGGAAGTGAGTGCTCGACAGGTATTCGATCGCGGGACACGGGCGCGTGCGCTGCTTGTAGACGCTGGGCGTACCACCGTGCTTGTGCGGGAATTCGAGATAACTGGAGAAGAGCGGCGCGTGGTAGGGGACCGCACCCGTGCCATCGACGACGATGTCCTGACCCCACGCATCGAAGGCGTGTCCGTGCGGGTTGGCAAAGCCGTAGGTAACGTAGACGTCGAACTTCTGCGATCGCGGTTCGTAACGGAAGACCGCGCCATTCTGCACGCGGCGCGTCGGACCCCACGGCGATTCGACCTGCGTCTGATGGAACGTTCCCTCCTGGAAGTAGACCGCGCCACCCGGATCGAGCACGAAGCTGTTCGACGTGTGATGCGTGTCGGCCGTGTCGAGGCCGTGGACCAACCGCTCCTTCACGTCGTACTTGTCATCGCCGTCGGTGTCCTTGAGGAACACGAGGCTCGGCCCCTGAGCCACCAGCACGCCTCCGCCCCAGAACTCGAAGCCGGTGATGTTGTGCAGGTCTCCGGCGAATGTTTTGCATATGTCCGCTCGGCCGTCGTTGTTGGTGTCCTCAAAAATGAGCAGGCTGTCGTTCATCGGCGTGGTCGGCTTCCAGTGCGGATACGTCGGCCACGTCGCCACCCACAACCGGCCCTTTGTGTCGAAGGCCATTTGCTGCGGACTGATGAGTTCCGGGAACTGCGCTTCGTCGGCAAAGCACTGGACCTTCATCCCCTTGTGAATGGTCATTTTTTGAATGGCCTCTTCACCCGACAGAAACAGGTGCTTGCCATCGGGCAGCGTCCCCGGCTTGTTGGTGATGACGTTGAGGAATGGCGGGAGATTGCCGTCGTCCGGCTTGATCGTCCGGCCGCGAGCCGCCGCCCACACGACCTTGTCCCGGTTCGAGGTGAGCGTGTCGAGCACTTCGAGTTCGCGCTGACCAACCGCATAATTCGACAACCCGTCTCCGTACCCGCCCCCTTTGGGATCCTCCGAAAACTTGAGAAACGCCCGGTCGCCATACGTCGAGAAGCCGTCGGTCACGCGGTGGCGGTTGAACCAGTAGAAGTTCTTGTCGTTGACCGCGGCGAGAAGTTTGTCGTACGAAGACGGGGGTTGAATTCCAAACAGGGCGGCTTTACCAAGTAATGAAAGGCTGTTGTCCACCGCCGGCGTTTCATTTTCAAACAAGGCGGCATCAGCAAGAAATGCGAGACGGAAGTCGCCCTTCACGTTTTGATGGATTCCATTAATCGTAAAACGAACGAATCGACCATTGCTTTCAGAGCTCACGTTGGTAGGTGCGAACAAATCAACGAATGGCACACCGTGGGCTTTGGCGACCTCGCCCATCGCGTCGGCGTACAGCTTCAATCTGGCGTTCGAGGCGTTGACATCCTCCCGGCTCGGCAGGTTGTTGTCGTTGATGTGCTCATGAGCGATGGGCGAGAACAGCACGAGCCTTGGGGCCGACTTGCCGTTGTACTTTTGAGCCTGCGTGTGCTTGATGAAGTCTTCCACGTTCTGCTTGAACGCGGGCAGACCCGCCTCGCCCGCGAACGACTCACCGTAGCCGTAGAAGGCGAAGATCACGTCGGCCTTGGTGTTGGTCAGCTTGAAGCGGTCTTCGCTGACGGTACCGGGTTCCTTGTCGCGCGTGGACAGCTTGTTCGGTTGAGGGACCGGAGCCGAACCGGTTAGCCACTGGTCGAACGTCCCGAAGTCCATCGACCGCATCCGGTGACTCGGATTCTTGAAGCCGTCGATTTCATCACCCGAAAAGCCGAGGTTGCGGAAGACGAGTTCATGCTCGGAGAATCGGGCATGAATCAGCGTTTCGAGCCAACCGTAGTGCTGCATCCGCTCGGCCAGCGTGTTGCCGACGATGCAGATGTGGTCTCCCTTTTCGAGCTTGAGTTGCTGAGCCTGAGCCAGCGCCGGAACGAGTAACAAGAACGCGAGCAGAAATCGGATTCGCATGGTGGGAGTTCTCGGGGTGTTTCAAAAACGGGGTTGAGATTTCCAAGAGAAGTGGTGAGCCGGGCGGCGTCAGCCCCCGGACTCTTGCGATTGCAGCTATACCTCGCGCGGCACAAAGTGAGACATTTCCGAGCGGGGGCTTACGCCGCCCCGCTCAGATGTCTCATCACTGACCGCGCGAAGTATAAAAATCCGGGGGCTGACGCCGCCCGGCTCACCTGATTCCGACTTTAGTCGGTCACGTCAGGGTTTGTGAATTGGGGTGCAGGATTCATCCGTCAACAGGATCAAGTTCATCGGGGTCCGGTTCGGGTGAGAATTCCACGTCGTCGTAGATCTCGGTCAGGGGGAGTTCGACGCCGATCTCCGGGAGCGGGATCACCGCATCGAGACGTTCATAAACATCTCGATCGAAGACTTCTCCGCGTCGCCGATGTACGACGACGAACGGCTCATCCTGCTCGACGAGAATGTAGACCATGAGACTGGGGAGCGTCAGGTAGTCGCGCAGTTTCTCGCCCGTATCAATTCGGCGCGTCGATCGGGAGAGAATCTCGACGATCACGACGGGAGCATCCTGATACGAGTCGTCTTGAGAATTCTGTTCGCAGACGATGCTGAGGTCTGGGTAGTAGTAGCGAAGCTGATTGAGCTGAGGGATGCGAATCTTGGTGTTGGTTGAATAAGGACGGCAGGGACGCCCCTTCAACTTCGTTCCAAAGGTGATTGTCAGATTGGTCTCGATGACGGTATGCCGGTTGGAATTTCCCGCCATCGCGTGAACGTAACCGCCGAGATACTCGTGCCTGTTCTGCGAACGGAGTTCCCCCGCGAGATAGTCCTGCTCGGAAATCAGCGTCTGCTTCTTAACCGCACTCATGGTGTCACCTTCTACCGCTTCAGTGTCTGTTTCACATCGTGGGTGGTCCGCAGTCCCTGGTGGTCCAGAGTCCTACGTCTCTTCAACCGCTTCGGGAACGAACGTGACATCTTCGTAGATGTCACTCAGGGCAAGTTCGGTTTCAATCTCGGGCAGCGGGATGATGGCATCGAGTGCCTCGTAGACTTCGCGCACGAATCCGTCGAGTGTGCGACGGAAGGCGATCACGGCCGGCTCGTCCTGTTCGACGAGTAGATAGACCGACAGCGTGGGGATGGTCAGGTAGGCATCCTTCTTCTCGCCCATGTCCGTGCGGCGGGTTGCCCGCGACAGGACTTCCACCACGACGACGGGAGCGTCTTGGAAGGAGTCCGTGGGTGGATTCGGATGACAAACGACGGTCACGTCCGGGTAGTAGAAGCGGGTTTGTGATGGCAGCCGCACTCGCACCTTGGTGTCGAAGTTGAACGGCCGACAGCGCTGGCCTCGCAGCCGTGCGTGCAGACTTGCGAACACGTTCCCCGCGATTGTGTTGTGGTTGTTGGTGGCTCCCGCCATCGCGTGGATGACACCGCCTTGATACTCATGCTTGACCGACGATCGCAATTCACCCGCCAGGTAATCCTCGACGGAGATCAGCTTGAGTTTTTTTGCCGCTCCCATCCATTGCTCCTTCTAGTCAGTCGGCTTGCCGTCACTGCGAGATCCGTCATTTCACTTCGAGCACAAAGTCGGGATGGCCGAGTTCGTCGAGGCGTTTCGTCAGCCGGAACGACTTGCCGAAGACGGCCGACTTCAGCCAGCCGCTCGAACTGCGAACGGAGGAATAGCCGCGCGTCGTGTGCTTGAGGATCGTGAACGCGACCTCATCGCCGCGACCGTCCACGATCCAGTACTCGGGGATGCCCGCCTTCCAGTAGAGGCTTCTCAGAATCTCGGTGTCCTTCTGCACGGAACTGTCGCTGACGACCTCGACCACCATGTCGGGAGTCCCTTCAATCTCAACGAAGCCCTCGGAGCGACCGTCGATCAGGCGGACACGCTGGGTGCGGAAGGACTCGTGCGAGATGTACGTCCCGTCGGGATTGCCGGACAGGTTGCCATCCACATTCGACAGCAGCAGGCCATCAGGGAACACGTCTTCCAACTGCGATTCCGTGGAGAGATTTCCGAGGACTCGCAGCAATTCCTGCTTCATCCGGATGTGCGAAAAAACTTGCTCCTCGCTCAGGTCGATCCAGACCTCGCCGGAGAGATAGAAGACGGGAACGCTTTCCGGAGCTTCGTCCGAGACCGCCCAGCGACGAAACGTTTCCAAGTCCGTCACCCAACTGGGAAGGCGAACTGATTCGACTTCGCCAAAGAACGACACGCCCCCGAGCGAAGTCTGATGAGTCGTCTGCAAATCAGTCGCGCGCGACAAATCAGTCGCGCGCGAAGTGGATCGGGGCTTCGCTTTGCCGTTGCTCATCTGCTTGGCTGCGGACGATGACGCGACAACGCGCACCGGCTGTTTAGCGACGGTCTTCGCGCGGGACGAGCCACCGCTGCGGCGAACGGACTTCGGTTTCGCGATGGCTATGGAAGACATGTCGTTCGCCTGTTGAAATCTCGTAGGGTGCGTGGAGTCTTCGGAACGCACCATCACTCCATCCCAATCCACCGCCGCCACCGGGCTTGCTCCGGTGGAATCAGGTCTTTGCACTACTTTTTTGAATGTCACTCAGACACCTCTGACCGTCCCCCGAATCCTTCATCAAGTAGTGCAAAAACCTTCTAACCACCGGGGCAAGCCCGGTGGGGTTTGTTTGATCGAGGGACAATCCCAGTCAGCGCCTTGCGGCGGGATGCTTGAGCGGTAGCCATGCCCCGTTGTTGTCGCTGCTCGCGACGCATTGTTGGATGAAGTACATCCCTTCGACGCCGTCGTACACGTTCGGATAAATCGTGTTGAGTCGCTCGAACGATTGCCCGGCGGCGCGCTTCACCATGTCGTCGTACGCGAAGCGGTAGACGTTGGCGAAGGCTTCAAAAAAGGCTTCGGGATGTCCGCTCGGCAGGCGGCACGCCGCCTTGCCTGACGCATTCATGAAGCTCGCGTTCGGATCGCGGGTGTAGATCGAATGCGGCTGTCCGTTGCGACGCACGATCATTTCGTTGGGGTTCTCTTGTCGCCACGCGAGCGCCCCCTTGGTCCCATCGATTTCGATGAACAGATCGTTTTCGCGACCGTGCGAAATTTGTGAGGCCGTTACCGAACCGAGTCCACCATTCTCGAAGCGGACCACGGCGTGACCGTAATCGTCGAGAGCGCGCCCCGACTCAAACGTCTTCAAGTGACACGAGACCGCATCGGGAAGCAGACCAGTCATGTAGCGCGCGAGGTTATAGGCGTGAGTCCCAATGTCGCCGAAGCAGCCTGCCGCGCCCGATTTCGTCGGATCGGTCCGCCACGCCGCCTGCTTCTGGTCGGACGATTCGAGCCGAGTTCGCAGCCAGCCCTGAATGTAGTTCGAGCGGATCGCCTGAATCTCGCCCAGCTCACCGCCGAGAATCATTTCGCGCGCCTGCCTCACCAGCGGATAGCCGGTGTAGTTGTGAGTCACCGCGAACACGGCTCCCGACTTTTCGACGAGCTTCACTAGCTCTTCGGCCTGCGCCAGATCGAATGTCATCGGCTTGTCGCACACGACATTGAAGCCCGCCGCCAGCGCGGCTTTGGCGATCGGGAAGTGCGTGTGATTCGGAGTCGCCACTGTGACGAAGTCGATCCGCTTGTCAGCGGGCAACGCGGCTTCCTTCGCGCACAACTCTTCGACCGATCCGTAAGCCCGATCCGTCGCGATGTCGTAGGCGGGAGCCGACGCCTTGGCTCGCGCCGCGTCGGAACTCAGCGCCCCCGCGACGAGTGCGGCGCGGTTGTCCAGCACGGCGGCCGTGGCGTGGACGCGGCCAATAAACGCCCCTTGGCCTCCGCCGACAAGGGCCATGCGCAGCTTGCGATTCAGTGATCCGTTGGTCGTTTCCAAGTGATGCTCCTCATGAAAAAGGGACGAACGTTTTTAGTCTGTTTCCACTGGGTCTGACCGTGTTTCCAAAGGGGCGGGCAGCATATCGGCGGTGTTTCTGGTTTGCCATCAACCGCTTGGCGGCCTGTTCGAGTCGGGTGCATGGTCGCCCCCGTCCGAGCAACAGCCAGTTGGGCACGGACGGACGAGGGCGTCCGTCCTACCTTTTTCTCAATAGGCGGTTCCTGTGCCGCCGTCGGCCACAGCGCGTTGATGGGCCTCAATGGACGCGATGCCCCGGCTTGGCTCCTGTGTCGGGGTTGAGCAGGAAGATTTCTTTCCCGCCAGCGCCAGCGGCCAAGACCATCCCTTCGCTGATCCCGAACTTCATTTTGCGCGGGGCAAGGTTCGCGCAGAGGATGACCAAGCGTCCGACGAGGTCTTCCGGCTTGTAGGCACTCTTGATCCCCGCGAAGACGTTGCGAGTCCCCTCGCCGCCGAGGCTGAGTGTCAGTTGGAGCAGCTTGTCCGCGCCGACGACCTCGTTGGCGGCGACGACGCGCGCGACCCGCAGATCGACCTTCACGAAGTCGTCGATCGTGCAGTGTTCGGCCACGAGTGGCTCGGCGGCGAGCGACTCGGGGCCGTCGTTCCATTGATTGAGCGCAGCCGCTGCTGCTGCTGCGGGAACTGCTTCGGGTGCGGCTTGAATTCCATCTTCGATCATGGCTTGAACCTGTGCGAGTTCAACTCGCTGCATGAGGTGTTCGAACTTGGCGACGCGCGTTCCGACGAGCGGCGTCTGGGAGTCATTCCAATTTTGAATCGGCGGCTGGAGCAACCGTTCCGTCTGTTGAACCAGCTTCGGCAAAACGGGGGCGAGATAGACGACGATCTGCCGAAACAGATTGAGCGTCACGGTGCAAACGTCTTGAACTTCGCCAGCCTTCGTCGGGTCTTTCCGCAGCGTCCATGGAGCTTTTTCATCAACGTATTTGTTGGCCCGATCAGCCAAGCTCATGATGAGTCTCATCGCACCGTTGTAGTCGCAGCCGTCGTAAGCCGCCGCGATGGTCTCGGACTGAGCTGCCGCCTCACGGAACAAGCCACCGTCGTCGGGATAGACGTTCGACAACCCAACCTCTTCAACGAACCGGGCCGTTCGGCTGGCGAGGTTCACAACCTTGCCGACGAGGTCTGAATTGACCTTCGCGGCGAACTCTTCGAGGTTCAGGTCGAGGTCATCCAACCGCGCACCGAGCTTCGTCGCGTAGTAGTACCGCAGGTAAGCCGGTTCGAGATGCTTGGCATACGTGGACGCCTGAATGAACGTCCCCTTCGTCTTCGACATTTTTTCACCGTCAACGGTGAGGAACCCGTGGATGTGGACCTTCGCTGGCAGACTGAGGTCCGCCGTCTTGAGCATCGCGGGCCAGAAGAGCGTGTGAAAGTAGGTGATGTCCTTACCGATGAAGTGGTGAATCTCAGAGTGCTGAGTGACGAGTGCTGAGTGCTGAGTGCCAGACGAAGAATTGTTCCCATTGCTGCTTTTCTGGCACTCGTCACTCGTCACTCGACACTCGACACTGCCTCCCCACCAATCTTCCAGCCGCTCGCCGTGCTTCTCGCACCACTCGGCAGTCGAACCGATGTAGCCAATCGGCGCGTCGAACCAGACGTACCAGTAGTTGCCGGGGCTGTCGGGAATCTCGAATCCAAAATACGGCGCGGGCCGTGAGACATCCCAGTCGCGCAGCGGATCACAGAGGAAATGGCCCTTCAAATAATTGGCCACTTCGTCCTGAAGGTGCTGGCCCGATTGAGTCCACTCGTTCAACCAGTCGTGCAGCTTTTCAATCTGCACGAAGAGATGTTTGGCCGTTCGGAGATCGGGCGTCGCACCGGACAGCGTGCTGACCGGGTTGATGAGATCGGCGGGGCTGTACGTCGCGCCGCACTTGTCGCAGTTGTCTCCATACTGATCGGGTGACTGGCACTTCGGGCACGTTCCCTTCACGAAGCGATCCGCTAAAAACGTCTCGGCCTTCGGGTCGTAAAGTTGGGTGACATCTTTCTCGACAATCAGCCCGGCGTCGCGAAGCTTCGACCAAATCTGATGGCACAGCCGCCGGTTGTGTTCGCTGTTCGTGCTGCCGTAGTTGTCGAACTCGATCCCGAACGCCGTGAAGTCGCGGAGATGAGACTCCCTCATGTCGGCGATCAACGCCTCTTCGCTCCGACCCTCTTGGCGGGCACGAATCATGATGGCCGTGCCGTGCGTGTCGTCCGCGCAGATGTAGACGCAGCGGTGGCCTCGCAGCTTCTGGAAGCGGACCCAGATGTCGGTCTGGATGTACTCGACCAGATGCCCCAGATGAATGTGGCCGTTGGCGTAGGGGAGGGCCGAGGTGACAAGAATGCGTCGTGCGGTCATGCGTCGTCCGTGAAAGGCCTAGGGCAAACGGGGCAATGTGAAGGGCGGGATTTTAGAGCGGCCAGAGTCACACCGCCACAGACGGCAACCACTCTGTCGGACCAAGATAGAAGTGTCACTGTGTTCGCCCACTTAGAAATGTCACATTCTCGTTCGGGAGGGCGGGGCCGTTTCGTGGAGGTGAGCGCAGCGCCACCGGAACCAAACAAAGTCGTTAGGCGAGCGGCAGTAAACAGCTTACCCCTCAAAGCCTGACGCGCCAGCGAAGAGGCTTGGTAACCGAGACTTCGCTGGCGCGTCAGGCTTCAATTGCCGGTACAACAACTTCTGCCGCTCGCCTAAGCTACCATCGTGAACTGGCAGCGAGTTTGACGGTCACTCACTTGGAAACACGGAGATTTTATGTCGGCGAGAAACGGGAAGCCTACGAACCTTCAGGAACTTCGCGAGAGCGGCTGGGTTTCCAAGACGGTCAAGCAGGAACTGCGAGACAACTTTTTACGAGCACTCTCGGCGGGCGAGGAACTTTTCCCCGGCATCGTCGGCTATGAAAATACCGTCATCCCTGAAATCAACATCGCCCTCATCGCCGGGCACGACATGCTGTTTCTCGGTGAAAAGGGACAAGGAAAGAGCCGCCTGATGCGGACCCTCGCTCGATTCCTCGACGACGAGATCCCGTACATCAAACATCCCGACGCGCCGTTGCACGACGATCCGTTTCATCCAATCACGCGCGTCTGCCGTGAGTTCATCGCTTCCGTTCCGCCGAGCGAAGTTCCGATCGGCTGGTGGCCGCGCTCCGAGCGATACGTCGAACGGCTCGCGCCCGGCACGAAGTTCGCCGACATCATTGGCGAGATCGATCCGTCGAAGCTTGTCGCCGGAGTCAGCATGTCAGCGGAAGAGGCACTGCACTTCGGCCTAATTCCCCGCATGCACCGCGGCATCTTTGCGATGAACGAACTGCCGGAACTGGATGAACTCGTGCAGGTCGGACTGTTCAATATCCTCGAAGAACGGGACGTGCAGATTCGTGGCTATCCGGTGAAGTTCGATATCGACGTGCTGATTTTGTTCTCGGCGAATCCTGCGACATACAACCGCAGCGGCAAGGTCATCCCGCAGCTCAAGGACCGCATCGGTTCGGTGATCCACACGCACTATCCGAAGGACCGCGATCAGGGCATCGACATCCTCGAACAAGAAGCCGGGATCGATCTCGGCAAACCGTTCCCGGTCGTCGTACCGCGTTTCATGAAAGAGATCATCGAAGAGCTGAGCATCGCCGCGCGCCAGTCGAAATACATTGACCACGCGTCCGGCGTCAGTACCCGCTTCAGTATCGCCAACTACCGCACGATGGTGGCGAGCGCCCGTCAACGAGGTGCCCGACTGCGTGAAAACCCCGCCGTGCCACGGATCAGCGACCTCGGCCACTTGTATTCGTCATCGCTGGGCAAGCTGGAACTCGACTTGATGGGCAGCCATCAAATGAGCGAGCGACAAATCCTCGACGCCCTGCTGGCGGAAGCGATCCGCACGGTCTTCATGGAGTATATCGACGAACACGGCCTCGAAGAGATTTCGCAGATCTTCAGCCAAGGTGTGAAAATCGAAGTCGGCGACATGCTGCCATCGACGAACTACTCCGACCGCCTGAAGCGAGTCCCTCCCGCCTGGGACAAAGCGTTTGAAGTGAACGCCTCCAGCGACCCCGCCGTCCGAGCCTCGTGCGTCGAGTTCGTGCTGGCTGGTTTATACGCGACCGATCAAGTCTCGCGGTCTCAAACAAACGGACAAATTCGGTATGAATTCTGAACACGTAGCGGCGGCCATTTCAAGAAGTGACTTTCCACGCAAACATGAGTAGCGTATCAAGCGGCCAGATTCGTTCGTGATCCGCGAGACGGTTTCGTTTCAGTCCTCCAATAAAATTTGAGTTTGATCAAATGGAAACGACACAACTTATTGAAAAGCAGACAACCAAATCAGCGACACTAAGAGACGATTGGCTAAACCGCCTCGACGGACTGATTGCTCAGATTGACGGCTGGGCTCAAGAGCAAGGGTGGTCAACCCGACGAATCACCAAAAAGCTTCGGGATTCAGAAGTCGGAGACCATTTGGTACCAGCGTTGATACTTCAGAAGGAAACCGCTCGTGTCCTGCTGGAACCAATTGCGCGATCTGCTCCAGGGGCGGAAGGAGTTGTCGATCTTTACCTACTGCCTGCCTATGACGACATCGCCAGTCTGTATTTCATTAAGGGAAAATGGCAACTGCACTATATGTGGTCCGGAACGCCGACCGTTGCGACGACCCGAAAGGCAAAACCAAAACCGCTTTCATCGACTTCGTTTCATAAAGTCCTCGAAGAGATGGTAAACAATGTCGCAGAAGAGTCATGATGAATTACTCAAGCGATTTGAATGGCAAAGTCGAATTAAGACCGTTGAAAAAGAGTTTCGCGCGGTGCGGCTTGCTGCGGAACGCTTGTTAGCGGCTGCGAAACGCGATCCGACGATACTTAAGAAGAACGGCATTGAGCCTGCAAGTTGCATCGGTGCATTAAAAAATCTTGAGGGAACCTATCTGATTCGCTTGTTTGCAGAGTTTGAATCTGGACTGCGAGATTTCTGGAAATCGCTGAAACAGACTCACCCACCGACGAAGTTTTTTTTTGGCTCGAATTGCATCAAAGCGAATAATCCAAAACGATCAGCATCAAGTCGCTGATCGAGTCCGAAATTACCGAAACCATTTGGTGCATGAACTTCAAGAGCCGGTTGATCCGGTTTCAATGATGAATGCCCGAGACTTCCTCTGCACGTATTTCAGTCGGCTTCCACCAAATTGGTAAGCCTTTGGCGAACCGGATGCAATTTCAGCCTCTTTCGATAAGAAAACTATGCATTCCCTCGGTGGTGTGATTCACACCTATCAGCGATACGACCCCCAAAACTTTCCGCCGCCGAGTCAGCCGTCGCCGGATTTGGTGTCGCCGGCGTTTGAGCACATGCTCGCGTTTGGCGATATGAGCGAGCTGACCGAAGCGGAATTGGCTCGCGCCGTACATCTCGATATTCGGCAGATCGCGGGGATGGGACCGAGCCTGGAATCGCTGAAGAAGATGTTGTTGGAGCGGAAGAAAAAGATTCTGGAGACGTGGGAGACCCAGAAGGTTGTCGAGGAGGCTCGCAAGGCATTTCAACGACTCTCGCAAAAAACGGAACCACCGGATGAACTCAAAGCGCCGTTCCAAAAAGCGGTCGATGAAGAGCAAATTCGAGACCTCGAACGGCTGTGGTATCGCGCGGGGGCCGAACGATCTCGGTTCGCGCGGCAACTGCCGCAACTCGTCCAACGGCTGGGCGACAAGTACCAAGTTGACGAGCTCGCCGCGAAGTACGAATTCACCGGCCGCAAGCCGATGTCGATTGAGCAAGCACTCGAGATCAAGGAAGAACTCGAAACGATCGACCGGTTGTTGAAGCAACTCGATGAGGCGGGCAAGGCCGCGCAGATTGCACTCATCGACTTGCAGGAGCTGTCGCAGTTCGCCGACGAAGAGCAGATGGAAGGGCTCGCCCAGCTTCAGCAGCAGGTCGAGCAACTGCTGCAACAAATGGCCGAACAGCAGGGTTTGGAGAAAACGAAGCGCGGTTATCAGCTCACACCGCAGGCGTATCGGCTGTTTCAAGGGAAGCTGCTCGAAAGAATCTTCAGTCAGCTACAGGCTTCGCGCAGTGGTCGGCATCAAGGGCCGATCATCGGCGAGGGGGCCGTCGAATTGCAGACCACGAAGGAGTACGAATTCGGCGACTCGGTCACGCAGATGGATCTCCCGCAGTCGTTGACCAATGCGCTGCTGCGAACGACATCACTAGCCCGACGCGCAAGCGAGGGATTGCCGTCGCACACTGAGAACGATCCCTTTTGTGTGGTTGATCCCTCGCTTGCGCGTCGGGCTAGTGTGCCGACTGCTTCGGCAAAGCAGCCGACGTTGCGGCTCATGCCGGAAGACATCGTGATTCATCGCACGCGGAACAACCCGAAGTGCGCGACCGCCGTGCTGATGGACATGAGCGGCTCGATGCGGCAAGGAGGCCAGTACGTCAATGTGAAACGCATGGCTCTGGCACTCGACGGTTTGATCCGCAAGGAGTATCCCGGCGACTTCCTGCAATTCGTGGAGATGTATAGCTTCGCCAAGCCGGTCCATGCGCGTGATGTTGTCGCGCTCATGCCGAAGCCGGTGACGATTTTCGATCCCGTCGTGCGGCTGCGAGCGGACATGAGCCGCGAAGAGATCACTGAGTCCGACATCCCACCGCATTTCACGAACATCCAACACGCGCTGCAACTCGGACGGCAATTTCTAATCGGTCGCGACACACCAAATCGGCAAATCATCTTGATCACCGATGGGCTCCCAACGGCGCACTTCGACGGCCCGAATCTCTATTTGCTCTATCCTTCCGACCCGCTCACCGAAGCGGCGACGATGCGCGAAGCACTGCTCTGCCAGCGTGAAGGGATCGTGATCAACATCTTCTTGCTGTCGAGTTGGAATCAAACACGCGAAGACATCCAGTTCGCGCATCGTCTCGCCGAAACGACAAAAGGTCGAGTCTTCTTTACCGCCGGCAACGACCTCGACCGCTTCGTGGTGTGGGACTACGTCAACCGCCACAAGTCGATCATGAGTTGAGGCAGCTTGAGGGAACGTCTTCGATGAAATTAAGGATCGACGCCGCATGCCGTGGGACATCTCTATCGCTCGTTGGCGGACTATCATTTCCGTCACATTCTGTTGAAACAGGAGGGCGAGGTCTACGCCTACGAGCTCATCCACGAATCCGAACCCAAGCAGAAGATGCCCGTCGCATGGTCTCCTGAAGTGGCCGCCCGAATTCGGACCACAAGGAGCGGTTTCTGAGAGGGTGTCAGCGGGGTGGGTGGCGAGCGGTTTGGTCGGCGTGCCCGGGTGTCCGATTGGACAGGGGCTGGTGGGGCGTTCGTGGCAGTCGTACGGAAAGTACGCCTGCCACTCTGGATGACCATCGGCTCCCGACGTGGACTCCTTGAGGTCGATGTTCTCGTGCTTCGCGGCTGTTGTTGACGCCGTCTCCACGGACGTTCGAGCATCACGTTGTCGCTGGCCCGCCCCTAGCCGTCCACGCTGATGGCAATCGACTTCGCCGTCCGTCGCCACCCAAATAAGGCTGGCAAGTTGATTCCGGGTGTACGTCTATGCTGATGGCAATCGACTCCGCAGCCAGTCGCCCCGTGAACTCTTGGCTGGTGAACTGTGATTCGTGGTCCGTGTTGAAGATCTGCGGTCGTCCGTGATGCAGGGCCTCCTCCAGCGCCGCCAGGCAGAATTCCACAGCCCTGCTGTTCGACAGTTTCCAAGACGGGACACACCGACTGAACCAGTCCCTCACCGCCGTCAGGTACAGGTCGCCGCGCTGCATCGGAACGGAGGTGATATCGCCAGCCCAGACCTGATTCTACTTCGCGCGGCCAAGAGTGAGGCCGATGGCTCGTTTAACTGCGTGGGCAACGCCCCGCGCGTCGATGGCAAAACAGACTCAAACGTAGCTCGACGCGCGGGGCGTTGCCCACGCGGT
>JAYTGQ010000857.1:0-1107 GCA_043733345.1 Schlesneria sp.
GCGCGTTGAGCCGCTCATCAAACACGTGCGTCGATCCCGACCTCAGTTCGCAGGTGGGGACAAACATCTCCCACTGCTGCTCGCCACCCCACCGCCCCATCGCCATCTCAACCCTCCCTGCTCGCACCGAAATCGAACGCGGCGTAGATTAGCGCCCACGCTCCAAAACGGAAGGAAACATCCCCGAGTTTTTCAACAGGCGGTTAAGCGAGCATGGATAACAAGCCGCGCTTCACAGTGCCGCGAAGTTCCCGAGCAGCTTCATCCCGACCTTTTGACTCTTTTCGGGATGGAACTGAGTGGCAAACAGGTTGCCGCGCTCGACCATCGACGTGAACGGCAGGGCGTAATCGGTGCGAGCCGCGATGATCGACTCGTCGCGCGGGGCGACATAGTAGCTGTGGACGAAGTAAACGGAAGCATCCGGCGCGAGACCCTCGAGCAGCTTCGGCGAGCCGACCGCTTGCAGCGAGTTCCAACCCATGTGCGGCACCTTCAGTCCCGGCTGCGCGGGGAATCGCAGCACCTCACCCGGCAGGATGCCGAGGCCCGGCCACTCGCCATCTTCGTGACTCACGTCAAACAGCAGTTGCAGTCCGAGGCAGATGCCGAGAAACGGTCGATCGGCTTGAACGTGTTCGCGAATCGGCTCGACCAATTCGAGTCGCTGCAGTTCGTGAATGGCATCGCGAAACGCACCGACTCCCGGCAGCACCAGCTTCCGCGCGGCACGAACCTGCTCGGGACGAGTCACGATCTCAGCTGGTGAGCCGAGCTTTTCAAACGCTTTCTGCACCGATCGCAGATTGCCCATTCCGTAGTCGATGATCGAGAGCATGGGGAGCAATTCTGACTGAAGACTGAAGACTGAATGGCCTTGGGGAAACCAGAACGCGGGCTGACTTCGTTTATACCTCGCGCGGTCGGTGATGAGACATCTGAGCGGGGTGGCGTCAGCCCCCCGGTTCTTGGGCGTTAGCCCTTCGCTGAAAGAACCGGGGGGCTGACGCCCAATGGCACTTACTTTACCTCAGTAACCCGCAGCGTAAGCGAGGGAAACAAGGGGAAACGCCTCATGTCATCGCCCTCGCTCACGCTGCGGGTTAG
>JAYTGQ010000858.1:0-1107 GCA_043733345.1 Schlesneria sp.
AGCAATGCCTCGCGAAAGGCGTTGGCAATTCGTTCGATTTGATGCGCGGGATTGCGAATCCAGTCCGTGGACCAGATGCGAATGAGCCTGCCCCTCCAACCAAGCTCCTCCAGCACTTCTTGTCGAATGCGGTCACGGTCGCGGGCCGTCGCCGTGCGGTGGTACGTTGCGCCGTCACACTCGATGCCCAGCACATAACGACCGGGATGCTCCGGATGAACAATCGCGAGGTCGATCCGAAATCCGCCGCATGGCCTCGTAGCTGAGTTCGCAAGAACTCAGTTCCTGATCGTGAGTCGGACTGAGTTCTTGCGAACTCAGCTACAGCCGATCTGTGTTCGCACGTCGAACCCAAGGTTGATCATCGCTTGTGCAACGGCCTCCTCGAACGGGGACTCGAAGTCGCGGCCAGTCTCAACGGATTCGGAGGCTAGGGCGGATGGTCCGCGCTCCGCGTAGTCGAGATAGGCGAGCAGCAGCCGTGCGCCTCGCGATTTGGTTCGGTTGAGGTCGATGTCATCGGATCGAATGGAACTCACCAGCGTGATAGCCTCGCGGGCGCGAGTGACCGCCACGTTGAGTCGGCGTTCGTCACCGGCTCGGTTGAGCGGGCCAAAGCTCATGCTGCTCAGACCGGTCTCCTCATTCAATCCGTAGGCCACGCTGAGAATGATTTGATCGCGCTCATCACCCTGGACGTTTTCCAGATTCTTCACGAAGAATGGCTCGGGACGATCCTCGCGGAAGAATGGCTCCAGATCAGGACGGTTCTTTCGCAGCTCGGTCAGTTCATCCAGCACGGCGAGTTATTGGCGCAGGTTGAAGGTGATGACTCCCAGCGAACGGACCCCGTGCCGCTGTAGCTGAGTTCGCAAGAACTCAGTTCGTGATGGTGGGTTCGGCTGAGTTCTTGCAGCTACAGCGAACGGCTCCCGTACCGCTGGATGTGTTCGAGCACGAGTTCCGCAGTCCGTTTCGTACTGTAGTCCCGTCGCTCCGCCGACGGGACGCGCTTCGAGGGGATTGAATCCCGCTTTGGACCGCCAGCGACCATCGGGGACATGCACGAACCGAACCGCCGTCGAACCGTCGAGATCATCGGGGCTG
>JAYTGQ010000859.1:0-9565 GCA_043733345.1 Schlesneria sp.
CCAACGCGGCATCGACTGGCAAATGAAAATCGACGACGCCCGCGGCAAGCTGACCTCCGTCTACCCGAAGATTAAGCTGTGACGCGGCACTAGTGCCCAGCCGCTCACGGGAAGTGATTGCGTGCCAGTTCCTAAGTGGGGATGCGAGTCGCCGAAGGTTCCCATTCCCAGCACAGAACACCTTCGCTATGAACTGCACGCTCCGACGAAGCTGGCTCGTTAGCCCGCTCTGTCGGACTCTTAAGGAACGGGAGCGCCATAACTTCCCGAAGTGCATTTGCCATTCTCCCTCCCCTCGGCGGGGAGGGCCGGGGAGGGGGGAGGATGGTCGAGTCGATTTGCCACTCGCCCCCCCTCCCTAACCCTCCCCGCCGAGGGGAGGGAACAAGAAGGGAACTCGGGAACTGATTGCGGCCCCGTTCTTAACCTTCAACCCTCGACCATCAACCTACTCGCGAGACACCTCCATGACGGAACGGATTCTGAGCATCTCTGGTTTACGAGGCATCGTCGGCGATGGCCTTGATCCTGAATATGTCGCGCGGTTCTCGGCGTCTCTCGGAACGATGCTCAACGGCGGGACGGTCGTGTTGTCGCGCGATGGGCGATCGACGGGTGAGATGCTGCGGCACGCGGTTGTCTCGGGATTGATGGCGACCGGATGCCGAGTCCTCGATTTGGGGATTGCCTCGACCCCGACTTGCGGTGTCATGGTGACGGCACTCGGCGCGGCGGGTGGTTTGCAACTGACGGCCAGTCACAACCCAATCGAATGGAACGGGTTGAAGCCGTTCTCGGCACAGGGTTCGGTCCTCGACAAAGGGCTGGGTGAGCAACTGCTGGCGGTATTGAATGGCTCGCCTCACTATCGAAGTTGGTCGGGGCTGGGATCTGTGGAAACGGTCACCGATCCCCGCAGTGAACATCAGCGGCGTGTCTTCCGGCTGGTGGATGTGGCGGCGATCAAGGCTTGCCGATTCAAGGTGGTCCTCGACTGCAATCATGGATCGGGATCGGTTCTCGGGCCGAGTCTGTTGCGCGATCTCGGCTGTGAAGTGATCGTGATGGGCGAGGTGGCCGACGGAAACTTCGAGCATCCGGCCGAGCCGTTGCGCGAGAACCTCACGTCGTTGATGTCGGCCGTGACGACGCACGGGGCCGATGTCGGTTTCGCTCAAGACCCCGATGCCGACCGGCTGGCTATTGTGGATAACACGGGGCGGTACATCGGTGAAGAGCTGACGCTCGCGGTGTGTGCCGATCATGTCCTGTCGCACCGCAAGGGGCCGGTGGTGGTGAACGGTTCGACCAGCCGCGTCACCGCCGATCTCGCGGCGAAGCACGGCTGCGAATTCCATCGGT
The DNA here is from genome assembly GCA_043733345.1 of Schlesneria sp. Taxonomy (GTDB): domain Bacteria; phylum Planctomycetota; class Planctomycetia; order Planctomycetales; family Planctomycetaceae; genus Schlesneria. The sequence goes on from JAYTGQ010000859.1 coordinate 1,363, forward strand.
CGCACGTCGGTGAGGCCAACGTCGTCTCGATGATGCGCGCGGTGAACGCGACACTGGGTGGCGAAGGGAACGGGGGCGTCATCGAGCCACAGGTCGGTTACGTCCGAGACAGCTTCGTCAGCATGGCCTACGTCCTGGATGGCCTCGCCCAACGACGTTCCGCTGCGACGAGCCAATCGCTGGCCGAGTGGGTCGATACCCTGCCGCGCTACACGATCGTCAAAGACAAACTGCACTGCCCGCGTGAACGAGTGGGCCTCGCCTGCGACGCGCTGCGAGCAACTTTCAAATCGGCTACCGCGACGGAAGGAGACGGCCTGCGTCTCGACTGGCCCGATCGTTGGGTCCAAATTCGAGCCAGCAACACCGAACCGATCATCCGCGTCATCGCCGAAGCCCCCGATGAATCGCTGGCGAAGTCACTCTGCGCCGAAGCGGTCGAGCTGGCGAACCGTGCGGTCGCATAAAGAATCGGCCCACACCAACCCGCAGCGTCAGCGAGGACGAACACAGGGCGGGCTTGTGACACATTTCGGATCGAACGACTTCGCCCTCGCTTACGCGTTTTGAAGTTGCACTTTTTCTCACTGTCAGTTGCGGTGGACTCACATTCGGATTGTTTTTGGTCTTCATCCGTGCCCCGGCCTTGCCATCCGTGCTAATTCTTGAGCATCCCTGTAGCACGGATGGCAAAGCCGGGGCACGGATGAAAGCACGATGAATCTGACTGGTACTCACAGTGCATTCGCGAATGCTTCATGAAAGAGCGCCTACTTCGTACCGATGCAGTACAGCCATTCTTGACGAGGACCGTTTGCCGCGTCGGTCACGCGCAGGAAGAGCTGTCCTCGACTGAGACCGGGGCTGGCGAAGCCCTCCGTGCCGAGTTGGTTTTCGGCGACGAGTTCGTACTGACCGGGATTGGCCTGGAAGACGGTTGTCTTACCTGACATGTCTGTCGTGATGATGTGTCCGTCGGACAACACCGGCGACACGCGGAACCGGCCACCGATTCGCTTCTCCCATTTCTTCTCGCCGGTCTGGCCTTCATAGCAGCGAGCAATCCCGTCGTCGTTGACCATGTACAGATGCCCCTCATGAGCGAGTAGCGACGGACAGTACGACTTGGCGTTGTTCCGCCACGCAACCGAACCATCCGGCTTGATGGCTAGTGTCTCTTGCTCGGGATAGCCACCGCTGGCGAAGAGCAAGTCGTCGGCCACGACCAACGTGCCGACTACCGCCTCCGATGTGCCGGGCGTGGACCAGAGCGATTCACCCGTGAGCGGATCGAAACTCACGACGAGGTTCCCGCCGCACAGCACCAGTTGATCGCGGCCACCCAGCGAGACGACGCGCGGTGAGGCATAGCTCGACTTGGCCGGTCGCTGCTTGCGCCAGACGATATCGCCGGTCAGACGATTCAGCGCGGCGACAAATCCGCCTTGTCCGTGATCCGCCGCGATCAGCACCAGCGACTTGTGCAGCGTGGGTGACGCCGAGTATCCAAACTTCGATCCGAACGAACCGACCTCCGTCTGCCAGACTCGCTTCCCGTCCAGATCGAGGGCCGTCGCCCAGATCTTGCGATCGTTTAGAAAGAGGGCGAACAGCCGCTCCCCATCGCAGGCGATCGTGCTGGTCGCTTGAGTGTTCTCACCGTGCATCTCGGTCTCAAAATTTCCGCGATGCAGTTCCGTCTGCCAGACCTGCCGACCGTCCGCACGATCGAGACACAGCACCGACTGAACCTGCTGTTGCTCATCGGACGTCTCCAGATAAATCCGCTCCCCCACGATCGTCGGCGACGAGTGCCCCCGCCCCGGCAGCTTCGCCTTCCAGACCACGTTTTCTGTATTGGACCACTTCGTTGGCACTGCTGCGCCAGTCGAAACCCCATCCGCATTGGCTCCACGCCACATCGGCCAGTCATCCGCCGCCCAATTCAGATCGGGGACATCCACAGGCTGAGCTGCCGCCACCGCAGCAACCTCTGGCATCTTCGGAACGGGAGGCCCGGGACGCCGACCGCAACCGCTCAAACTCACAGCCAACAGACCGACCAACAGCAGGCGCAACATGGAAAGATGATCCAGACGGAAAGAAGGTGATGAGTTCTGTCACCCGTGCTTGAAGGCGAGCAGGTGCCCCATGTTCGGCTGACTCACGGACGCTGACTCGGAGGTGATCCGCTCGACTCAAAATTGGTGAGAATGTTTGTGGCGAAACGTTCCGAGTAGCCCGCGAGGAAACACCAGAAGATCAGTTTCGCATAGTCTGTCGCTTGGCCATGAATACTGAACAAAACCTCGATTCCTTGCACGGCGGACGGCAGCTTGTCGGAGACGAACTTGGGAAAGAGGTCTCCGGTCAGCAACCCCGAGATGAACAACACATACGTCAGCGTGGCCAGAATTCCTCCGACGAGCGGTGACAAAAACGTGTAGACCCACGACTTCGACAAGAGCGTCAGGTCTCCATCCGTCAGTTGGCCAAGCCGCTTTTGCAGGCCCACAAACCCACCGAGGGCACCGACCAGCAGCGTCATCATCGGGACCGCTCCCACGATGACAGCACCAAACCAATAGGTCAGCATCGCACCAGGGATCAACAACGCCATCAACATTCCCAACGCCATTAGCAGACGGTTGCTGACACAGATCAGAAGTTGCATTCGCTCGGGAGTGAGAGGCGGATTGTCAGGCACGGCATTCTCGAAGTGTTCAAAGGGTTGGATCAGATCGGCGGCACACATTAGACCGACAGCGGTAAACTGACTGCGGAAGTGCTTGTTTGTTTCTGACTTTTCAGCCCGGAGGGCGACAGATCGTCGCCCACGGCGTGAGCCGTGGGCGAGGTGGAAGAAGGACTGCGTTTAGCCCGGAGGGCGACACGGCGACAGACTTTGAACTTCCTGCGATGTGTCGCCCTCCGGGCTGAGGAAGACTGCGACAAAAACCCCACTACGATCTCACGCCCTCCGGGCTAAAGAACTCACGTCCAACTTTGGCTACGAAACACTCAGATTAACGCTGTAGGTTTAGCCGCCTGTTGAAAAACCGTCGCGAGGCTCGATGAGCGGCTTGAACACAACGCATTGAATCGGTGCGAGAGCCTGCTGCAACGCGGCGAACATCGCGTCGTCGGTGTAGGTCCCGACGATCGCTCCACCCGAGCCGGCGAACTTGGCGGAGGCTCCCGTGGCGCGGGCGCGCTCGATCATCTCGATGTGTCCCGCATGAAGTTGGCAGATCGAACGACGCGTGTCGAAGTTGGTGTCGATCAGTTTGGCGAGCAGGCTCGTGTCGCGATTCAGGATCGCGCCGCGCGCTTCCTGCGCGAGACTCGCAAAGGTCTGCATCGCGCTGCGGACGATGGCATCTCCGGCGTCGAAGCGTGACCGCAAATTGTTGTGCAGCACTTCGGTGGGCTCACCGAACTCAGAGCAGTACGCCACGTAAAGCGGCGGGAGCAGCGCGGGATCGAGTCGCTCGTAGACGCCGCATTGGTAGCCGTGCCGCTCGACCATGTTCTCCTTCGAGAAGTCCATTGAGACGAGACCCTCGTAGCACTGAATGACTCGATCTTGCAGGCCGCCGGTGATCGAGAGTTCTCCCGTTTCGACACTGAGTGCCAGCGACGGCTGCACTTCGAGCGGGATCGAGACCTCGTAGAAATCCATCAGCGCGCGGAGCGTTGCCACGATGATGGCACTCGATCCGGCGAGGCCGACGTTGCGCGGGATGTTGCTCGAATAGCGGATCGAAAAGTTGCGATCATGCAGTGTCAGACCTTGTTGGCCGCAGTACTCGACGAACCGCTTGATCGTCGCTTTGACCAGCCTCACGCCACCGTAATAACCGTGCAGCCGCACGTCATGCACAAGATCGTGGACGGAACGGAAGCGACTCTTGTCTTCCATGCTCCACAGAATTTCGATCTCGTCCCATTCGTAGAGGACGACCTCGGCCCACAGGTTCCGCACGATGAACGAAATCGTCCGGCCGTTGTAGCCGTCCGACGGATTCCCCACGAGACCCGCTCGCGCGTAGGCTCGACGACGAATGAGTTGCATGGTGGTTGGTCCAGTGGAACGGGATGGTCGAGGCATGGCAGCAGTCACGTCCCCACCGACCTCGCGTCGGTGGAACGATGATTGGCCACTATGGGAACGATTCAAACTTGCTCGCCCCCGCCGAGCTTGTCTCGGTGGAGCGCATGATTGTTCACTCGTGGAGTAGTTGCCAATCACGGCTCCACCGAGGCAAGCTCGGCGGGGGCCAACTCTTTCTTCGTCGTTGTCTCTAGTCCTTAAACAAGCGAACCCCACCGGGCTTGCCCCCGGTGGAAACAGGTCTTTGCACTACTGCTCATTCACTCGAATCGTCACAGCGAGTAGTGCAAAAACCCGCGAGCCACCGGGGCAAGCCCGGTGGGGTCGCTTGTTTGAGGTCTCGTGGTCAATCATGGCTTCCACCGACGCGAGGTCGGTGGGGAGCGTTTACGACCGAGCGGTTTCTCCGGCTCGTCCTCGCTTACGCTTCGGGTTGGTGTTACGAGTTGTCGAGCAGCCCGCGGACGAACTGTTTGAGCTTTGGGCCGTAGTCGGGATCAGCCAGCGCGAACTCGACGAACGATTGGTAGTAGCTCTCGAAGTTGCCGATGTCGAAGCGACGTTCTTCGTGAGACAGCTTGAAGCCGATCCCTTTGCCTCCCTCACGTAGCACGCGGCGGATGGCGTCGGTCAGTTGAATCTCGCCCCCCTTGCCCGGTTCGGTCTTGGCGAGGGCCGCGAAAATGGAAGGCGAGAAAACGTAACGGGCCGCCACGGCGAGATTGCTCGGCGCTTCGGCGACGCTCGGCTTCTCGATCACATCTTGCAACTCGAAAATGTCGCCGACCGGCAGGCGGGGCAGGGCGATCCCGTAGTGAACGACCTCCTCGCGCGGAACCTCTTCAAACGCGATCACCACGTCCGCGTTGGTCCGCTCGAACTCAGCGACCATTCGTTCGACCACGTTCGACTTCGTGTTCACGCCGAGGATTGAATCCCCCAGTGCCACGACGAACGGCTGCGAACCGACGAACGGCTCGGCACACAAGACCGCGTGGCCAAGTCCCAACTGGCGACGTTGCCGGGTGTAGAAGTACTCCATCTGCTGCCGCTCGAATGCCAGCTCTTGCAGTTGCTCTTCCTTGCCGGTCTCGCGCAGCAGCGCGATCAGTTCGGGGTTCAAGTCGAAGTGGTTTTCGATCGAAGTCTTACCGGGACCAGTGATGAACAGCAGCCGCTTCACGCCGGAGTGCGACAGCTCATCGACGATGTACTGCACGACCGGCTTGCGGCCGACGGGCAGCATTTCTTTGGGTTGGCTCTTGGTGGCGGGAAGGAGCCGAGTCCCGTGTCCGGCAACCGGCACAACCGCGATGTCGATAGGCATGAGAGGTGTCTCTGAAGTGAAGTCGCCCGCGTTCAAAATCGGGCCGTCTGTGGCGGCGGGAGGATAGCAATTCACACAACAGGACAACAGTTTGCTGAAGAGATGAGGAGGACGTTATGCCTCACGTGGCACATTGTGAGAGGTTTCCGAGCGGGGCGGCGTAAGCCCCCCGGTTCTTCCCATGAGGGCTAACGCCCAAGAACCGGGGGGCTTATGCCGCCCCGCTCGGATGTCTCATCACTGACCACGCGAGGTAGTCGCCAACCGTGTCTCGACATTCTGAGACCCTCGGGCCAGAATGCCGCCCGCTCACCAGAACGTCGCGCTCTCGACCCGAGAGAGATAAGCCACGTCGATACCGCAAGGATGGCCGCTCGAGGTCAGTTAAGGATGATCGCATGAAAGCCGTTGCCCGATGGGTGTGCGTGGCCACCGTGATGCTGACGGGACTGGCTTGGTCTCAGGACGAACGTCGTGGTTTCAATGTGCGCGATCGTGATGCGCGCGACCAAGATCGAGACCCGCAATTCCGACGTGAGGACGAAAGAAGAGGAGAGCGGCGGCGAGTCGATCCCGCCCTTCGTCTCCCCACGACACTCGATCGTGGTGCGTCGATCAACCCCGAGCTGCTGACCGCCGTGAAGGACAACACGCTCGGCCTGCTCTTTGAAGAGCGAGACCTCTACTTCCGAATGCTGCAACTGGGGCATGAGACTCCGCTCGCGAAGCAGGAAGATTTTGCGGCCGACTTTCGCGAGCAACGCTGGCAGGATGATCCGCTTTACTCGAAGGCCAAGCTGGCAGACTTCCCCACGTTCGACGATCTGTTCCGGAACCCGGATGAGTACCGTGGACGACCGGTCTCACTGCACGGCGTCCTTCGCAAACTGACCAAGTTCGATCCCGGCCGGAACTCGCTCGGCATCGGCGAAGCCTATGAAGGCTGGCTGTACACCGCAGATGGCCAGAGCAATCCCACGGTGATCGTCTTCACCAGCAAGCCGCAGAAGTTGGCTGTCGGTGGAGACCTGAACGAAGAGGTTCGGCTGACCGGATACTTCCTCAAGATGTACGGCTACGACGCGCAGGACGTGACTCGCAAAGCGCCGCTGCTGCTCGCCGGTGAAGTCGAATGGCGTCCAAGTCCGCCGAAATACGTGACTCAAGCCGTCGCTCTGGAAACGTACTTCAGTGTCGGACTGATCGTCTTCCTGCTGGGCTACGCCGTGTGGCAATCCCACCGCCGCGAGATGATCCGCCGTGTTCGTGTTCCGCCCGAAGTCGATTTCAGCAGGTTCCCGCCCGTCGAGTATTCGAGCGTGACGGTGGTCGAAACTTCTGAGACCGACGATGCGTGAGGCAACGCACGGCGAAATGTCGTACCCGCTCATCGAAGCCTGACGATAGCGAGCGATATGAGGCCAATGTCTCATCCGTGGTCGCGCGAGGAAGCATGGGTTGGACCCCATCGCCGCATCTCTCGCTGAAACATCTCAAATTGACATGATTCAGGGACGCACCTAGATTCCCGCCCGCCCTCCGCCTGTCTTTCGCTTCGATCCTCGTCCGTTCGGACCCGCGCGTGTCATTCCAAGTCAATCTCGCCGCTTTGTATCGCGGGCTGCCTTGGATGGCAGTCGCGCTCGCGGTCTCGACACTGATGGGCTGTTCTGTTTTCCCCGCGAGCGATGCTGTCAGCCGAGTCGAATCGCGGCGACCGTCTCTGCCACCGATTCAAGCTTCGCGCGAGGCCATTCAACTCGAAGTCCTCTTCATCGAACGACCGGCTGACGATCCGTTGCTGGGATCGATGCTCTGGCGCGAGGTCGATCAAATCGCCGCCATCTCCGCTGAGACGCGCGATCTCTTGCGACAAAACGGCTTTCGCGTCGGGCATGTGGGTTCGAGCCTCCCGCCGACCGTTCAGACTCTGCTGGGCTTGGTGGGAGCGACGGCAACATCCAGTTCCAATGTCGGTCCCAACGGAACGATGCCGCTGGTCGGCAATCGCAAAATCCTGCCGCCGGGGATCGATACCGAAGTCCAAACCGGTGAGGAACACGAGGCCTGCCAAGTGGTGATCGTGCAAGGCGACCAATCGAAGCGGCACGAATATCAGAATGCCCGCAGCCTGTTCCGGATGAAGTCGGAACGGTTGCAGGAGGGCTGGGTGCGAATCGATTTTCAGCCCGAGATTCATCACGGCGAGCATCGTGTCCGCCACACTCCGACCGACGAAGGCTGGGCGTATCGCAGCCGTCAAAACGTGGACGCGAAGCACGCGCATCAGTTCAGCCTGACGATGAACGTCGGTGAAGTCGCGATCATCACCGCCGCTCCCGACCAGCCCGAATCGATGGGCCAGCTCTTCTTCTGCCGCGATGACAACGGCATCCCAAAGCAGCGCGTGCTGATCGTCCGCGTCGCCGATGCCGGCTCAAAATGACGCCGTGTTCGGACACGACTCACCGTCGATTGAAAACGTAGGGGTGAGCCTCCGGCTTGCCCTTTTTTATTGCAAGTTCGCAGCTTGTTGAAAAACGTAGCTTGGACGCCTCGTCCGAGCGAAACTCAATTGGATCAATTGGAAACGGACGGACGAGGCGTCCATCCTACGGTTCTTCAACACGCTGTCCGGCAAGCGAGACGCTTAGAACTTGTCCCAGAACAACACCAACCCGAAGCGTGAGCGAGGACGAGAGTCGAGCGACATCCGTCCTCGCTCACGCTTCGGGTTGGTGTTGTTCAAAACACGGCGTAAT
>JAYTGQ010000860.1:0-9560 GCA_043733345.1 Schlesneria sp.
GGATTTCCCGGCGAACACGCTGGCCGCTTAGGCGAGCGGCAAGTCTTGGTTTACCCGTAGGATGGACGCCTCGTCCGTCCGAACGCTGCCGGACGGACGAGGCGTCCATCCTACGGGCGAGTACGTTATTTCGTGCTGGCCGCTTACGGCATCGCCGCACAGCATCCCGACGAGTTCATCCGCCAACTGTTGGACCTTGATCTCGCCACTGTCTGCCAGGCGGCTCAAACGCATCGGCGGAGTCTCCAGAATCCGCCCTTCACCGTGGACGAATATCTCGCCCTCTTGGAGCGGCAGGAACTCCGCCAGACCGTGGAAGCCCTGCGTCAGTTCGCCGACAACCTTTGAGGCCGTTCATTTCTCCGTCGATCGTCGCTGCGCCCGGTCGTCTGAGCGTCGGCAACACGAACTCGGTTCCCACCGATACCAGTTCGTGCATGTCTTTCATGTACGGTTTCAGTTCGGAGAAGATCGGAACCAACCATGTCACTCGGCGAAGCGAAGTCGCGGTCGAAATCATCGACCAGTCACGGCCTTCCCGCTTGGGCGGAAGGTTCCTCCATTCGCTCGTCGATGGCCTGCTTCAAGAGCCGGAAGTCGTTGGCTTCGAGCTGAGCTTGGTTGAGGCTGTTCATGTCGAAGACATGGCTCAGCATGTCAGCGCGCGGGTGCCACTGGCGAGGGGCTTCGCTCGCCAGTGATCTTTGAAAACACTGGCGGTTCAAAGCCACCGCCAGTGGCACCCGGCGAGTTCGTGTGCCATTCGCCAAGACTCATTGTGAATTACGGTTTGTCCGAGTTCACAAGTACCTACCCGCAGCAGCGATCGATCGCTGCTGGGCATCAAAGTTGACCGGATGGTGTTGGCCCGATCATTCGCCGTCAGAACTTCCCGGCGTCTGCCATCTGCGGCAGTTTGTTGTCGATCAGGTTCGCGAGATCGACAACCTCTTCGGCACGACGCAGAACCAAGCCACCCCGGCTCTCAACAGTCTTGATGACGCAATCCAACTCGTCCTTCATGGCGTTGTAGTCGCCGTCGCTCTGGTCCGTGAATTTCTCTTTGAGGTCATCGGCCAAGAGGTAGTACTTTGGGATCGCTGGCGTTGATGACACAAGGAACCGGTCCAAAAACGACTCGACTCCACTCGCCAGCTTCTGAATCTCATCGGCGGTCAGTCCGACATTGTTTTGAACCTCAACCTTATCGATCACGATGTTCTCCCCATTCAGCAGTTGGCGGTAGGCGTTCCATCGCTTGTCGCCGGGGTGCGTCAAGTAGGGATGCTTCCGCATTCCACGCCTGAGGAATTGCTTCTCATCCTCAATCCCTCGGAACCGGCTCGTAGGGCGCGGCATGTGATCCGGCTTGGGTGACTCCGGCGGAAGCACCAGCTTCGTGAAGAGTGACTCCAGCACATCCTCGAACGACTCGTCCTTCTTCGCCGAAACGAAAAGAGGTCTGCTCATGGAGACGGTTTGCTCGCACAGATTCGCGAGATGCGTCAGGAATTCAACCGAGTGCTTTTGCGGTTGGAAGAGCGGCATCGGCTCACCGCGAATTTCTTCGACGAGAAAGTCACGCCACTGTTGAAAAACCGGCGTCTCAACGTCCTTCCGTCTGGCGAAGTTCGGATTGAGTTTGAAGTCGATTTTCCCGAAACCTTGCAGGACCACGCCAAAGTTAATCGGCTCCATGCGGGCCATGTCGGGAACGAAGCGGATCAGGGCGTAATGCAGGTCGTTCATGATTGACCTCCTTTGGGAAGGCCGGGAAACAGGTCTGTGTTGCTGCGAATCTGACGCAGAAGATCGTGGCGTCGCTGTTTCAGAAAATCCACCAATCGAATCCGCTCGGCATTGTTCGGCGGTTCGATGTCGCTGGGTACTCTCTGTACGGCGGATTCAATGACGTAGTCGGGTAATTGTTCGAGCCGCTGACACCATTTTTCGACCAGCCCCCAATTGCGAAGGAGTTGGAAGTAGTAGTTCTGCGGGTTTTTTTCCTGCTTGTCGAACATGTTCCTCAAATCCTGCTCGACCGCATCCAGTCGGGGGATTCCAGCTTCGATTCCGACATGCTCTCGCTGCCGGTAGAAGAGCGAGTTTCCAAAGTCAAATAAGAGTAACCGGCCGGTCTCGTCAACGGCGATGTTGCGTCGTTCGGGGCCGAAGGATCGGTCTGAGTTCCCGAGGTACAAGTCGAGGATGATGGCTCCATGAATCTCTTCATCATGGGACTCGACGAATTCTTTCAAGGCCCGGCTGGTCAACGGTGGACCCTCCTGCTGGCGAGCGGCGGGTTTCATCCACAGTACCAACGCGAGCGGCTCACCGTCGATTCGGTGCGGGAGAACCACCGGGATGTTGAAACCGAGAACATTGCCAAGATGGCTCGACACGACCTCATTCGCGATTGTGTACGGAAACGGTTGGCTGGGAGTCTTGCCAAGAAACTCCAGATGAAACTTTCGCATTTCTCCAGAGCCACCACGATATTCGTCGGCAGGCAATTCCTGGATTCTCAACAGATCGGCATCAGGCACTGCGTCCTCCGTCACGTCTGAGCGTTCGCGGTTTTGGTCCACAGCGGATTCTATCGCTGTTCAAACGGAATGCCGATGGAGCGGCAAGAGTTGCCTCACACCGTGGCCGCTCTGCGTCAGTTTGCCGACAACCTTTGAGGCCGTTCATTTCTCCGTCGATCGTCGCTGCGCCCGGTCGTCTGAGCGTCGGCAACACCAACTCGGTTCCTGCGGGAACCAGTTCGTGCCTGTCTTCGACGTACGGTTTCATTTCGGGGAAGATCGGTATCAACCGCGCCTCTCGGCGAAGCGAAGTCGCGGTCGAGATCATCGACCAGTCACGGCTTTCCCGCTTGGGCGGAAGTTTCCTCCATTCGCTCGTCAATGGCCTGCTTCAAGATCTGGAAGTCTTTGGCTTCGAGCTGAGCTTGGTTGAGGCAGTTCATGGCGAAGATGTGACTCAACGCAGCATCACAATTCTGTGCAATTCGGCGGACGCGATCGAAGTCTGAGAAACCTTCGTGACTGATGCCACCGAGGTTGAGTGCGTATGCTTGCTGGTGTTCAACTTGTTGTTCGCGCCAGAACTCGACGTACTCCATTCGCCGCATCGGAGTGAGGCCGGCCACGTCGGGTAGCACAACTGGGACGATTCGTTTGCAGAAGTTGTGATTCAGGTAAATCCGGACGAGTTCGTCCATGCAGAATCGTGAACGCAGGTACTGATCGCCGAGCACCACGACGATGCAATGGCCACGTGCGAGTTCGTCCATGAACTTGTCGATCAAATCCTTGTAGCCGATGTCCCGCTTGTCTCGGCGGACGTTGTATCCGGCAGTTTGAAGTGAGGTGTCCAGTCGGTCGATGAAGGCTTCGCGTTCGCGACCGGCGTCGGTGTCATCGCCGCACTTGTACGAGATGTAGACGGCTTTCGCTTGTTGGACCAATGCCGACGCGGCAGCCGAAGCCTTGTCTTTCCGAGCCGCATCGCTGGCCTGAAACTTCTCTTCCAACCCGTTCCACCAATCGAGCAGTTTGCCCTTCTCAACGCGCGGTTTTCCACCTCGTCCGACTTTGGGAATTGGCCCTTGGTATCGCTTGTTGAGACTCAACACTTTGTTCTTGTCGGTGTCGTTGTTCTTGAGTCCGACGGCTTCAAGAATGTCCGGCCAGCCGGACAGGTACTGCTTCGGAATCGCCAGCACTTCGTCGCCGTTCCGAGCGTCGAGCGTCGTTGTCCCGGCAGAGGCGGGCGCGAACGGGTTGTTCGCGTCGGGCGTGGGCGATGGCGTTTTGGCAAATTCGCTGATGGCGTCGAGCGCCTCTTTCGGCGGTTCAAGCTGCACCGCGCAGTATGGGTCAATCGCAGCATGGATGCCCATTGCCGGTGTGTACGAAACCGGCTCGGCTGTTGAACCCGACTTCGCGTTCAGCTTGGCTATCTCGAAAGCCGCTTCATGAGGTGAGCCGACAAGCCGCTGAATTGCGTCTGGCGACTGTCGGTACAGAAACCCTTCGATGAGTTCGTACTCCCATTCCATCCGATCCAACAACCGCTGAGCGGCATCGCAATCCCAAACAAGCCGTTTCAACGTTGTGGCGACAATTGCGCGATGCTTCAAGACACATTGAGCAGCGAAACGGGCGTTCGCCGCTCCCTCTGGATCAATATCCAAGGAATTGAAATTGACGGCTCCCCGCCGCTCCCTAAACGATTCCCAAAACACAGTCGCACTGCAATCGCCTGGAAGTTCCAGTTCCGCAATCAAGCAACTCCAGAGCAGCTTATCACCAGCGTGACCGCTCTCGCCCGTTACCACGAACGCAACTTCGTGAGCAGTTCGAGACTGAACCTGGAAATCCTCCGGCTCGTCAGTCCACCGGTACCGAATGACGACCAACTCGTCGGCTGGCCGCGCCGCAGCCGTCAAAAGCTTCTCGACATGTTTTAAGTTGGGCACTCTGTTGTCGAAGCACAACCTGCCCAACGCCGTGGCGAAACGGTCAATGGCGAAGGGAATGTGGCGTTTGTTTTGATGCTCGTGACGGATGAAGTCGAATACGGCGGCGACAGTCCGCCGGAACGCCTCCAAACGCCCCATGAACTTCGCGGCGGCCTCAATCTCGCCCGTCGAAGAATCACATGGATCCATTGTTGAAAGACTCCAAGTTCAGGAAGCGGGCCGCACGGGAGAGCGAGCGGAACTTGGAACGCTCACTCTCTCCCGCGCCGATTTCAGCGGGCCAGCGTTGCAACACTGAACCGCACCCGTTGCGACAAGGCTACGGTCCACGGGCGGGATTTCAATTCCGCGTTGGTTCCACGGGTTGCATCGGCGGGGCGAGCAATCACGATCTCGCCGGAATGAGTTGCCCGATACACCGGCTTCGCAACACTCACAAACGCCTCGTCCACCTCAAGCCACTACAAGTCGCACCGATCTATTTCAAAACGACGATTCGCTACACAAGTCGATCCTGTCTCCATGAATAGATAGTGTAGATACGTGTTTTTTTGTTTTCCAGAACGCAAACGGCGCGGTTGGACAACCGCGTTAGGCCACCCCACCGTGCCGGAAGAACCGAACAACCGGGGGCCTACCGATGACAGGTTCATCCCACTCCTCATGAACTCAATGGACTGAAGCTAAATTTCCGAATCACACGCTCGTTCTCCAAGAAAGCGTCGAAACTGAATCGCAAACCAGACTTTCGAGCCTCCCAACTCGGGGTCTCGGCCTGCTGCGTCACCTTGGGAAGATTCCACTTGGCTAACCAAGCCTTGACCGCGGCTCGTTCGGACTCGACACAGACCGCATCAATGACCTGCCCCATCCGCCAAACGACTTCGTCGTGATTCTTGCGATCGTCCGACCAGTTCATTTCCGAGATCATCGAGCAGTCTTCAAAGGTGGCCTTCTCGGCCACCAACAGGACCGAACATGGGCCATACATCGACATGACCGTCCGATACCTCTTGCCCTCGTTCTGCTGCATTTCACCGAAGAAACAGCCGATCCCACCGAACTGCCTCCGCACAGTCTCAATGTCCGGCGCGACAACAGACACCGAGCGCACTTCTGTCTCACCGCCGCCAACCGCGACCGCCGCCTCATCGCGACCGCCACAACCCACCATCACAAAACAGATGCCGAAGATCGCCAAGTCAATTTTCATCTCAGAGCCATCCTGTCGTCAAAGTTGGTGTAGGGCCGGTTCCACTGGCCGGATTGAATCACACGCAATAGGCCGGTGCAACCGGCCCTACACCGCTCAGCCGTTGCTGGTTTGCTCGTTGAGTCGCGATGGCAACGGGCGGGATGGCCGTGGCTGGAGTCTCACTTCACAGACTTGCGGGCGGTTGGCTTCTGCTTGGCGGGTTGGCGAAGTGGCTGGTCCGCAGCATCGACGACGCGAACCTCCACTCGCTTCCCCAACGCTTGAGCGTACCGGGCCAGCGTTGTCCGCGTAGCCGATCCTTGAAGTAAAAGGTAGGATCGGCCAACCAAGGGAGCCACGGAGATGAGAAACGACCGCGAACAAGCCAAGACATTGATCTGCGACATCATCGCCGCAGCCGGCGGCAAGTTGGTCGGAAAGGTGCGGCTCCACACGGCGTTTTACTACGCCCACCTGTACTACTGGCAACGCGGCACGGGCGTGCTCACGAGCTATCCCGTCGTTCGGTTGCCGTTCGGCCCGGCGATTGACGACGGGCCAGGTTTGGCTGGGTGGCCCGGCTCGGGCCGCTTTTGAAGTTGAGGCGTGCCACTGCTTCGGAGTCCTCGGAGAATCGGAGAAGCAGTGTGATCGGACGTTGACACTCCCTCGGCACTGCTTCTCCGAGGACTCCAGCGAGGGCTTCGCCTCAGACCGTAGCCACGCTCGCCAGAGCGTGGGTGATGTCCCACAGTCCCCACGCTCTGGCGAGCATGGCTACGAAACTTGACTCAACCGCATCAAGTTTCCCAAACGAAGGTGTCCGCAGCCGTGGCACGTCCAACGTGGCTGGCGGATCAAGTCGGGCCACCCCGCGCGAAGTCAACCAGAAGTAGCGACACCTGCCGTGGCGACCGCGTTTCGCTCGCGTGCCGAATCGACTCGTCCGACTCCAGCCGTGCAGGATGATGAGTCCGCTCGCGGTCAGCACGTACCTGGAATCGCCCGAGTTTCCATTCGATATCCTCATCTTTGACGAGGCTTCGCAGGTGCTCCCGTGGGATGCCATCGGTGCGGTTTATCGCGGACGCCAACTGGTGGTGGCCGGGGACCAGAAGCAGTTGCCGCCCTCCACGTTCTTCGACCGCATGGTCAACAGCGACGACGATTCTGAAGACGCCGACGACCTCGGCGATTTTGAAAGTGTGCTTGATGTCTTGTATTCGATTGGACTGCCGAGAAAGCGGCTGCGGTGGCATGACTGCAGTCGGCGCGAGCCGCTTGTGCGAGCGGCAACACCAAGAACACCCCGCCACCGAGTTCACCTCGGTGGTTCAACGGCTTTTGCACTACTCGCATACCTCAACAAGAAGTAGTGCAAAAGCCGTCGAGTCACCGGGACAAGCCACAATACCGTTCGTCTAAGTGCACGCCACAGTCTCCTGCTACCTTGTGATAGGTAACGTCCCAAGGCAAACAAGGAGACTGTGGCGATGCGTGAGCAGGGAAGCTCGACGTTTTCTGTGGATGAGTCCGGGCGCTGCTTGGACCGGTTGGCGAGCTTGGAGAGTGTGGTCACTCCGGAGCGGATTCGGCAAGCGTTGGCCAAGACCGGGCGGGGCCATCGCCTTGTTGGGTCTGAGGAACCTGTAGGGTGGGACCAGCGGCGCTTCGTCGCGCCGGCCCACCATGATTTCTCGACGTTTTCAGATGGTGGGCCGGCGCTCGAAGCGAGCTTGTCCCACCCTACTGTGAAAAAGGCGATGGCCCTGAAGACCGGGCGGGTGAATGAGCGGTCGTGCCTGCTGACTCACGACGTGATGTTGTGGGTCGTGATTGCGATGGGGTGTTTACCGGCGTGCCGATTCGTCAGGTCTTCAAGGAGTGTCGGCGGGGGGCGGGAGGGCGAGCCGACGCCGGAGCGGTCCAGTTTGTGCGAGGCGCGGCAGCGGCTGGGGGTCGAACCGGTGAGGCAACTGCACGCCGACATTGTGCGACCGCTGGCCACCGCCGACCCACCGGGCGCGTTCTACCAGGGGCTGCGTTGGATGGCGATCGACGGGACGGTGTTCTCTCAACAGCCGGTCCTGGATGTCCCCGACAGCGCGGCCAATGCGGAGGCGTTCGGGCGACCCACCGGAGGCCGGGGCGACGGGGCCTTTCCGCAGGTCCGCAAGGTCCGTCTGATCGAGGTGGGCACGCACGCCGAAGTAGCCCTGGTCAGCGGCGGGTTGCACGAGGGCGAGCAGACGCTGGCGCGGCGGCTGTTCGATCAGATTCCCGCCGATGCGCTGCTCACGGAAGACCGGGGGTTCTTCTGCTACGAGGACTGGAAGACGCTGATTTCCCGCCAGATTCAACTGCTCGTGCGCGTGAAGAAGTCGCTCGTGCTGAAGCGGGTGCGCGACCTGCCCGACGGCTCGTACATCGCCAAGATCTACCCCACAACCGATGCCCGTCAAAAGGACCGCAACGGCCTCGAAGTTCGCGTGATCGAGTACACGCTGGACGATCCGCAACGCACCGGACACGGACAGACGCACCGCCTGATCACCACGCTGCTGAACCCGCTGCTGTACGCCGCACTCGACCTGATCACCGGCTACCACGAACGCTGGGAGATCGAGTTGGTGTTCGACGAACAGAAGACCCATCAGGATCCGGTGCGCGCCGAGAAACCCGCGAACCTCCGCAGCGAAAGTCCCGACGGTGTGCGCCAGGAATTGCCATTTCTCTAAAAGAAAGACCGGGCTGTCGCTGGCCCACTTCGTGATCCGCGCGCGGATGGTCGAAGCGGCCCGACCCCTGAAACTGGACCCGGACCGCCTGTCGTTCAGCGGCTGCTTCCGCGTGCTGAAATGCCGCCTGCCCGAATGCCAACATCACACGCCTCAATCCTTCGCCGCCTGGTACGCCGCGCTGATCGGAGAACTGCAACACGAGCAACTCCCACCGCGCCGCAACCGCATCAACCCCCGAGTCATCAAACGCAAAATGTCCAAATGGCCCAAGAAACGAGCCACACACAAGTCCCCGTCAAGACTCTCGAAACACTTTACAGACACCATCGTGATGACTAATTGAACGGTATTGCGGCTAGTCCCAACGCGGGGGACATTGGCACAAACCCCGCTGAGCTGGACGAGGTCCCCGGTCGCCTTGAGAAGCGAACCCTCGCCACCACGACCTCGCTGAATCGCCACACCGATTGGCTCGGAGTGAAGCCCGTCTGCCGCGTGGTGCGCGAGCGGACCCACACGGCCCACGCGAGATCGAGACGGCGTACTGCGTCTCGTCCGTGTCACGCGCTCGCACCCACGCGCTCGCACCCACGCGGTCCAGTTGCTCGCCCTCGCCCTCATCCGCGATCACGGTCGTTTTGAATTCTGGTTCTCCGCCATTCGTGTTGAAAGTTGCGTGATGTGAGCGGCAAGGCGCTAGCCGCCGGTGATTTCCGGCATGACCGGCGGCTAGCGCCCAATGGCACTTACTTTACCTCAGTAACCCGCAGCGTAAGCGAGGGAAACAAGGGGAAACGTCTCATGTCATCGCCCTCGCTCACACTGCGGGTTAGTAAAGTAAGGAACTGGCACGCAATAACTTCCCGTGAGCGGCAAGGCGCTAGCCGCCTGTTGAAAATAGAAGCCTGAAGCGCGAGCGAAGGATTTCTGAGCCTAATTCGTCCGCATTTACGACATCCTTCGCTCGCGCTTCAGGCTTCTATTCCCTTTTTCAACAGGCTGCTACGCCAGTCCCGCCTGGGCGGGCCAGTTGCTCGACAGGTGGACGACGCGCGTGATGCGTTCCCGCCTGGCCCCCTGAAGAAAGTGGCCCAGACCCTGCGCGGCCATCGGGAACTGATCCTGAACGGGTTCC
>JAYTGQ010000861.1:0-3543 GCA_043733345.1 Schlesneria sp.
CAACACCACACTGGCCGTGTCAACCGCCCCCGGCCCCAACGGCATGATCTCATCCGCCCGACGGAGATCGACCAGCTTGAGCAACAACTCAAACGCCCGATCAAACTCCGCCTCACAACCCGCCTCCACCGGCACATCCGAAAACGCATCCATGCCAAAATGACTCCTTCCAATGAGGAAGGAATCCCCTGGCGCAAACGCCATGCCATCAACAAAATTCAAAGTGAGTGCCATTGGGCTGACGCCGCCCGGCTCACCACTTCTGTCGGAAATGCCAACGCATTCGCGGAGCGAATGCACCACAGAAGCCGGGCCGTCACCGGCCGGTTCAGCCGGAACAGAGCATCTGTGCGACGCGCTGTCCGGTGGCGGGAGCCATCGACAGGCCGAGCATGTTGTGGCCGGCGGCGATCACGACGTTGTTGCGAGCCGGGCTGCGGCGAATGATCGGCAGGCTGTCGGGCGTCATCGGTCTCCAGCCGTACCACTGTTCGACGACTGGCTCGGCGGTGGGTTCGAGCAGATAGTGGCTCGCTCCCGCGCGGAGCATCTCGATCTTGCGCGGGTTGATCGTCCGATCGTAGCCCGCGAACTCCATGATCGAACCGAGGCGATAGCCCGACGGCATCGGCGTCACGGCGACACGATGTTCTTCAAAGATCAGCGGGATCGTCGGGCAGACTTTCGGGCGAGGCATCGTGATCGAATAGCCCTTGCCCGGCTGAATGGGAACCTTGCAGCCGAGTTCTCGATTGAGGAGCGGCGTCCACGCACCGGTCGCCACAACGAAGGCTTCGGCGGGCAGCTCGCCCTTGGATGTGAGGGCCGCAGATGCGCGCGATGCCTCGCCCGACGAGAAGCCGGTCAACTCGCACTGCTCCAGCACGGTGACGCCGCGCGCTTCGAGCAGCCGTCGCCACGACGACATCAGTTTGTCAGGCCGCAGATGCGCGTCCCCCTCGTAGTGCCAGCCGCCTGCCAGACCGAGTTTGAGCGCCGGTTCCAACTTCGCCACGTCATCGCCGTCGTAACGCACGGCGCGCATCCCGAATTGTTCGCCGAGCAACTGGTCAGTGTGCGCGTAGTGGTCCATCGCACCCTTCGTCAGAAACGGAAAGAGCAGCCCGCGCGTCTGCCACTCGGCGTCGAGCGACTCGGTCGCGAACAGTTCGTCGTACAGACGGCGCGAGGTGTTCAGCAGTTCTTGAATCGTGCGGCCTGCCGCCAGCATGTCTCGCTCGTTACAGCGACGAGCGAACTGCAGCAGCCAGCTCCACAAGGCGGGATCGAACCGGGGCTTGATCGAAAACGCCGAGTTCGGGCTGAGCATCGCCTTCAACGTCTTGGCCATCACACCGGGACCGGCCAGCGGCAAGACATGACTCGGGCAAACGAAGCCGCAGTTCGCGTGAGACGCCCCGCCTGCGAACCGGCTCTGCTCAACAATCGTCACCTGCCAGCCGGACCGATTGAGGTAATAGGCACACGCGGTCCCGATGACCCCGCCGCCGATGACAATCACACGCGGATTCAATGTTCATTCTCCTGTCCCAACGCCCGGCATTGACATCAGAAACAAAAACGGGCGGGGAGAGAGTGAGGGGGGCGTTTCGTACTACTCTCGTTTTGTTTCTTCGGCGGGCGCGCAGATTTTAAGGGCGGTGCATTTTTTAGTTCCGATCGCTTTTGAGTGTGGTCAAATAGGAGGGTAGAAACGCAGAGAACGCAGAGGACGCGGAGAGGGGAAATTCATGGGGACGGTACTCCCTAGCATTCTCTGCGATCTCCGCGTCCTCTACGTTTCTAAGGGCCGTGCCTTTCACTTTGGTTGCGGCGGAACGAAGTGAAGCCGCGCTGTGTTGGATACCGAACCACACATTCTGTGTGGCCATGTTCTCTTGATTCGGACCGTTATTGACGACCGGACCAAGGGGTCCGGTCTACGTCAGATGTCCGGATTGAGGATGTGCCGCGCCCACAGGTAGGCGGTCACGTTGAGGACGATCGACGTACAGAGAAAGATTTGGCCGAGGACCGTCGTGAAGAGTTTCTCAGTGTTGACCGGGTCCACGACGAAGTAATAGATGGCAAGGATCGCGATTGGAACGAGGGCCATGTAGAGGGCGGACGTGCGAGCCTGAGACGTGTCGGCCATGACTTTTCGCTCTAGCCGCTGCATCTCGCGGACAGAGATCGCGATCCGCTCGACGGTCTCGTTCAGCTTGCCGCCGCTGTCGCGACTGGCCTGCATGGCAGCGGCGAAGAGGGCGAAGTTCTCGCTCCTCAACCGGGCACGCGCTTCGTCGAGGCATTTTTCTAGCGTCTTGCCCATTTGGTACTCGGCCACGATCTGACCGAACTCCTGGCTGATCGGCTTCGGACTTTGCTTGGCCAGAATTTCTAAAGCCTGAGCCAGCGACAGCCCCGCCTTGATGGCACTCGACAACGAGACCATCGAGTCGGCCAACTGATCTTCGATCATCGCTCGCCGCTGCTCGGTCCATCGCTTCAACATGTACCACGGCAGCACGAGTAACAGCACCGACAGCAGCAGTCCGAGGACGGGGATGTCGAACACCAGCGTCATCGTCAAAAAAAGAGCGATCACCAACGCCCACCACGCGATGATCGAGGCCCGCAAGTGTCGGGGATAGACCCGCAACTTCTTCAGCTTCTGCCGATGATCGGCCTCAATCCAATCCAGCACCCGCCGCACAAACGGCTCACTCGCCCACACGAACAGCGCGACTGCACTGCCGAATAAGATCGAACTGAGGATGACTTCAAACGACATGTGGGTTGTTTTTCCAAGTTTAGGAGCGAGCGAATGGCTTCAGGCTACTTCAACGGGATCACTCGCAATCGGCCCTGTTCTGCCACACTGAAGTGCCCGGCCCAGACCATTGAGCTGCTCAACACTGCGACAACGAACCGGCTGAGATACTCGGCCGAGGATGGTCGTAGCCTGAACAGAATGATGCCGCAACTGGCTGTTGCGCCACGCTGGAATGCCAACGCACCGAAGTCCTTGTCAAACGTCACCAAGACACGCTCCTCAGCAACGGACATCGCGAGTACAGATTCGTCGTGGGCACCCGGCATCAACTCCTTGATCCATGTGAGATCGATGCCGGTTGTTCGAGCGGACTCAACGGCATCGCGGGGCACGTTCTCATCGGCCAGAAATTTTGACATCGGCTACGCCGTCAAAGGATAAACCTGTTCCAACTTCAATCGCTCCGTCGCGTAATGCAATGCGGCTTGAATGTCCTCTTCGACGAGTTGCGGGTAGTTCCGCAGCACATCTTCGTGAGTCCACCCTTCAGCCAACAACTCGACAAGAAACTCCACGGCTAGCCTGGTCCCACGAATGACAGGTTTACCACCAAGAATCTTCGGTTCGATTGCGATTCGATCATGCCAACTCATTTCGATCTCCTGACAAATAGGAACGACACTCGTTCACCACCGAGTCGGCCTGTTGAAAACGTCGGGTCAGCGTCTCGCTTGCCCCTTTTTCAACGGCGTTTACGGGCAAGCGAG